>DATCMI010000001.1:0-370000 GCA_036563485.1 Sphingomicrobium sp. | reverse complement strand
GGACAATGTGAAGGGCATCAGCCTGTTCGTCGTGCCGAAGTTCCTCGTCAACGACGATGGCAGCCTAGGCGAGCGCAACAGCCTGCAATGCGGCGCCATCGAAAAGAAGATGGGCATCCACGGCAATTCGACCTGCGTCATGAACTATGACGGGGCGAAGGGCTGGCTCGTCGGCGAGCCTGAGAAGGGGCTCCAGGCGATGTTCATCATGATGAACGCCGCGCGCCTCGGCGTCGGCCTTCAGGGGCTCGCCCAGGGCGAGGTCGCCTACCAGAATGCCGTTGCCTACGCGAAGGAGCGGCGCCAGAGCCGCGCTCTCAATCAAGGCGCACGCGACGCGGAGGCGAAGGCCGACCCGATCATCGTCCACCCGGACGTTCGGCGCATGCTGCTGGAATCGCGGGCATGGAACGAGGCTGGACGGGCGCTGGTGCTGTGGGGCGCGTTGCTGGTCGATCTCCTCCGTCGCTCTCCGGATGAAGCCGAGCGCACCCAGGCTGACGACCTGCTCGGCCTGCTCACGCCCGTTATCAAAGGCTACATGACCGACAAGGGGTTCGAGGCCGCGGTGCATGCGCAGCAGGTATTCGGCGGCCATGGTTACATTCGCGAGCACGGCGTCGAGCAGTTCGTCCGCGATGCGCGGATCGCGATGATCTACGAAGGCACGAACGGCATCCAGGCGATGGACCTGGTCGGCCGCAAGCTGCCCAAGGACGGCGGCCGCGCCGTTCGCACCCTGTTCGAGGTGATCGGCCGCGACATCGCCGAAGCCAAGCAGGCCGGCGATCCCGCGGGCGTCGCAGCAGCACTCGAGCGGCCGCTCCAGGACCTTCAAGCTGCGACCATGTGGCTGGCGCAGAACGGCATGGCCGATCCCGACAATGCCGGCGCCGGTGCCTACGCCTATATGGAGTTGATGGGCCTCGTCAGCTTCGGCTGGATGTGGCTGAAGATGGCGGCCGCCTCGCAAAAGGCGATCGACGCAGGCGAAGGCGACCAGTCGTTCAACGACGCCAAGCTTGCGACCGCGCGTTTCTTCGCCGAGCGGGAGCTGCCGGAATCGACCGGGCTGCGGCGCAAGATCGAGGCTGGTGCCGAGGCGTTGATGAGGATGCCGGCCGAGGCCTTCTAGGGCCCGCGGCGCAACTCATTCGCGCGCTCGCGTGTTGGCGGGGGACAGCAACAGGAGGTCCCCCACATGCGCGCCTTGTTCACCTTAGCCCTTCTCGTCGCCGTTGCCGGCTGCAGCAGCCAGGCGGCGAAGGAGGACAAGCTCGACGACGCGGCGAACGTCTCGACGCCCGAAGCGGCCGAGGTCCTGAACGGTGCGGCGGAGAACGGGATGGATCCCGATGCGGCCCTGAATGCGGCGGCCGAAGCGCAGGCCGGGAATGCGGGCAGCGAAAACAGCCAGTAAGCGCCGGCGAAGCCTTTGTTAAACCGCGGTTCACGCCACTGCGATGGATCGGCGGAACTCTGCGACGAATGACGACGCACCCTCCAACAGCGGCGCGTTGAAGGCGCAAGGCTCCAACCCAGTTGGAAGGAGGAATTGAGCCATGCGTACTATGATCAAAATGCTTGCCGGCGCGGCCGGCCTTGCGGCGTTCGCTGCCGCCACGCCCGCCGCGGCGCAGGTGTACGGTTACAGCCCCTACGGCTACGGCACCTACAACCCTTACGGCTATGCCAATGCTTATGGTTATAACGGCTATACGCCTTATGGCGTGAACTCGAACGCGGCGCTGCAGCAGTGCACCGCCGCGGTTCAAAACCGCCTGTACAATCGCAATACCCTGGGCACGATCCTCGGCTCGCTAGTCGGTATTCCGATCAACCAGGGCCGAGTAGTCGGCATCACGTCGGCGACCCAGACGAGTCGCGGGACGCTTCGTGTTCGCGGCCTCGCGAGCAGTGGCCGCTATGCGACCAACACCTATAATCCCTACGCTTATGGCGCCCTTGGCTATGGGACCAGCCAGGCTGCGGACCTCTCGTTCACCTGCGACGTCGACTATCGGGGCTACGTCCGGGACGTTGATATCGACCGCCGCTACTAAGGCGGGCGACACGGCCAGAGGAGGAGCGCCGGCACTGCCGACGCTTCTTTTTTGCGTGTACAAGACGCTGATATCGAACGCTTTTCTTCTACATCGCGCGTTCAGCGGGGATGTCGTATAAACGTCGCTTGATGTTGTGCGTTCATCGCGCCGGAGCGCTCGTCGCGCCAAGGGAGACACAGTGGAAAAGATGACATTCTTTCGCGGCGCCCTGCCGCTGAGCGGAATTGCTGCAGTGGCGGTAGCCGGCGCGGCGATCAGCCTGCCGATCGCCCTTGCCGAAGCACCTGCCGTGGCGGCCGCGCCATCGGTCGCGGGCGGCGTTGCCGACTTCTATCGCGCACGCGGCGGGAGATCGCTTTGGTTCTCGCCCGGGTCAGGAGCTGCCGCCCAGCAGCTGGTGGCCTTGCTTGCGACCGCCCAGGCGGATCGCTTGAACCCGCGGCGCTACAATGTTCGGGCCCTGACTCGCGCGGTCGCGGATGCGCGTGCCAACCCGGCAGCGGCCCAGCGCGCCGACATGATGCTGAGCGAGGCGTTCGTCGCTTATGCTCGCGACCAGAAGCACGACCCCAACGTCGGCATCGTCTATGTCGATCCGGAGCTGCGTCCGGCGCCGCCCTCTGCAATGGAGCTCCTCAGTGCCGCGGCGCGTGCGCCGTCGCTGTCGGATTATGTCCAGAACATGGGCTGGATGAGCCCAATCTACGCCAAGCTGCGCGCGGCGATCGCCGGCCGCATGTACAATGGCGAGGGGCAGCGCCGGCTGCTCGAACTCAATCTCGAGCGCGCACGCGCCCTTCCGGCGGCGCACGGCCGTTACGTGATCGTCAATCCTCCGGCAGCGCGCCTCTACATGTATGAGGACGGCCAGGTCGTGGATTCCATGCGCGTCGTCGCCGGGCGCCCGGACCCGATCGCGCAGACGCCGATGATGAACGCCTACATGCGATACATCGCGCTCAATCCCTACTGGAATTCGCCGGCGGACATCACGGCTAAGAAGCTCGCGCCGACCATCCTCAAGGAAGGGCGCTCCTACTTCTCCAAGCGGGGCTATGAGCTGCTGTCCGACTGGTCGGACCATGCGCGGGTGATCGACCCGATGTCGATCGACTGGCGCGCGGTTCAGCAGGGCCGCATCCAGGCTCGCCTTCGCCAGAAGCCCGGACCGGCGAACTCGATGGGGCGGATGAAGTTCATGTTCCCCAATTCGCAGGGCATCTGGCTCCACGACACGCCGGAGCGCGAGAAGATCGAGGAGGCTGCCAGGCTTCAGAGCAATGGCTGCGTCCGGCTCGAGGATGCGCCGCGGTTCGCGCGCTGGCTGTTCAACGGCAGGGCCCCGAAGGCACAGGGTGCCCGGCCCGAACAGAAGGTCAACCTGCCGCAGCCGGTGCCGATCTACATCACCTATCTGACCGCAGTGCCGAGCGGGACGTCGATCGTCTATTTCGACGATTTCTACGGCAAGGACCGTGGGCAGGCGCGACGCATGGCGGCGCGCTAGCGGCTAGCTCGCCTCGCGCTGCTGGTCGACGTACCAGGGCCGCAGCATCGTGACCTCGCTGCGCTTCTCCTTCTTCGGGGCGAGGCGGGCGAGGTCGAACTGCTGGCCGAACTGGACGCCGAACTTGCCGGCTTGCGACCAGCGAACCACGCCCCGCACCGGCCCGACGCCGACGATATCGATCGCCAGCTCGGTCCCAGGCGCGACCGCGGCGGGCGTTTCGACCAGCGCGCCCATCGACGAAATGTTGCGCAGCTTCACCTCTACGGTGAGCCCGTCGATGCAAGTCACGGCGCGGCGCATTAGGCGATGGCGCGGCTCGCGGCTGCACGCGAAGCCGTCGGCTTCGACGGTGGCACTGTTGGCCAGCTCGCGTGCAGTCGCCGCTTCGGTGGGTTTCCCGAAGATATAGCCCTGGACCATGCTGACGCCGAGTTCGCGGATCAGCTGCAGGTCGTCGTGCGTCTCCACGCCCTCGGCGCACGTGTCCATGCCGAGCGTTTCGGCAAGCGTCACGATGGCGCGGATGATCGCTGCGTTGCGGTTGGTGGCCGAGGCGGCGCCGCGGACGAAGCTCTGATCGATCTTGATCTTGTCGAACGGAGCTTTCTTCAAATAGCCGAGCGAGCTGTAGCCGGTGCCGAAATCGTCGAGCGCGAGGCGGACGCCAAGCTTCTTCAAGCGCGCGAACGTATCGTCCGTAGTATCGCCCTCGGCGAGGAACACGCCCTCAGTGATCTCAAGCTCCAGGCGGTCGGCAGCGACACCTGACTCCGCGAGATGCTTCGCGATCATGTCGACCACGGCAGGGTCGTTGAACTGCAGCGGCGACAGGTTGACGGCAACGCGGACATGGCTCGGCCAGCGCGCTGCCTCCTCTAGAGCGGTCCGCAGCACCCATTCGCCGATGCGTCCGATGAGGCCGGCCTCTTCGGCAAGCGGCACGAACTTAGCTGGCGAAATCGCGCCGCGTGTCGGGTGCTGCCAGCGCGCGAGCGCTTCGAAGCCGGAGATCTCTTCGCCGGCGGCCCGCACGACCGGCTGGTAATGGACGCTGAGCTCGCCACGGTCGATTGCCTGGCGGAGATCGTTTTCGAGCAGCTGGCGTTCGGCGGCTTCGCTGTGCATCGCCGGTTCGTAGAAGCAGTGCTTGCCGCGGCCTGCTCCCTTGGCGGCGTAGAGCGCGAGGTCGGCGTTGCGCACCATGGCGTCTGCGCTTGAGCGTCCCGGGTCGCCGATCGCGATGCCCACGGATGCGCCGATCGTCACCTTGTGACCCTCGATCGAATAAGGACGCGACACCTGCTCGATGAGGGTGCGAGCGAGCGATTCGAGCAGGCCGACGTCGACGGTACCCGGCAGGACAGCCTGGAACTCGTCGCCGCCGAGGCGGCCCACCTGGCCGTTATTGCCCATCACCGACTTCAGCCGCTCCGCGACCTGGCGAAGCAAAGCATCGCCGATCGGATGGCCGAGCGTGTCGTTCACGTTCTTGAAGCGGTCGAGGTCGATCATGAAGAGCGCGCAGCCCTTCTGCCGGCGAGCCGAATTGCGGAGCGCTTCCTCGACCGTTTGGCGCATCATCGCCCGGTTCGGCAGCGCGGTGAGCGAGTCGAAGCGGGCCAGGCGCGAAATCTCGCGCTCGGACTTACGCTGTTCCGTGAGGTCGGTGCCGATACCGCGGAAACCCAGGAAGCGGCCGCGTTCGTCGAAGATCGGGTTTCCGGACAGCGACCAATGCACGTCTTCCTGGCTGGCCGGGCGGACGACGACATCGGCAAATGGGAAGCGTGCCGAGAGGTGGAAGCCGAGAGTCTTGCTTTCTTCGGTCGAAGCCGAGCCTTGGTCGACTGAGACTAGGTCGGTGAACTGGCGCCCAAGAAGTGCGCTTGGTTCGCAGTGAAAATCCTCGGCGAGCTGGCGCGAGACGTAGGACAATGTCCCGAAGGAGTCGGTCTCCCAAAACCATCCGCGTCCGGTGTTTTCGAACTCGTCGACGAAGTTCAGCGCCTTTCTCGCCTGCCACTCCAGCGCGAGCCGGCGGCGCCCGTGGGCAAGCGTCTCACGCGTGTTGGCGAGGCTGTAGCCGGCGAGCAGGACGGCCACGGTATCGATGGCGACGGTGATCGCGAGATTGTTCGAAAAGAGGGCCGTCGCGACGATCGCGCCGACGGCATTGATGATGGCGAGCGGGGGAGCCGCTACCGCAACAACCGAACGGACGAAGAATCCGGTCGCGACCGCAAGCACTGGCAGGCTTGGGTCGGTGGCCTGTCCGGAAGCAAGCGCGAGGCTCCAGAAGGCCCACAGGGCTCCGATGCCAGCGAGATAGCCGCACATCAGTCGCGCGACCGTGTGAGGCGCCATCTGCACGCGTCGCCAGCCTACGAGGACCACGCCCGCCGCGATGTCGAGGAGGATCGAGCCCGCGAACGGAAGTAGAACGGCAGGACCAGATCCACCCGTTTCCGGATGCAGGAACAGCGTGCAGGCGATCACTACATGTGCAGCCAGCAGCAGCCAGGGGGCAAAGCTCCACGTTTCGACCCGGCGCTCAGCAAGGGTCAGCTCGGCACTCAGCTGATGATCGCGGATGTCGAACAGCAAGGCGTCACTGATCGGCGCCCGCGGGGCTGCGAGCGCATCAAATTCCTGGGCTTTGCCGAACATGGCTCGACGCATTGGCGATCACCTACAGGCGAACGCCTTATGCGCCCGCAACAGCGGGCCTTAACTTTGGGTAGTTGAAGGTTCGCCGAAGAACTAAGGTTATCGGCGCATTAAACCTTATTCCGGAAGGAACTCGGGCACGGAGAGATAGCGTTCGCCGGTGTCGTAGTTGAACCCGAGGATCCGCGGGTGCTCGCCCAGTTCCGGAAGCTTCTGCTCGATTGCCGCGAGCGTGGCGCCGGACGAGATGCCGACCAGCATGCCCTCCTCGCGCGCGGCGCGGCGAGCCATTTCCCGCGCGTCCTCCGCTTCGACATCGATGACGCCATCGAGCAGGTCGCGACCGAGGATGCTCGGGATGAAGTTCGCGCCCAGGCCCTGGATGGGGTGCGGGCCCGGCTTGCCGCCGTTGAGAATCGGCGACGCGGCGGGCTCAACCGCGAATACCTTGAGCTGCGGCCATTCCTTCTTGAGCACGTCCGCCGTGGCGGTGATGTGCCCGCCCGTGCCGACGCCAGTGATGATCACATCAGGCGGCGAGTCGGCGAAATCGCGAAGCACTTCCTGCGCCGTCGTGCGGCGGTGAACTTCAACGTTCGCCTGATTGTCGAACTGCTGCGGCATCCAGCTTCCCGGCGTCTGCTCGACGAGCTCGCGCGCACGGTCGACGGCGCCCTGCATGCCCTTCTCCTTGGGCGTGAGATCAAAGGTCGCGCCATAAGCGAGCATCAGCCGGCGCCGCTCAAGGCTCATGCTTTCGGGCATCACCAGGAGAAGCTTGTAGCCCTTGACCGCCGCGACCATCGCCAGGCCGATGCCGGTATTGCCGGAGGTCGGTTCGATGATCGTCCCGCCCGGCTTCAGCGCACCGCTGCGCTCCGCATCCTCGATCATGGCGAGCGCGATGCGGTCCTTGATCGATCCGCCGGGATTCGCGCGTTCCTGCTTGATCCAGACCTCGGCGCGATCGCCGAACAGGCGATTGATCCGCACCACGGGCGTATTGCCGATCGTCTCAAGGATGTTCGCGGCTTTCATGAGGGGCAGGCTCCTTAAGCGTAAGCCCGGGAAATCGGTTGCCGTCGCCGCAATTGCAAGCGCCCTAGGCTCCTTCCGACACGACCGTCGCTTCCTTCGGCGGCGGCTCGTCGGGCAACTCGAACGTCCGGGCGCGGCGGAGCTCCGGAAAAAGCACCGCCCACGCGAGGGTCACGCCGACCGCGGCGAGGCCTCCAGCGACGGTCGCGGCCACAGGCCCAAGCAACGCCGCGGTGAACCCGCTGCGGGTTTCGCCGAGCTCGTTCGAAGCGGAGATGGCGAGCGTCGATACGGCGCCGACGCGGCCGCGCATTTCGTCGGGCGTGTGGAGCTGGATCAGCGACTGCCGGATGTACACGGAGAACATGTCGGCGGCGCCGAGCAGGGTCAGCATCGCCAGCGACAAGGGGAAGGACGTCGACCAGCCGAACACCGCCGTCGCTCCGCCGAAGATGACCACGGCGGCGAGCATCTTTACGCCGACGTTCGTCTTCAGCGGCCGGATCGAGAAGAAGATGGCGGTCAGGGTCGCGCCAAGCGCCGGTGCCGCGCGCAAGGGGCCGAGCCCATCCGCACCGACTTCGAGAATGTCGCGCGCATAGACGGGGAGCATGGCGGTAACGCCGCTCAGCAGCACCGCGAAGAGATCGAGAGTGATGGCGCCGAAGACGAGGCGGTTACGGCGGACATAAGCAAGCCCGTCGACCATCTGCTGCCACGGCTTGCCCGGCTTGATCGCGCTGCGCTGCACGGGTCCGATCAGGAACAGGCAGATGACGGAGAAGCCGAACAGCACGGTGCTGAGCGCATAAGGGAAGCTGGGGTTCACGTCGTAGAGCAGGCCGCCGATCGCCGGGCCGGCAATGGCGCCCGCCTGCCACGCGGCCGAGCTCAAGGCGATGGCAGTCGGGAGGATCTCTCGCGGCACCAGGTTGGGGGCGAGTGCGCCCAGCGCCGGACCGGCGAAAGCGCGGGCAACACCGAGCAGCGCGGCGACGCCGAACAGGATCGGCAAGGTGATGAACCCGCCCGAGGTGGCGACGAAGAGGATCGCGGCGCACAAAACTTCGAGCGAGACGACGGCGCGGGCAATGTGACGGCGGTCGATGCGGTCCGCGGTCCAGCCGCTGATCGGCGTCAGCAGGAACAAGGGCAGGAATTGCACCAGCCCGATCATGCCGAGGCGCAGCGACGCTTCGCGAATGCTCATCGTCTCGCGGGCGATGTCGTAGACCTGCCAGCCGATGACGATCACCATGGCCATCTGCGCAATCGTCGTCGCGAGCCGCGCCAGCCAGAAGGCGCGGAAGTCGGCAATGCGCAGCGGTTCGGGGAGGAAGCTCACCGGCGGCTGACTAAGGGTGGGCAGTACCCGGAGCAACCCAGTCGCTGGCGCTTTCGGCGGTCGGGTTCCAGCCCAGCACGGCAAGCATGAAGAAGAAGCCGACGATATAAGCGACCGGCACGAACCAGCCTTCCTTGAGCCAACGAAGGACCGAGCGCGCCTCCGGATAGAGGTTCGTGATCGCCACGCCGGCGGACGATCCGAACCACACCATGGATCCGCCGAAGCCGACTGCGAACGACAATAGGGCCCAATCATAGCCGCCCTGTCGGAGCGCCAGCGCGGTCAGCGGGATATTGTCGAACACCGATGACAGCAGACCCAGCCCAAACGCGGTGTGCCACGACGGCTCCGGCAGGCCCTTGAGCGGCATCAGCGATGCGGCGGCCACCAGCGAGGCCAGGAAGACCGCGCCTTTGAGCCCGTGCCGCATCACCGCCCAATCGGGCTTGGCGACAAGGCTCGTAAGCAGGATCGCTGCCCAAAGTGCCATACCCAGCCACGGCGCTGTTTCCTCGCCGTCGCTAAGCGATGTGGCGAACACATTGGCGGTAACTGCGGCAACCAGGATGAAGGCGACGATCCAGATCCGCCGCCACTCCAGCGGATGCCCGGGCTCGTCATTGTCCAGGATCGGCTGGTGACGGTGCTGCGCCCGGGCGCCGCACAGCGCCAGCACCACGAACGCCGGGACCGCTGCGACATAGGCAGGCAGGACGGTGAGCGCGGAAACGCCCTTCAACCACATGATCGTGGTCGTGGTGTCGCCGATCACGCTCCCCGCGCCTCCGGCATTGGACGCGGCCACCAGCGCGGCAATGAAGCCGACGGTCACGCGCCCCTTGTAGAGGTGGCGCGCCATGACGCCGCCCAGGACGGCGGCGGCGATATTGTCGAGGAATGCGGCAAGGACGAAGATCACGCCGAGCAAGGCAACGCTTCCGGCGAACCGGTCCGGCAAAAGGTTCGGAAGGTGATCCGAAATGTTGCTGCGCTCGAATTGATTCGACAGCACCTCGAACCCGATCAGCAGCAGGAACAAGTTGGTGATGATCACCCATTCGTGCGCCGCGTGCGCGACGAGCGCGTCCATGCCCCGACCCGTCGGGAAGGCGGTGACGAGGGCTTCGTAAAGCAGGATGATGACGAGGCCGCCGACGCTGACCTCCAGCGCTCGCTTGTGGAAAAGCGCGACGCCCAAGAGCATCAGGCCGAAAAGGACGAACTCGAACGGAACTCCGAATGGGGCGATCATCCGCCCGCCTTAACAAGCGTTTTCGCCGAGGTCTGCCCTGCTGCTGAAGCTCATTCGGGCTAGGAGAACGAAACGGGATCGTTTAGCGTCGGCACATGGCGAAGGCGAAGACGCGTTATACCTGCCAGGCCTGCGGGTCGGTGCAGCACCGCTGGCAGGGGCAATGCCCCGATTGCGCCGAGTGGAACACCTTGGTGCAGGAAGCGGCCGAGGTCTCCAGCATCTTCGCCGCCAAGCACAACCTGCAGGGCGGCGGGCGAGTGATCCCGCTGGTCGGGCTCGAGACCCCAGCCGCGCTTCCGGAGCGGATGCCGAGCGGCATTTCCGAATTCGACCGGGCGATCGGAGGCGGCATCGTCGCGGGTTCCGCGATGCTGGTCGGCGGCGATCCCGGCATCGGCAAGTCGACGCTGCTGCTTCAGGTCGCTGCGCGGCTGGCGAACAACGGCGGCAAGGTCGTCTACGTCTCCGGCGAGGAATCGGCCGAGCAGGTGCGGCTCCGCGCTGTCCGCCTCGGCCTTGGCGGCGCGCCCGTGCGCTTGGCGGCGGCGACGTCGGTTCGCGATATCCTGACCACCGTTGGCGATGGCGAGCCCCCGGCGCTGCTAATCATCGATTCGATCCAGACCATGCACTCCGACCTGATCGAAGGCGCACCCGGCACCGTCAGCCAGGTCCGCGCCTCGGCGCAGGAACTCGTCCGCTTCGCCAAGGAGCATGGCACGGCGGTGATCCTGGTCGGCCATGTGACCAAGGATGGGACGATCGCCGGTCCGCGCGTGCTCGAACATATGGTCGACACGGTGCTGAGCTTCGAAGGGGAGCGCAGCCACCAATACCGGATCCTCCGGGCGATGAAGAACCGCTTCGGCGGGACCGACGAGATCGGCGTCTTCGCGATGGAAGGGGCGGGGCTTACCGAAGTGCCGAATCCCTCGGCCTTGTTCCTCACCAACCGCGGCGAGCCGGTCAGCGGTACTAGCGTGTTCCCAGCGATCGAAGGCTCGCGCCCTGTCCTGGTAGAGATTCAGGCGCTCACGGTCCGGCTCGCGACCGGGGCGACCCCGCGACGCGCCGCCGTGGGCTGGGACAGCGGGCGCCTGGCGATGATCCTGGCGGTGCTTGAGGCGCGGTGCGGGATCAGCTTCGCCACCGCCGAAGTCTATCTCAACGTCGCCGGCGGATATCGCCTCAGCGATCCCGCCGCCGACCTCGCGGTTGCGGCGGCCTTGGTGTCGGCGCTCTCGGAACGGCCGATCCCGCAGGAAGCCGTGGTGCTCGGCGAAATCGCCCTATCGGGTGAAATCCGCCCGGTGGCTCACGCCGGCCTGCGGCTGAAGGAAGCCGCCAAGCTCGGCTTCGGCGCCGCCTGGGCGCCCAAGAGCGTCGCCGCTGTCGATGGGCTCAGAACTGCAGAATTCGGCAACCTCCGCCAGCTCGTCGAGCAGGTGCTCGGGCGTTAGGGCTGGCGAACGGCCGTAGAGGCCGCTAGCCGCACCGACTCGATGACTGCGCTCGACATCTTCGTGTTCCTGCTCCTGATCGGCGGCGGCGCCGTGGGGTTCGTGCGCGGGTTCGTCCACGAGGTGATCTCACTGTTCGCCTGGCTCGTCGCCATCGCCATGCTGAAGCTGTTCCACACCCAGCTGTGGGGTGGGCTCGAAGGGTCGATGGGGGTGAGCTCCGCGGCTGCCGCCGTGCTCGCCTTCGCGCTGTTGTTCGTGCCGAGCTTCCTGATCGTGAAGCTGCTCGCCCGCTCGATCGGCGGGCGGACGCGGCGGCACTCGGTGTTGGGGCCGGTCGACCGGGTGCTCGGCGGCGGCTTCGGCATGCTCAAGGGCCTGCTCGGCGCCACCTTGTTCTTCCTTGTCGCGAACCTTGCGACCGACATGGTCTATGGCGCGCAGGCCGAGCGGCCCGCCTGGATGACCAAGTCGACAACCTATCCGCTCCTTAATGCGAGCGGCCGCGCCATCGTCGACTGGGTCGAAGCGCGGCGGCTGACGCCAAGACCAGTAGGCTCCGAAGAATGATCCGCCTTTACGACACCATGGCGCGCGAAAAGCGCGAGTTCGTGCCCCTGAACCCTGAGCGGGTGACGATGTATGTGTGCGGGCCGACGGTCTACAACCGCGCCCACATCGGCAACTTCCGTCCGGCGGTAGTCTTCGACGTCCTCGCGCGCCTGCTTCGCCACACCTACGGCGAGGACTCGCTCGTCTACGCGCGCAACGTCACCGACATCGAAGACAAGATCATGGCCGCCGCGGCGCGGGAGGGCGTGCCCATCGACACGATCACGTCGCGCTACGCCAAGCTCTACGCGGACGATGGCGCTGCGCTTGGCGTTCGCGCGCCGGATGTCGAGCCGTTCGCTACCGGCCATGTCGCCGACATCATCGCCATGATCGAGCGGCTGATCGCGGCCGGTCAGGCCTATGAGGCCGAAGGGCATGTGCTGTTCGATGTGCCGAGCTGGCCAGACTACGGGCAGCTGTCGCGCCGGCCGATGGACGAAATGATCGCCGGCGCCCGCGTCGATGTCGCGCCGTACAAGAAGTCGCCCGCGGATTTCGTTCTGTGGAAGCCTTCGACGGGCGATCAGCCGGGGTGGGACTCTCCCTGGGGCATGGGCCGGCCGGGCTGGCATATCGAATGCTCCGCGATGATCGAGCGACACCTCGGTGAGACGATCGACATCCACGGTGGCGGCCTCGACCTCGAATTCCCGCACCACGAGAATGAGATCGCCCAGTCATGCGGCGCTCACGGCGGCGCGCCGCTCTCGCGCTACTGGGTGCACAACGGCATGCTGTCGATGGCTTCGGGCAAGATGTCCAAGTCACTCGGCAACATTGTCACGGTCGATGAGCTGCTGGCTGCCGGTCACAAAGGCGAAACGCTGCGGCTCGCACTGCTCACCGGACAATATCGCCAGCCGCTCGAGTGGTCCGAGCGGTTGATCTCGCAGGCCAAAGCGACCCTCGACGGACTTTACCGGAAAGCCGGCGATGCGAGCGCCGGTGAGATCGACGAGGCGGTGCTGGACGCGTTGCGCGATGACCTCAACACGCCGCTGGCGCTCGCCCGCTTGGCAGGGATCGAGGATCCGGCGACGCTGAAGGCGAGCGCGCAATTGCTCGGTTTGCTCGAATCGACCGCAACCCAGTGGTTCCAGGGCGATTCCGACGCGGACGCGATCGAAGCGCGCATTGCCGAGCGGACAGCCGCGAAGAAGGCGCGTGACTTTGCAGCGGCGGACCGCATTCGCGACGAGCTGAAGGCCGACGGAATCCTGTTGGAGGACGGGCCGAACGGCACGACTTGGCGGCGCGAATGAACGCGCCCCTCTACACGACCGACGTCCTGCGCCTCGCGGCCGCACTGCAAGGCGTGCGAGACTTGGAACGGGTGGACGGGGAAGGGGAGCTCAGGTCGCCGACTTGCGGAAGCCGCATCAAGCTTGCTGTCCAGCTCGACTCCGAGCGCCGCGTCCAGGCCATATCGCAGGAGGTGCATGCCTGCGCCTTCGGCCAGGCGTCCGCCGCATTGATGGAGACGAAGGCCTTTGGCCTCAGCCACGCCGATGCGACGAACGCGCTTGTGCTGCTGAGCCGCTGGCTCGGGCAGGAGCATGACGACGTGTCGGACTGGCCTGGTCTTGAAGCGCTTGCACCAGCACGCGACCGCCAGGCGCGTCACGGTGCGATCCTGCTGCCGTGGCGGACGCTGATCGCCGCAATGGAGAACTGCCGGTGACGACCCCGGCCGAAACTGCTGAAGCCACGACCGCCATCCTCGAAAGCGGCGCCATCATGCTTGCCGCGGCTTTGGTGTTCGTCACGCTGTTCCGGCAGCTGAAGCTCGGTGCGACGCTCGGCTATATCGTCGCCGGCGCTTTGATCGGCCCGCAACTGCTGGGCCTGATCCCCGATCCCGAGCAGGTGACCAGCGTCACTGAGATCGGCATCGCGCTGCTGCTGTTCATCGTCGGGCTCGAACTCCAGCCGAGCCGATTGTGGCGGCTGCGACGGGACATCTTCGGGCTCGGTCTGGCACAAGTCGCGCTCTGCGGCGCTGCGCTGACGGCGCTCCTGTGGGCGGCGCTTGGTATCTCGTTGCAGGCCGCGCTAGCGATCGGGCTCGCGCTAGCGCTGTCCTCGACGGCGCAGGTGCTGCCGATGCTGCGCGGGGACAATGAGCTGCACACGCCGCAGGGGGAACGGGCCTTTTCGATCCTGCTGTTCCAGGACCTGTCGATCGTCCCGCTAATCACGATCATTGCAGCGATGGCGCGCACGCCGCCCGATCCGAGTGCGCCGGCCGGCTGGACGCTGGCGCTCTATACCTTGGGTGCGGTGGTTGCCCTGGTGATCGTCGGGCGGCTGGTTCTCAATCCCATGTTCCGGCTCGTCGGTCGCCTCGCCGAGCGCGAGCTGTTCATCGTCGCCGGATTGTTCACCGTCATCGGCGCAGCCGCCGTGATGCACGCGCTCCACCTCTCGGTGCCGCTCGGCGCTTTCGTCGCCGGCGTCATGCTCGCCGAATCGCCGTACCGGCACGAGCTTGAAACGGACATCGAGCCGTTTCGCTCAATCCTACTCGGACTGTTCTTCCTGTCGGTTGGCATGCTCCTCGACCTCAGCTTGATTGCGGAGAGTCCCTTCTTCGTCATCGGCATTGCGGCGGCGATCATCGTCGTGAAGGCGCTGATCATCGCCCTGATCGACCGCTTTTTTGGCTCCCGCCTCGGCAACAGCCTTCGCCTCGGCCTGTTGCTGAGCCAGGCCGGCGAGTTCGGCTTCGTGCTGTTCGCCCAGGCTGCAAGCGCCCAGATCATCGCGCCTGAAGCCGCCTCCCTGTTCACCGCCGTCGTGACCCTGTCGATGGCGACGACGCCTTTCCTGATGCGCTTGAACGACCGTCTCGAAGCCCGGGAGGCAGCGCGCTCGCGCGGCCTCGAAGGGCCCGAGGGAAGCCCCGACACGCCCGTCATCGTCGTCGGCTACGGCCGGTTCGGCCAGACCGTCGCCCAGATGTTGATGGCCAAGCACGTGCCGGTGACGCTGGTCGATACGGACGCCGAGATGATCGAGACGGCGGGGAGCTTCGGGACCAAGGTCTATTTCGGCGACGGCACCCGGCTCGACCTGCTGCGCACCGCGGGCGCCGAGCAGGCGAGCAGCATCCTCTTCTGCAACGACAATGCGTCCGGCTCTCTCACTCGCGAAGCCTTGCGGGCAGTCATGGACGCCTTCCCCCAAGCGCGCATCATGGTCCGAACGTTCGACCGGCGGCACATGATCGAGCTTTCAGGACTCGATGTCGCCTACACGCAGCGTGAGCTGTTCGAGAGCGCGGTGAAGATGGGCCGCGCTGCGCTTAAAGCCGCGGGCGTTCCGTTCCCGGAAATCGACCGGGTCGAGCGGGAATACCGGCTGCGGGACTCCGAGCGGCTCGAGCGGCAGGCGGAAACCGGCGACCTTCGGGCGGGGCTTGAGCGGTCCTTCGCGCCGGACCGCGGCCTCGACGAGGACAAGCCCCCAAGCCCCGCCTAAGCCGATCCGGCGAGATGCTCCTCGAGCGCCTGGACGATGGCGTCGACCACGTCCTTGTGCGCGCCGGTCCCGCTCTTCACATGGATGTGCGCCTGCTCGTAGGCTTCGCGGCGCTCCCGCGCGAGGCGTTCCAGCGTCGCCCGCGGATCGCCCCGCCGAAGCAGGGCCCGCGTGTTCCGGCGGGACGTCCGCTCGGTAAGGATCTCGACCGGAGCGTCGAGCCAGATGGTGATCGCTTCTTCATTCAGCAGTTTTCGGGTGCGCGGGTCGACATAGGCGCCGCCGCCGGTCGCGATGACGCGCACCGTCCCGTCGATCAGGCGGGCAACGACGCGCCGCTCGCCATCGCGAAAGTCCGGCTCCCCGTAACGTTCGAGCGCGTCACCGGCGGGAAGGCCGCAGGCGTCCTGGATGGCAGCGTCGCTATCGATGAACGGCAAGCCGAGCCGGCGCGCCAGGCGGCGACCGACCGTCGACTTTCCAACCCCCATCAACCCCACCAGCACCACCGGCCGGTCGAGGCGCTTCGCTAAATCTGTCACTGACGGGGCTATACAGCGCGTCCGCCGCTCGGCAAAAGCGCCGCCATGTCGCGCACCGTCCTGCTCATCATCGTCCTACTGCTTCTCGTCGGCGGGCTCTTTTTCCTGTCGACCGTTCCCAAGGAACAGCCGACCCGCACGATCGAGGTTGCGGTGCCGCAGGGGGGCAATGCGCGTTAAGCCGCTTCTGATTGCGTGCGCAGCCCTCGCGATCGCCATTCCGGCAATCGCGCAGCAGGCGGCGCAGCCGCAAACTCAGCCGCAGCCGTCGCAGCCGCAACCGTCGAGCGAGCCGGAACCGAGCGGCGAGCCCGATCTGTCGAGCGAGCCCCGCCGCGCAGGGAACGATGCTGCGTCCGGAGGCGACGGCTTTCAGGAATTCACGCCGGCGACGCCGACCGTCTCGATTCAGCCGCCGATCGAATATCCTGGCTGGGCGCGCCGCGATGCGCGGCTTGTGGGCAAGCTCGACCCGGTCGCTCTTGGGCTCAGTCAACAGCCGTGGGGCGACGCCAGCGGAGCGTTCCTGTCGACTTTGATGCTGCGGATGGACACGCCGATCGCGTCACGCTGGGCGCATATCGCGCTGCGCGATGCGCTGCTCGCACGCACGCCGGCGCCGCGCGACGTCAATCCGATCGACTGGACGGCGGCGCGCGCCTGGCTGCTGTTGCGGATGGGCGAAGCAGACGCCGCTCGCATGCTGGTCGATGGCGTCGATACCGACGCCTATACGCCGCGGATGGTGCAGGTCGCCGTGCAGGCGGCCCTCGCGACGGCCGACGTGGCAGCAATGTGCCCGCTCCAGAGCCGCCTTCGCGAGCAGGAGCCGAGGATCCGCCAGTTCGTCCAGGCTATGTGCGCCGCCCTCGCCGGGGACTCGGACAGCGCGTCCGCGCAGATCGACAGCGCGCGCCGGTCAAGCCGGGTCGGCGGTATCGATCTTGCGCTCGCGGAGAAGGTCGTCGGCGCCGCGGGCAGCGGCCGCTCGGCGACGATCGAGTGGGAACCGGTCAACAGCCTGACCGCCTGGCGGTTCGGGCTGGCCGCGGCGACTGGAATGGCGCCGCCCGACCGGCTGCTCAACGCGGCGCCACCGCAGCTTCGCGCCTACCACGCGCGCGCTCCGCTCTTTTCTCCCCAGCAGCGGCTGCAGCCGTCGCTGATCGCGGCGGGCTTGGGAGTCTTCTCCTCGCAAAGCCTCGTCGACCTCTACTCGCAGATTTACGACGCGACTGACGCCGGCGATCTGCCGTCCTCGGATGCGTGGCAGCTCCGCTTGGCCTATATCGGCAAGGACCGGGGAGCTCGGCTCGACGCGATCCGCCGCCTGCTAGGCACCGGCAAGGAAGGCTTCGGGAAGGAGGGCGCACGGGCGCTTGTCGCGCGTGCTGCAACGCGGATCCCGCCGGATGCGGAGCTGTCGAAGGACGCGCCGGACCTCATCGCCGCAATGCTCGCCGGCGGGTTCGACCGCGCCGCCGCGCGCTGGGCGCCGGTGGTCGGGGATATGGAAGAAGCGGACGGCGACCGTGTCTGGGCCATGCTCGCGCTGTCCGCACCTGATGCCGCGGGCATCGGAATGGGTCGCATCGGCGGGTTCATCAGCCGTGATGAGAGCCCCGACAAGGTCAGGAGCGCGTTGCTGGTCGCCGGACTTGCCGGATTGGGGCGGATCGACACGTCCACCGCCAATTCGCTCAACAAGCGCTACGGGCTCGGTCTCGGACGGTCGAACAGCTGGACGCGGATGATCGATGCGGCTGCGGGACGCGGGCAGGGCGCCACGGTGCGCCTGATGACGGGAACCGGACTTCAGACGGCATCATGGAGCCGGGTGCCGGCCGCGCATCTTTATCATGCGCTGATGGCGCTCAAGCGCACCGATCAGGACTTCACCGCGCGCATGATCGCCGCAGAGGCGCTTTCCCGGACGTGACGCCCGACGACCGAGCGCTGGTCGACCGGTTCCTCGACATGATGGCTGCCGAAGCGGGAGCGTCGAAGCATACGCTCTCGGCCTATCGCAACGACCTTGAGCGCTCCGCGGAGACCCTTAGCTCGATCGGCCAAGCGTCCGCGGACGATCTCTCGCGGCTCGGCAGTTCGTGGAGCGAGCTTGCTGCATCGACGGTCGCCCGCCGGTCGGCTGCGCTCCGGCGCTTCTTTGCCTTCCTCGTCGATGAGGGCTTCCGGAGCGACGACCCTTCGTCGGCCTTGCCGCGCCCGCGCTTCGAACGGCCGCTGCCCCGCATTCTCGACGAGGACGAACTCCGGCGCATGTTCGAAGCGGCGGAAGCGCGAGCATCGAGCGGCGAACCTTCGGCGGTTCGCAACTTGGCGCTTCTCGAGCTTCTCTATGGTTCCGGCCTGCGCGCCAGCGAGCTCGTCGGCCTGCCACGCGGCGCCGTGAGGGCTGGACAGCCTTTCCTGATGGTTCGCGGCAAGGGCAGCAAGGAACGCCTGGTGCCGATCTCGACCCGTGCCGTGGCCGCCGTTCAGCGCTGGACCGAACAAGTCGCTTCCGACGTGCTCTGGCTTTTCCCGAGCGGCAAGACTCATCTCAGCCGCGTCCGGCTGTTCCAGATCGTTCGTGCCATGGCCGCGGACGCGGGCATCGCGCCTGAGCGCGTCAGCCCGCACGTCCTTCGTCATGCCTTCGCGACGCACCTGCTTTCGGGCGGCGCCGACCTGCGCGTCCTTCAATCGCTGCTCGGCCACGCCGACATCGCGACGACCCAGATCTATACTCATGTCGACAGTGCCCGGCTCGTCGAATTGGTGAACCAGCGGCACCCACTGGCGACGGGCGGTCGTTGACCTGCAAGCCTGCTTCGGCCTAGGCGCCCGCCCGGATGCTGAATTACCTCGACTTCGAACGCCCCATCGCCGAGCTTGAAAGCCGCGTCGCCGAACTGCGCGACACGGCCACCAGCTCCGACATCGATATCGATGCGGAAGTCGGCCGTCTCGAGGCGAAGGCGAACAAGCTGCTGCGCGACACTTACGCTCGGCTATCGCCCTGGCAGAAGGCGCAAGTGGCGCGGCACCAGGACCGGCCGCACTTCAAGGATTATGTCGCGGGGATCGCGACCGACTTCCTGCCGCTGTCGGGCGACCGTGCCTTCGCGGATGACCCTGCGATCATCGGCGGCTTCGCCCGTATCGATGGCCGGCGGGTGATGCTGATCGGGCACGAGAAAGGCGACGATACGGCGTCGCGCCTCAAGCATAATTTCGGGATGGCCAAGCCGGAAGGCTACCGGAAGGCGATCCGGCTGATGAAGCTTGCCGACCAGTTCGGCATCCCGGTGGTGACTTTGGTCGATACGCCAGGCGCCTTTCCGGGCGTTCAGGCTGAAGAGCGGGGGCAGGCGGAAGCGATCGCTCGCTCAACCGAGGAATGCCTCGCGCTCGGGGTGCCGATCGTCGCCGTCATCGTCGGGGAAGGCGGGTCGGGTGGCGCCGTTGCGATCGCCAGCGCCAACCGCGTGCTGATGTTCGAACATGCGGTCTATTCGGTAATTTCGCCCGAAGGCTGCGCATCGATCCTCTGGCGGACCGCCGACAAAGCCGCCGATGCCGCGGAAGCGATGAAGATCACCGCCGCCGATCTGCAGGCACTCGGCGTCGTCGATCGCATCATCCCCGAACCGCTCGGCGGCGCGCACCGCGACCCCGACGCAGCGATCGGCTCGCTCAAGGGCGCACTCGTCGAGGAGCTGGACGGTTGTGCGCAACTGGGGACGAAAGAGCTCCGCGCACAGCGCCGCAGCAAGTACCTCGCGATCGGCTGAACCAAAAACCCGCTTCAGTCATTTTCCGTTCAAGCGCGCGACGCTTTTGTAGGCGGGCGAAACGGAAAGAGTGGGTTTGCACGATGCGTAAAGCTCTTCTGCTGTTCACCGCAGCTGCGCTGGCGATCACGCCGGCTGCCGCGCAACGCGGTCTGCGCTACCTTGATCCGCGTGACGTGGCTGACGCGCAGCGTGGCCATGCCGAGCTGCTCGAAGAATATGGCGGCGCCGAGACAGGGCCCCGCGCCGCTTATGTGCAGGCAGTAGGACGCCGCGTCGGAGCCTTCTCCGGCATCGCCAATCCCAATCAGGCGCTCCAATTCACCGTGCTCAACGCTGCGGTCGAAAACGCGCTCTCCGTGCCCGGCGGCTACATCTACATTACCCGCCAGCTCATGGGGCTGATGAACGACGAATCGGAGCTGGCGTTCGCCGTCGGTCATGAAGTCGGGCACGTCGCCGCCAATCATGCGCATATCCGAGAGCAATATTCGCGGCAGAACCCGCTCGGTGTGTTCGGCCAGATCCTCGGCGCGGTCTTTGGCGACCAGGTGCTCGGCGGTATGCTCCAGCAGCGCGCGCAGTTGCAGCAGCTGAGCTTCTCGCGGGATCAGGAATATCAGGCAGATACGCTCGGCATGCGCTACATGTTGGCGGCCGGATACGACCCGGCCGGCGCCGCGCAGCTGCTTGCCGCGCTCAGCCGGCAGAAGGCGCTTCAGGCCCGGGTCGAAGGCCGCACAAATCGCCAGACTCCGGAATGGGCGAGCACGCACCCGCTGAGCGAGAACCGCATGCAGCGCGCGCTCGTCGCCGGTCAGCAGACCGGAAGGCTCGGCACTGGCGTCCGTAACCGAGATGGATTCCTGGCTCAGCTCGACGGCGTTTATGTCGATGACGATCCTGCCCAAGGGATCATCGACGGGCCTGTGTTCACCCATCCCGATCTGCGCATCCAGTTCCGTGTTCCTGCCGGCTATCTGATGTCGAACGGGACTTATGCGGTCACCGTTGCCGGGTCCGCCGGGAAGGCGCAGTTCAGCGGGGGCGCCTATCGCGGCTCACTGGAAAATTATGTGGCCAGCGTGTTTCAGGCGCTGACCCAAGGCCAGTACCGGATCGCGGCGCCGCCGCCTCAGCGGCTGACCATCAACGGCATGCAGGCTGCCGTCACGACGGCTCGGATCAACACCAATTCCGGCCTCATCGACGCCAGCGTCGTCGCCTACCAATGGGATCCGCAGCGCGTGTACCACTTCCTGATGCTGACTCGCGGCGGCACGGGGATTGGTCCCTTCACGCCGATGATCAGCTCGCTTCGCAAGATTAGTCAGGCGGAAGCGTCCGCGATCCGCCCGCGGGTGATCCAGGTGGTGACGGTCGGTCGCGGCGACACGATACAGTCGCTCGCCGCGCGAATGGCCTATCGCGACCTGAAGCTCGAGCGCTTCCTGACGCTGAACGGCCTCGCGGCGAATTCGCCGCTGGTTCCGGGGCAGCGGGTAAAGCTGGCGGTCTATGGCGTGCGCAGGAACGCGCCCGCCTAGTTTACATGTGGGTCGACACCTCATTCGAGAGCAAACCCCACTTGCCGTTCACGCCACCGCCGAGGGCGGACAGCGCGCCGATCATCGCCACCACGATAAGGGCCACGATCAATCCATATTCGATCGCGGTCGCGCCACGCCGGTCGGCACGAAGCGAGCGCAAGAATCCACGGACAGCGCTCACGCTACCCTCCTCTGGTCCACATCCACGAAGCCACCATAATGGCGGGCCAGTTAACAAGTCTTACCAGGGCAACGGTTAACGGCGGATCATCCCTTCGCAGGCGTCCAGGCGACGAAGTGCAGCACTTCGATCGTCTCCTTCGTCCGCTCACCATTGCCGGCCTCGCTGAACGCCTGCGCGGCGGCGTGTGCCTGTGCGCGGGTCAATGATGGAGACCGCGATGTAAGGACGTTGGTGGCGCCCATTCTTCTCAGATCGCCGACAAGTTGTGCCATCGATCGATAGGACAGCTGCACACGATCCACATCGACCACCGGCTTGATGAACCCCGCGCTTTCGAGCAGCGGCGCCAGCGCTGCGGGTTCGATGCGCGGGTGGACGTGAGCCGCGGCGCCGCCGCCCAGCGCATCCGCAGCGCGCATGGCACCCCGCAGCTGCGGGAGCGTATCGCCGCCGGCGACGGCACCGATGAACAGCGCGCCCGGCTTCATGCCGTGCCCAATTAGCCGCAGCGCGACAGGCAAGTCGTTGACCGTGTCCAAGGTCCCGATCGCCACGACCAGGTCGCACGACGTCGGCAAGGGCTCCCAGCGGTCCTCCTGAATATCGCTGCCCCCCGCCTCCGCGGCGAACAGCGGCGCCGGATCGCGCACGTCGACGCGCTCGGCCACAAGTTTCAAGCGCTCCGGCCAAGTTGGGTCGGGGCAGCCGATCAGCAGAGCGCTTTCGAACCGCTGGTCCATCAGCGCGATACGCTCGAGGCAGTCTTCGAACACGCGGTCGAACAGGAATAGCTCGGTGCCCAGGCGCGCCGCGCGGTCGCGGCGCAGCGCCCGAAGATGATTGTCGAACAGGTCCGGCATGGCGCACTTGTGCGACGCGTGCGCGCCAGCGACAAGAAGAGGATGGGGAAGATCGGCGAAATCGTCCGAACATGCGGCCGTGCGGTGCTCGATTTTGCACTTCCGCCACGCTGCGCCGGCTGCGGGATCATTGTCGACGAGCTCCACAGCTTCTGCAGCGATTGCTGGAAGAAGGTCGAATTCCTCGCCACCGGGGGCTGCGGGTGCTGCGGACTGCCGCTTGAAGCGACCGACGAGACGACATGCGCGCCCTGCCTCGCCCAGCCGCCGCGTATCGAGCGCACGCGGGCCGCAGTCGCCTATGACGAACTGTCCCGCAGCCTGGCGATCCGCCTCAAATACGGCCGCAAGGTCGCAATTGCGCGGACGATGGCCCACTACATGGCGCCGCTCGTGGAAAGCGGGGACGAGCGCGTGCTCGTCGCCGTTCCGCTCCATCGCAGCCGGCTGTGGTCGCGCGGCTTCAACCAGTCGGCGCTCGTTGCACGCGAGCTGTCGCGGCGGCTCAACTTGCCAGCCGACCCCACCCTCCTTCGCCGCGTGCGCAGGACGCCCGCGCTGAAAGGCATGTCTGCGCAGCAGCGCCGGCAAACGGTCGCGGGCGCCTTTCGCGTGCCGGACAAAGCGGCAGTCGCCGGCAAGACGATCATCCTCGTCGACGACGTGCTGACCACCGGGAGCACCGCGGAGGCTTGCGCAAGCGCGCTGCGCCGCGCCGGTGCGACCCGGGTCGAATTCATCAGCTGGGCGCGGGTGGTGAAGCCTTCGCAATTGATGCGTTGAGCGCGATGCCTAAATAGGACACCGAAGACGAGGAGCCGCCCGCGTGCCGACAATCGAGATCTACACTAAGAGTTTCTGCCCTTATTGCTGGCGCGCGAAGGAACTGCTCGACTCCAAGGGCCTCAAATATACCGAGATCCCCGTCGACATGGGCGGCGAGCAGAGGCAGCAGATGATTCAGCGGGCGAAGGGGCGCACCACGGTGCCGCAGATCTTCATCCGCGAAACACATGTCGGGGGCTGCGACGACCTTTTCGCGCTTGAGCGCAGCGGCCGTCTCGATACTCTCCTCGACGCATGACGCGCATCGCGCTGTTCCAATCGACCACCGGGATCGATCCCGCGGCGAATGCGGAGGCGCTCGAACAAGCGATTCAGCGCGCCTCCGCAGGTGGAGCGGAGATGTTGTTCACGCCGGAAATGTCCGGACTGCTCGACCGTGATGCAAGCCGCGCAGCGAAGAGCCTGGCCGGCGAAGACCAGGACCTCGTGCTCGCCCGCTGCCGCGAAGCCGCTGCGAAGCATGGCATTTGGGTGCACATCGGATCTCTCGCTGTTCTGGCGGAGGGCGGGAAGGTCGCCAACCGCGCCTTTGTAATCGACGGCCATGGCGAGATCCGCGGCCGCTACGACAAGATTCACTTGTTCGACGTCGACCTGCCCACGGGCGAGAGCTGGCGGGAATCGAACGTCTATTCCGGCGGAGCCGGGGTCGTGCTGGTCGACGGGACGCCTGTCGGCAAGCTCGGCCTGACCATCTGCTACGACCTGCGGTTTCCGGGCTTGTTCGCCCGGCTCGCCGAAGCTGGAGCGGACGCGATCGCAGTGCCGGCGGCATTCACCGTCCCCACCGGCAAGGCGCATTGGCATGTGCTGCTTCGCGCCCGCGCCATCGAGGCGGGGCTTTTCACCATCGCCGCCGCTCAGGTGGGGCAACATGAGGACGGACGGCAGACGTTCGGCCATTCGCTCGTGGTGGACCCGTGGGGCGACGTGCTGCTGGACATGGCAGACGATCAGGGCGTGGGTTTCGCCGACGTGGATCTCGCGCGTATTTCCGATGTTCGGTCTCGGATCCCGGCGCTCAGCCATCGCCGACCGATCCCGGACGCGGTGACCCTGTGATCGTCTTCGACCTCCAGTGCAACGCCGGCTGCGCCCCGTTCGAGGCCTGGTTCCGGTCAAGCGCCGACTATGAAGAGCAGCGGCAGGCTGAACTGGTGCAATGCCCTTATTGCCAGTCCTCGTCGGTCGAAAAGGCACCAATGGCGCCACGCGTGCCGAAGAAGGGCGCCGGCGACCCTCTCGCCATGCTGGCTGCAGCCCAGGCCGAGATGCTGAAGAATTCGTCCTGGGTCGGCGACAAGTTCGCCGACACTGCCCGCGCAATTCACGCCGGCGAAGTCGAGCCGCGGCGGGTGCACGGAAACGCTACCCTTCAGCAGGCGAAGGAATTGGTCGACGAAGGCGTGCCCGTCGCTCCGCTCCCGTTCCCCGTCGCTCCGCCGACCCAGCTGAACTAAGGTGCTCGCACAGCTCGAGGTGCTGCGAATTGATCGTCAGCTTCGCAGCTTCTATCGGGGAACAGGCGCGACCCCGTAGCTCAGCAGGATAGAGCATCAGATTCCTAATCTGAGGGCCACAGGTTCGAATCCTGTCGGGGTCGCCAACAAAAGGACGATGATGGCGACGACAGAACCGAGCGAACTGGACACGCCGACCGGCTTGGTGGACCGCCTGTTCAGCGAGCATCCGCGCTCGTTGGGCATGAGCTGGGCCGGCCATGGCATCGGCGCTGTCGCGATCGGTGCGCGGTTGATCGGCGCGGGCGCGGCCTGCCTCGTCCACGCCATCGTGCCCGGCTGGTTCACCCAGACGGCAGGCAAGACAGTCACCTACATGTACGATCACATGCAGCAACGCCGGGCAGGGGCCTCGAACCCGGAGAGTTGGCCTGACTACGAAATCTGACCGGTTGTTCCCGGTCGCTATCGTCGGCGGCGGCGCCTCGGGCACCATCCTTGCCGTCCAGCTCGCACGCCGCGGGATTGGCTCGGCGCTGATCGACGGCAGCGGACGCATGGGGCGCGGCGTCGCTTATTCGACGAGCGAGCCTGCGCACCTGTTGAACGTTCGTGCCGAAGGAATGAGCGCGCTCGCCGGCGAGCCGGGTCATTTCGCAAAGCACTTTGCCGATGAAGGCGGGCACCCCCGCGGCTTCGCCCAGCGGCGGCTCTTCGGCCGCTATCTCGACGAATTGCTTCGGGAGGGGGTTACGAGCGAGCGTATCGTCGCCGTCGAGGGCACCGCCACCGGTGCGGTGCGGAACGGCGACGGCTGGCAGGTCGAACTCGACAACGGAGAAATCGTCAAAGCGGCAGCCCTGGTCCTCGCAACCGGCAACCAGGAACCGGAAGGGCTTCGCGCTTTCGCCCCCGCGCCGAGCCGGTTCGTCGGCAATCCATGGGGCGCTGCGGCGCAGGCCGCCATTGGCGAGCTCGCGCAGACGCACGCCGACGTCCTGCTGGTCGGCACCGGCCTTACGATGGTCGACCTCGTGCTTTCGCTCGACGCCGCCGGCCACCAGGGCGGGATCGTCGCAATATCGCGCCGGGGCCTGATCCCCCGAACCCACGCCGACAACGCGCCATCGCGCGTCGATGCCAATGACCTGCCGCTGGGCACCCTCCGCGGCATGGGGCGCTGGCTCCGGCGGCGGAGCGCGGAAGTCGGCTGGCGTGCCGCCGTCGACAGCCTGCGCCCGCATAGCCACGCCATCTGGCAGAGCCTCGGGGAAATCGAGCAGCGGCGTTTCATGCGCCACGCCCGTCCCTGGTGGGACGTCCACCGCCACCGCATCGCGCCTGAAGTCGGCGAGACTTTGGCGCGGCTCATTGCCGAGGGCCGCCTGCGGATCATGGCCGGGCGCATCCAGTCCGCGGTCGAGGCCGGCGACGAGCTGCAAGTCGAAATTTGCGCGCGCGGCGCCGACCGGCCGCAGCGAATGAGCTTCGGCTACGCGATCAACTGCACTGGGCCGCTACAGGCGATCCGGTCGACCAGCGATCCGCTGCTGCGCTCGCTGCTCGACAGCGGTCAGGTCGCGGCCGATCACCTCAACCTCGGGCTCGCGGTCGATGACCATGCCCGCGCGGGCGAACGGCTGTGGGCGCTCGGGCCGCTGACCAAAGGTCGTTATTGGGAGATTGTCGCGGTCCCTGATATCCGCGAACAAGCGGCAGCCGTCGCAATGGATATCGAGCGGGAGCTTGCATCATGACCCCAACTGACGAGCATCGGGATCCCGCCGACGGCGACCTCGTCGCGACTCCGCCGAAGGTCGAGGTTCCCGACCATGTGCTCGACGCCATTCGAACGCTCATCAGCTGGACGGGCGACGATCCTGCCCGCGAAGGCCTTGCCGATACACCCAAGCGCGTCGCGCGCGCGTGGCACGAATATGCGCGCGGCTATCGCGAGGATCCGGCTTCGCATCTCAGCCGGACTTTCGAGGAAGTCGGCGGCTACGACGAGATCGTCCTGCTGAAGGACATCCCGTTCCAATCGCATTGCGAGCACCACCTGGCGCCGATCATCGGCAAGGCGGCGATCGCTTATTTGCCGCGCGACCGCGTTGTCGGGATCAGCAAGCTGGCGCGGGTGCTTCATGGCTATGCGCGGCGCCTGCAGGTGCAGGAGCGGCTGACGGCGCAGGTCGCCGATGCAATCTGGGAGCATCTTCAGCCCAAGGGCGTCGCCGTGGTGATCGAGGCGAGCCACGCCTGCATGACGGCGCGCGGCGTTTCGACGCCCGGCGTGATGATGACCACCAGCCGCATGATGGGCACCTTCCGCGAGGACGAGCGGAGCCGGCGCGAGGTTCTCGCCCTGATGGGCTACTAGGGCCGACAGCAAACGGGGCGGCCCGCTCGCTGCGATGCCGCCCCGTGCCCTCACCCCTACGGGGTGGGTAGTGGAAGTGCTGCCGCTTAGGCGTTCGTTTCCATGCCGTGCTTCAGCTGGCTCATCTGGTCGTGGCCCTGGCGCACCGACTGATAGGCCTGCTCGACGACCGAGCGGCTTTCGCTGCTGAGCATTCCGCCGCTGAGCGCCGTCTCGAACTTCTCCTTGAGATAATCCTCGCCGCGCTCGACCTCGTTGATGATCGCTTTCTCATCCTGGCCGGTGACTGCCGACTTCAGGTCTTCCCAGCGCTGGTGGGCCTTGCCGAGGAACGAGCCGCTCTCTTCGGGATCGCCGCCGAGCCGGCGGACTTCGCCGCGCAGCTGTTCGACGACCTGCTGGCGCTCGTCGGCGCGCTGGCGGAAAATCTCGGCGAAACGCTGGTTGTCGATGTCCTTGGCCGAATTCTCATAGCCCGTGACGCTGTCGATGGTGGTGGCGATCAGCGTGTTGAGCGTGCCGATTTCGTCCGAGTTGCTGTTGTCCATGACTGGGTTCTCCATTCCGAATTGAGGGGGGTTCCCGGTCGACAACGCGTGAGCCCCGCAGGTGATGCCAAGCCGCACCGCGCTTTTTTCAGGCGTCCGCCGCGAATTGCTGTCAGTCTGCCGTGAGCAGCAATGCTCGGGGGCGAGTCGCGCTGCAGACAGGGGACTGCACATGGCGCTCACTCGTCGCGCTCTCATGGAGAATATCGGCCGCATCGGTGGCGCCGGCGCCGCCTACATGGCCATGGAATCGCTGGGCTTAGCGATGCCCACGCCGGCCGGGGCCGAGAAGTTCCAGCTGCCGCGATCGAGCGGAAATGGCCGCTCGGTCGTGATCCTGGGCGCCGGCATCGCTGGGCTGGTCTCCGCCTACGAGCTGCAGCAGGCGGGCTACAAGGTGACGGTGCTGGAGGCGCGGGACCGGGTCGGGGGGCGTGTTTGGACGATCCGCGGCGGCGACCGCATCGTCCAGACCGGCAGGCCCGACCAGCGCGCCGCTTTCGACCCGGGCCTGTACTTCAACGCCGGCGCTGCCCGGATCCCGAGCACGCACCGCGTGATCCTGGGCTATGCCCGGCGCTTCGGCGTGCAGCTTGAGCCGTTCGTCAACGTCAACCGCAATGCCGGTTGGGACTTCGCTGGGAAGGTCCACCCCGAGCGGCGCATGGTCAACGACATGCGCGGGCATCTGGGTGAGCTGCTGGCGAAGGCGATCGACGCGAAGGCACTGGATGGGCAAGTGTCGAAGGACGAGCTGTCGATCGTTCGGCGCTTCCTTGAGCCGTACGCGGCTGTCGGGGACAACGGCCGCTATGTACCCAGCGGCAGCTCCGGCTTCGCCCGCGAACCCGGCGGCTACCACGGTGCGCCTGAAATGCTGCCGGCGCTAAAATTCGCCGAGCTGGCCCCGACTCCGTCGATCGTGCTCCCTTACCTGTTCGAACATATCTGGGACATGCAGGCGACCATGCTTCAGCCGGTCGGCGGCATGGATCGGATCGCCCATGCCATCTACGACCGGGTGCGGCCGGCCGTACGGCTGCGCACCGTCGTCAAGGCCATCCGCCGCGCTGGCGATCGAGTCCGCATCGAACATGGACCGGGCAATCAGGTGACGGAAGCCGACTATTGCATCTGCACCCTGCCGATGCCTGTGCTCGCGCGCATCCCGAGCGACTTCTCGGCGGCAAAGAAAGACGCACTCAAGAAGGCGCCCGGCTACTTGCCGAGCGTGAAGGTCGGCTTCGAAGCGCCCCGCTTCTGGGAACGCGACGACTTCATCTATGGCGGGCTCGCCTGGACCGACCGCCTGAACGAAAACATCATGTACCCATCGAGCCGCTTCGGCGCGCCAAAGGGCGTGTTGGTCGCTGCCTACGCAGCCGGCTGGACCAATCGCGACAACCCGCAGCGCTTCGCCGCGCTTAGCCATGAGGAGCGCTTCCGCATCTGCAGGGATTCGGTGGAGGCACTGCACCCGGGCAAGTCGCGCTTGTTGGGCAAGGGCGTCACCGTCGCGTGGGGCCTGACGCCTTATTCCGAAGGCGTCGGCGCGCTGTGGCCCGATTTCGATCCAAGGCCTGGTGCCGAGGGCGGCGGACGCGGCGAGCTTTATGGCGAGTTGCTGAAGCCTGAAGGTCCAATCGTCTTCGCCGGCGAGCATCTGAGCTATCAGCCCACTTGGCAGGAAGGCGCGGCGCTGTCCGCGCATGATGCGCTGACGCTCGTCGCGCAGATGGCGAAAGCAAAAGCGGCCTGAACTCCGGCGCCGCTGGCGCAAGCGCTCGCGCGTGCATAGAAGGCCCGGCGATTCAGGAGAGCCAGCATGCGCATCGTCCGCTTACCTCATTCCGTCCGGACACCGCGTTGAGGGACGGTGAAGCCCGCGGGCGCGGCGAAAGGCGCGGTTTCCATGCTTATTGGGCACTTGCGGCGCTGGTTGCAGGCCTGGCGCTAGGGTCGCTTGCCGGGACCTTCGATCCCGCAGCGCGCGAGGGCGCACTGAAGGCAGCCGGCTTCGTCGGCACCTTGTGGCTGAACGGCCTCAAGATGACCGTCATTCCGCTCGTGATTACCTTGCTGGTGACCGGGATCGCCCGCAGCGCCGAGGCGGCGCAGGGCAGCCGGATCGCTGCCCGGTCAGTGCTGTGGATCGTGATCCTTTGCACTGTTTCCGCGATCGTCGGCGCGCTGCTCACGCTTCTTCTGACGCACCTTTTCCCACTCGCGCCGAGCACGGCGGCGGCGCTGCAGAGCGGGCTTTCCGCTGTCGACCAGAAGGCGCCGCAGGAGCTGCCGGGGATCATCGACTTCTTCACCGGTGTCGTTCCGTCGAACGTGATCGCCGCCGGCTCCAACGGCGATGTCCTGCCGCTGGTGGTGTTCGGCCTGTTGTTCGCGCTGGCGCTGACGCGAATCGGGGCTGCCGGCCGCCAGTCGGTCGTGACCCTGTTCGAGGCGATCGCCGAGGCGCTGCTGGTCATCATCCGCTGGGTGCTTTGGATCGCGCCGCTAGGCGTCTTCGCGCTCGCATTCAGCGTCGGGTCGGAGGCAGGGGCAGCCGCCTTCGCGGGGCTCGGCCATTATGTGGTTCTGGTTTCCGCCGTCGGGCTGCTCTGGACGTTCGGGGCGGCCTATCCGTTCGCGATCATCGGCGGGCGCAGGTCGCCGGGCGCCTTTTCAAAGGCGCTGATCGGCCCGCAGGCGGTCGCCGTTTCGACTCGCTCCTCGCTCGCCTGCCTTCCGGCAATGCTCACCGCCGCGCGGTCGCTCGGCGTTCGCGAGCAGAGCGCGGACGTTGCATTGCCGCTGGCTGTGGCCCTTTTCCGCTCGACCGGACCGGCGATGAACGTGGCGGTCGCATTCTATGTGGCGCACTGGCTAGGCCTCGAACCTACCATCGGCCAGATGATCGCCGCCGTCGCGGTCGGTGCGGTGATGAGCTACGGCGCCGTAAGTCTGCCCGGGGAGGTGAGCTTCATTTCCTCCATTGCCCCGATCGGGATCGCATTGGGGATCCCGATTGCGCCGCTTGGCCTCCTCGTGGCTGTCGAGATGATCCCCGACATCTTCCGGACGCTCGGCAATGTGACGTTCGACGTATCACTCGCGACGGTCGTCGACCGCGAAACAGGCGAGGAATCAGCGGCCGGCGATCGCCCGCACGCGGTCTGAATAGAGCCGCCCGACCGGCTGCTCGGTGCCATCGACCAGCCGGGCGATCCACCGGCCCGAGGGGTTGCGGCTGAAGCCCGCAATGAAGTCCCTACGCACGATTGCGGAGCGATGAAGCCTGACGAAGATGTCGGGATCGAGACCCTCTTCCAGTGCAGCCATCGAATGGTGGATCAGCCAGCTTCGGCGTCCGACGTGTAGCCGCATGTAATCGCGTTCGGCCGACACCCGGTCGACGTCCTGCGCCGCGATGCGGACCAGGCCGGACAGGTCCGACGCCCAGAATTCCTCGAGCCACTCGGAAGATTTGGCCGGCTTCGGCTGCTCCTCGCGCTGGCGCAGGTAGGTTCGTGCCCGGTCGAGTGCCCGCTGCAGGCGCGCGGGATCGACGGGCTTCATCAGATAATCGACGGCTTCGACTTCGAAAGCGGCCACCGCGAACTGATCGAAGGCCGTGACGAATACGACCGCAGGCGAGGCGTCTTGCGCCGCGAGTGCGCGGGCGACGCCGATCCCGTCGAGCCCCGGCATTGCAATGTCGAGCAACAGCAGGTCGGGGCGGAGCGCCTCGCTCAGGTGGATTGCCGAATCGCCGTCGCTTGCGGTTCCGACGAGTTGTGCGCCCTCGGCACGGGCGAGCAGCAGTTGGAGCCGCTCGACGGCGAGCGGCTCGTCGTCGGCGATCAGGACTCGAAGGGCGCGGTCTTCAAGCATCGTGGTCGATCGGCATGGTGATGGACACCTTGAACCCGCCGCCGGTCATCGGCCCGAAGCGGCAGCTGGCGCGATTTCCGAACCGCGCTTCCAGGCGCTGAATGACGTTGCTGAGGCCAAGGCCGGTTCCTTCGTGGGTCGCGGCCGGCAGCTCCTCGCGCCCGCCGTTTTTCAATCGATTGCTGACTTCAAGAACCATGCGGCTTGCGTCCACCCGCTTGGCCTCGATGCGGATCAGCACCGCCTTGCGGCTGTTCGATACGCCATATTTGATCGCGTTCTCGACGATCGGCTGAAGCAGCAGCGCCGGCAGCCGCGCCTGGGCGAGCTCGTCCGGCACGTCGATCTGGACATGCAGCCGATCGGGGAAGCGAGCCTTCTCGATATCCAGGTAGAGCCGCTGCAGGTCGATCTCTTCAGCAAGCGTCACGTTGGCGCCCGGATCGAGCGAAAGGCTGGTCCGGAAGAAGGTCGATAGCGCCAGCAGCATGGCTTCGGCGCGGTCGGTGCGCCCGGTCATCACCAGCGACGATAGTGAGTTCAGCGTGTTGAAGAGGAAATGCGGGTTGACCTGGTAGCGAAGCGCCCGGACTTGCGCCGCTTGTGCAGCGCCCTCGGCATCCGCCACGCGCCGCTGCGCCCGCAACGCTTCAGCCTGCGCGAGATTGGCGAGATAGAAGGCGCTCCAGGCGAGAAAGAAAAACAGCCACACGACAGCGGCGTCGGCGATCACCCGGACCCGCTGCTTGGTATCCAGGTCCGTCACCGTCGGCATGGTGAGCACCAGCGGCTCGGCAGCCTTCCGCTCGATCTCGACGGTCTTGCCTTTCGCGATCACGGTTACGCCTTCGCGGGCCTGAAAGCGGAACTCCTCATTGCTCGGACGAGCGAAATTTTCGAGCAGGATCAAGGACGCGCCCATCACGGCCGCGACCACCAGCGATGCCAGGGTGGCAATGACGGCCTTGCGCCTGATGCTCGAGCCGACGCCAAACAGGTTGATGGCGATGTAGACGACGCCCGTTAGAACGCTGCCGATGGCGACGACGATCAGTTTGTTCTGCAGCGTCGTCCAGGGATCTGCGCCGAGGAACGCCCGGGCCAGCACCGTCAAGGCATAGAATAGCCAGAAGCCGAGGATGGACTTCAGCGCCAGGGGCCAGTCGGCAAAGCGGCTGTGGGCGACAGGTTGCGGCATCATCAGCATCTGGGCGGCACCATGTCGCAAAACGCATGTCCCGCAAACCGCCTGAAGGCCCGTTGGCAGAAGCTCCGCCGCACCCCGTCGAAAGCAGGCAATGGGGAACGGGGCGACCCTGCTGCTCGTTACAGAATAGCAATGGACATGACGGAGACCACTTCAGTGACCGAAGCGAAGAAGGACACGCCGCCACCGCTGGTTTTTTCGGCGCCGCCTGAAGCGGGCCTGGAGGAAGCGTTGAAGCGGAACCCGCATGATCCGGACCTCAAAACCGATGTCGGCAGCGACGAGTCCATGGACGCGTCCGATCCCCCTTCGGCGGCGCAGCCGGACAGCGGCGAGCCTGCGCCATCCTCGGGCTTTACCGAGTGACGTCTCGCTGCTGTCGCCCGACGGCAGCGGCGTTGCAACAAATCAACAATCCACAGTTTTCAGGCGCTTGGCCAATTTCTGGCTAGACGCGCCTACCACCCTCTGATTCAATATGAACGGGGGGTGGGATCATGGTTAAGTATCTCGAAACCATGGCAATAGCATGATCCCGCCTGGGCAAAAGGAGTCGGGTTCATGATCACGCGCACCAGCCAGCCGGCAAGCGGGGCGATGCTGCTTTCGGAAATGAAGGAGTTTGCGAGCTTCCCGAAGGCGACACAGCGTTACATCCGCCGTTCGCTGGACGTCGCTTACGGGCGTCGCGACGCGATCGAATGCTGGGCGCGCGACGAAGGCGAAGCCGCTTCGATCCGCGGCCAAGCCCGTCTCTACAAGCAGTTGGACCATCTGCGCCTGCAGGTGCCGGACGATAGCGGCCTCGACATGATCGAGCCGTTCATCGGCATGCTGATCACCATTTCCGCGTTCGACCTCGGCCAGGACCGGCTGCTCAACTTCGCAGCCTACCGGTTCTTGTATGAGCGGCTGATCGGCGCGTCGGCGCGTCCGTGGCTGCCGGCAGCCTTCTGTGCAGCCGCGGCGCTACCGCACCTCCACCCGGACCGTCGCCGGACCCTGCTCCAGTCGATCAGCGAAAGCGCTGCCACGGCGCCGGGCTGGTCGAGCCGCGAGCCGGTGTTCTGGCCGGAATGGGTCGAAAAGGTCGACCTGAAGGCCGCGGCCTAAGCAGCGCTCAGGCGCTTTCTGGCGCCTTTACCGACGGGTAGATCTTCGCCAATTGCCGGAGGCTGTCCTCGGCATTCTTGTGGTGCACGAAGACGACTCCGGCGGCCTCATAGGCGGCGCGGTGGTTCTCGCGATCGTCGACCAGCACGTCACCCGGATGCATGTGCTTGTGCTTGTCGCGCGCCATGCAGGTGATGATGGGGACGCCGGGAAAATGTTCGGCCGCCCACTCGACCTTCTGCGGCGCGGCCCATTTGCCGAGCGGAAGTCCGGTGAGGATCGTCGGCTTCAGATGCTTGACGCCGTCGAACAGCACTCGCGCATCGGGCATCTCCGGCAGGCTGCCGTAGAAGTTCCTGGCGGTCGCTAGCTTCTTCCAGAAGCTGCCGCGGCCGTGCTTGCGCTCATAGTCGCGCGGATAGGCGCCGAGCAGCTTCCTGAAGCCCTCGTCGAAGTCGGCAAGCACGCCGTCCGCATCCAAGAACAGCCTCGGCTCAGCCATCAGAACCGCGCCGGCTCAAGCTCGACGTCGATTGGCGCGTCGAGGTGCTTCCAGCCTTGATCGCGAAGGACGTCATTGCTTTCCCGCGCCTTGCGTCCGGGGCCAAGCGACCAGGTGATGTGATAGGTTGATCCGTCCGGCCGGTCCGTCGTGCCATCGAGCTCGACGACCAGGCACTCGAGGCTTTCTCCATCGTCGGCACGTCCGATGACCCGCGCGTGATCCGGCTGCGGCGGCAGTGGCGTCTGGGGTCCAGCGCCGACCCGCAGCGTCACATGATCGGCAACCACGTTCGCGTACTTGGGCGGAAACTGTCGCAGCAGCAGCTCGCGCTCGACTTGAGGAAGCTTCCAGCCAGTGACTGATCCGGGTCGTGCCATGCACGCCCGACGCTGAAGCGCTCGATCAGTTCCGCGCCGCGAGCTGGTCCACCAGATGCTGGGCGAAGTCGATCAACGTGTCGTCGCGGGCGCCCATGATCAGGATCCGGTCCCCGCTTCTAGCGTCGCCGACAAGCGCTTCGCCGATCGCCAGCCGCTCGGCGATATGGAAGGCGTCGCGGCCCCGGTCCTTCACCTGCGCGGCCAGCCAGTCGCTGCCGTGGACCCGCTCGGTGGTGCCGCCCTGATAGACGGGATCGGGCAGGTAGAGCCGGTCGCCGGGCGCCATGCCGCTGGCAAGGGCGTCGGCCAGTTGCTGGCCCATCTTGGCGAGCGGTCCATATCCGTGCGGCTGGAACATGATCAGCAAGCGGCCGGGATGAGCGCGCAGCGTGTCGAGAGTCGCGGCGATCTTGTCGGGATTGTGGGCGAAATCGTCGATCACCGTGACGCCCGCTGCCTCGCCGACCGTTTCCATGCGCCGGCGAAGCCCTTCGAACCTTGCCAGGGCTGCGGCGGCATCTGCAACGGGAACACCAACCGATGCTGCAGCGGCGATGGCGGCGAGGGCGTTCGATGCATTGTGCCGTCCCGGCACCTGCAAGTGCACCTCGTGCCGTTCGCCGCCAGAACCGACGGAGAAGCGCACGCCATTCGGCTCGAGCTTGAGGTCGCGGCCCTTGAAGGCGGCCGCGGGGCTGTCGAATCCGTAGCCGACCAGCTTGTCGGGCACGGCTTCGCCGAGCGCGCGCGTCTCGGGATCGTCGAGGTTGAGCACGGCCTTGCGCGACTGAAGGAGGAAGCCGGCGAACAGCCTGCGCAGCTCCTCCATCTCCTTATGGTCCAGGCTGATGTTGGTCAGCACCGCGACTTCCGGATGGTAGAGCGCGATCGAGCCGTCGCTTTCGTCCACTTCGCTCACGAACAGTTCGGGGTCGCCGACCAGCGCGCTCGCGAACGGCGCCGACGGCGTTACGAAATTCTTCATCACCGCGCCGTTCATCACGGTCGGTTGGCGATGGCAGGCGTGCAGGATCCAGCCGATCATGCCGGTGACGGTGGACTTGCCGCTCGTCCCGCCAACGGCGATGCTGCGCCGCGCCGAATTGAGCAGCTCGGCGAGGAATTGTGGCCTCGTCAGGTGAGACAGGCCGAGTTCGCGGGCGCGCACAACGTCGGGAACGGTGTCCTCGACCGCTGCCGAGGTGACCAGCGTCATGCCGTCCTGCAGGCCTGATCCGTCCTGCGCGAACAGTTGGATGCCGAGCGAACGCAGATAATCGAACTTCTGCGGCGTCCGGCCCGCATCGAGCGAGCGGTCGGAGCCCGCGACCTTCGCGCCCGAGGCGCGCACAATGGAAGCGAGCGGCAGCATCCCGCTGCCACCGATGCCGCTGAAGAAAACCGGAGTATCGATCATGGCGGCGGCCCTATTGCGTTGTGACTCTCAGCGAAAGCCCATCATTGGCAAGGCAGTGCGGGGCGACTGTCGAGCGGCTTGTCACTCGTGTTAAGAAGGTGCAGACTTCGCCGGTTGAAGGGGAGACCTGCGATGATGACTTGTACTCGGGCGTTAATTTGGGCGTCAGCGCTGACCATGGCTTCAGCGGCCGGGGCGCAGCAGAATTCGCCTCCGCCTCCGCCTCCACCCCCTTCGTTCGAGATGAACAGGCCGACCATGGATCAGATCCGCCAGGAGATGGTCGTATGGGACATGCGGCGCATCACCTCACAACCCGCCGCGGCTGCTTCAAACGCGGCGCAGGTTGCCACTTGCCTCATCAAGCGGACCGGCGAAGCGGCACCAGAACTGGTGGGCGGCGCTATGACGACTGACCCTCGGTTTGACCGCCTGTCGAAGGCACTGAGCGGCAAGCACAAGGCATGCAGCGGAAAGTCGAGTGGCTTGCCACTTTTCCTGATCAACTCTGCAGTAGCGGAGCAGCTGATCCGTGCCAAAAATCGGACCTATCCGGACCGCGCTGCACCTGCGGACGCGGCCGCCGGGGCAAGCTTGTACAAAGCAGCTGCGGGCGTGACTATCGATTCGGTGGGCCGTTGCCTGGCCGTCCAGTCGCCCGGGCTGGTTTACAAGGTTGTCGCGGCTACTCCGGGATCGCCGCAGGAGGCGCAGGCGCTCGCTAACGCTTATGCGCAGACGCCAAGCTGCGGTGTGCCCGCTGCGCCGGCCGACATTCCGGTGGTCGAGCAGCGTGCTGCGCTGACACTCGGCCTATTCGCCGCCACGCACCGCACGAACTGAAGGCCGGCGCGGGGGAAGCAATTGCCCGCGTGAAGGCAGGACCCTAAGCACCGCGCATGCGTATCGCGGTGGTTGCTCCTAGCTCCTCGCTCCACAAGGTTGCGGCGGAACGCGTCGTGGCACTCGCTGAGGCGCGCGGGGACCATGAACTCTTCGTCCATCCGCAATGCTTCCTTTCCGACGGCCATTTCGCGGGCCCTGACGCGGCGCGCCTAAGCGCCCTGCGCGAGGTGATGGCTGACCCTTCGGTCGACGCGGTGTGGTTCGCACGTGGCGGCTACGGGTCGAATCGCATTGCCGAGGCGGCGATACGCGACTTGCCCGATGCCGCCCGCTCCAAAGTTTATATGGGATACAGCGACGCTGGCTTCTTGCTCGGCGGTTTCCATCGGGCCGGGCTCGACGTTGCCTGGGGCCCGATGCCGCAGGACATCGTGCGTGACGGCGGCGAGGCTGCGGTGAACCGCGCGCTCGACTGGCTGATCCGCCGAGACCCCGCTGCGGTCGAACCTGAGCTTAAAGGTCCTGCGATGGCCTTCAACCTGACGGTGCTGGCGGCGCTGCTTGGCACGGTGCTCGAACCCAACTTTGAAGGCGTCGACCTGCTGATCGAGGATGTCGGCGAACATCATTATCGAATCGACCGGACGATGTTCCACGTCACCTCCAGCGAGAACGTCCGCAAGGCTGCGCGGCTGCGGCTCGGCCGGGTGGGTCAGATCCCTGAAAACGACCCCGATTTCGGCCGCGACGAATGTGCGATCGTGGAGGAATGGTGCGCTCGTTCGGGCATTGCGTACGGCGGCCGGGCCGACATCGGCCATGACATCGACAACCGGGTCGTGCCGTTCGGTCGCCGCTGAAGGGGATTTCCCCTCTGGAACAGCATTGCAAACAGCAAAGCTTTGCGCTCTACCAACGCCAGAACAACAGGAGGGCCTGATGGCAGAAGGTAGTGGTCGTAAAGCAGGGGGCGGGCTCGCTCGTCCGGTTCAACCGTCGGCGGACCTCGCGGCGATTTGCGGGAGCGACCCGCTTCCGCGCAGCCAGGTCGTTTCGAAGGTGTGGGACCACATCCGCAAGAACAACCTGCAAAACCCGCAGAACAAACGAGAAATCGTTGCTGACGACAAGCTGAAGAAGGTCTTCGGCGGCAAGGAACGCGTCAGCATGTTCGAGATGAACAAGCATCTCTCGAACCACCTGAAATAAGTCAGGCGACAGCTTCGGCTTTGAGGAGGGATCCGCTTCGGCGGGTCCCTTTTCTTTGGTGGGGCGGCGACTCGGCCGCCTAGCGGCAGAGGCCGAAGCCGGAAGTGCGCCGCGACGCCTGGTCAAAGTGGAGGTGATCGCGGTGCGCCTCGTTATAATCCGGCGACAAGGTGGTGGCGAAAAGCCGGCACGCCCCGTCCTTCACTTCGCGCAGAAATGCTCCTTTGGGTCCGAGTGAGTTCCAGTCGGCGAGCACGCTGACGCGCGTGCCGTCGCCAAGCGCGAAGCCGGTGATATCGAGCGCGTTCGCCGCGGCATGCTCGCTGAATGCACCCTCGCTGCGGCCGTAGATCCGGCGGCAATTGTACGAGCCCGCATGATGAATGGCGGTAATCGGGCTGCCGAAGTGCCGTTCGGCTGCGGGCTGCAGCACCTGCCGCTCGAACAGCAGCATCGCCGCGGCGACGGGGCAGCTGACGATAACGCCGGCCGGCGACATCGCTGCCTCTCCCGCCGCTGCGGCCAGCCGAATGCCGTTGTCGTATCCGCATTCGGGGCTGGGGCGCCGGGAAGGGGCCGGAACGTCGGCGGCCCGCGCTTCGAGGAGCAACGAGCGGCACTGGGCCGGCTCCTCAGCAAGTGCGCCGAGCTTGCGCAGCGTGAAGGCGCCTACCGGGTCGGTAAGCCTCAGCGCAGTCCACGGCACATCCTGTGGATGCGAGCGGATGTAGTCACGCGCAGTGATGTAGGCGGCGGCGCCCAGAGCCAGGACGATGAACCACGCCGCACCGATCCGGATCAGCCGCGCCACAAGCCTTCAAGGCGCTCCTCCGTCACCGGGAAGCCGAGATGGGCCGGGATGGTGATGTACTTTTCTCCGTCCCTTTCCTCGACCCACGGGGTCACAGGCTCGATCGGATGCCCCTCCGCATCGTCGCGGATGCCGCCGAAGGTCGCATGCTGGGCGAGCCGCTCGAGCGTCCGCCGGGTCGGGAAGATCAGCCGCGCCTGGCCCTGAGCTTCGCGCGCGAGAACGTCGGACGCGCGCAGCCATGCTGCACCGGCACATTCGCCCTCGACCACCTGAGGCTCCCAGCTTCCTTCCGGGGATTGAGCGACGAAGAAGAGGGTGTCGAAGCGCCGGACTGCGTGGAATTTCGGAACCCAGCGGGCGAAGGGTGTCAGCATTTGCGGTTCAAGGCATAGCCGGTAGGCATCGAGGAGCCGGGCGAACGGTTCATCTGCGATCAGGGCGCGCTGCAGCTCGACCGCCGCTTCAGGGGAGGGCAGGGGCGACAGTCCGACGGGGATCGCGGTCTCCTCAAGGGTTTCGCGAATGGCCGCGACGATGGCCGGCTCGACGCCGAGCCGGGCGCCAAGCTCGCGGTCCGCCTCATCGATGCGACCGCCCGGAAAGACCAGAGCGCCGGCGGCGAAAGCCATGCCTTCAGCGCGCTCGACCATGAGGATCTCAGGCGGACCCGCGGGCGAGTCCCGGACGACGATCAGCGTAGCGGCGGGGATCGCGTCATCGGCCATCAAAGCCGCCCTAGTCGTGGCTCACGCAAAGAGAAAGCCGCCCGGTTTCCCGAGCGGCTTTTCCTTTGAACAGACTGCCGAACAGCCGGATTACATGCCGCTGACGTTCTGCTCGTCGGCGTCGGTCGACTCCGTGGTGTTGGCGGTCGTGTTCACCGTCGCCGAGGCGTTCTCGTCTTCCAGCTGCTGCTGCTGATTGCCGAGCGCCGCGTCTTCCGCGTTCGTCGCCGCGGCATTGGCGAGCACGTTCAGGTCCTCGGCCGCCGGCTGGTTGAGCTCGGCATTGTTGACCGCGTCGTCATTGTTGCCGCTGCAGGCCGACAGAGCCATGAGCGCCGCGCCGCCGATCACAAAAGCAAGCTTTTTCATAGTTTTGATATCCCCTGGTGGATGTGTGCGGGTCGCCCATTACCAGCGCGCCGCTTGAGATTCGAGGGGAAAATCCCTATGTCTTCCCGTGCCGGGCAACCGGCTATGTCGGTAGATTGTTGCGTGGAATAGGCATTTCGGACCCGGGGGGCAGTACCCCGGCGCCTCCACCATCACTCCTCGTTAAAGCGAGGGATGTTGATGGGGGCGAAATAGGATCGACGAGTGCAATAAAGACGCGATTGCCGATCGGATCGGGCCACCGTGACGGCTCATTCACACAAGTGCCAACGATAACGAGGCGCTCGCTATTGCTGCGTAACTGACGGCCTAACGGTCAGACGTTACAAAGCTTAAGCGCGGTTGGACCCAACCGGGCAACAGAATGGGAATCCGGCGGCCTCCGAGGGAGCCGAGCAACAGAATCCCTCGGACCTATCTCCTTCTCAGCTCATCCCTGATCTCGGCCAGCAGCTCGATTTCCGTCGGGCCTGCCGCGTCCTCGCGCCTGCCCGTCGCCCGATTGGCCGCCCGCACCAGCAGGAAGATGATGAAGGCGAGCATCAGGAAATTAATTACGACGGTGACAAACTGGCCCCATCCGAGCACCGGCGCGCCCGCGGCCTTGAGTGCGGCATAATCGGTCAAGCTTCCGCGATAGCCGTCGGGCACGGGTCCGAGCCGCACGAAATAGCTGGAGAAATCGAGCCCGCCGAACAGCGCGCCGACCACCGGCATGATGATGTCCTCGGTTAGGCTGGTCGTAATCGTCGCGAACGCGGCGCCGATGATCACGGCGACCGCCAGGTCTAACACATTGCCTCTGCTGATGAACTGTCGAAATTCGCGAAGCATGAGCCCCCCTGCAGCAGTACTGCTGTGTTGTTTTTCTAAGACAGCGCATTGAAACGAAACCGGCGCGCTTCTAGTTATGCGTCAACAAGGGTGTCGTTTCGAGGGGACTTCGACATGAGTGGACTGCGCCGTTTTTCTCTTCTTGCGCCCGTAGCGGCGGTCAGCCTCGCCGGCTGCGGCCTGAACTCCGTTCCGACTGCGGAAGAGAATGTCACCGCCAAATGGGGCCAGGTGCAGGCTGAATATCAGCGCCGCGCCGACCTGATCCCGAACCTCGTCGAGACGGTGAAGGGCTATGCCAAGCAGGAAAAGGACGTGCTGACGCAGGTCACCGAGGCGCGCGCCAAGGCGAGCAGCATCCAGGTCAATGCCGATGACCTCAGCGATCCTGCCAAGATGCAGGCCTATGCCAATGCCCAAGGGCAGCTCGGCGGTTCGCTCGGACGGCTGCTGGCGACGTTCGAAGCCTACCCGGACCTCAAATCGAACCAGAACTTCCTGACTCTTCAGTCGCAGATCGAAGGGACGGAAAATTCGATCCTCGTCGCGCGGAAGGATTATAACGAGGCGGTGCAGGCGTATAACACCCGCATCCGCACCTTCCCCGACGCGATCGGCGCCAAGATCTTCTACGGCGCCAAGCCGAAGGTGCCGTTCGAAGCCGCCTCGGGATCGCAGAACGCGCCCAAGGTCGACTTCAACACCGCGGGCTAAGTGCGCCGATATCTCGTCTTCCTGTGGCTGGCGCTGCTCGCGCTGGCCACGCCCGCCGCGGCGCAGACCTTTCCGCAGCTGACGGGCCGTGTGGTCGACAATGCGCACCTGCTCACCCCGCAGCAGGTCGCCGACCTGACGGCGAAGAGCGAGGCGCTGGAGACGCAGACCGGCCGGCAATTCGTGGTCGCCACCGTGCCGAGCCTCGAAGGCCGGACGATCGAGGATTATGGCTACCGCCTCGGCAGGACATGGGCGATCGGCCGCAAGGGCGAGGACGACGGCGTCATCCTGCTCGTCGCGCCGAACGAGAAGAAGGTCAGGATCGAAACCGGTTACGAAGCCCGCATATTCCTGACCGATGCAGTGTCGAGCATCATCATCCGCGAATCCATTCTCCCGCGCTTCAAAGCGGGTGACATGGGCGGCGGCATCGTCGCCGGCGCCGACCAGATCATCACCCAGATGAGCCTGTCGCCGGAGCAAGCATCAAAGAACGTTGCCAAGGCCGATCAGGCCCAGCAGCAGCGGCGCGACGAAAGCCCGGGCATCATTCCAGTCTTCTTCTGGATCATCGTTATCCTGTTCGTGATCGGCAGCATGAGCCGGGGCGCGCGCGGACGGCGGTATCGCGGCCGGCGCGGTCGCGGCGGGATCAGCCCGTGGGTCGTGCTTTGGGGCCTCAACGAGCTTAGCCGTGGATCGCGTCGCGGCGGCTGGGGCGGCGGCGGTTGGGGCGGCGGAGGCGGTTTCGGCGGGGGCGGCGGTTTCGGCGGCTTCTCGGGCGGGGGCGGCTCGTTCGGCGGCGGAGGCGCGTCAGGATCGTGGTGACGCAGCTTCCAGACGCCGACCACCAGAAGGTGAGCGCCGCCATTGCGGTCGCGGAGGGCCAGTCGAACGGCGAAATCGTCGCCGTCGCGACGCCGAGCAGCGACGCCTATCACGACGTCGCCCTCCACTGGGCCGCCGCCGCGATGATCCTCGTGCTTGCCTGGGCGGCGTGGCGGCCGGATTGGCTCGAATCTTGGTATGTGACCCTGACTGGCGGCTGGCATCCGGAGCCGACCATCGGCGAGCTTCTGACCTTCCTCATGATCCTTGCGGTGCTGAAGTTCACCGCGGTGCTGCTCATCTTGAAGTATACACCGCTCCGGCTCGCGCTGACCCCGGGCGCCACCAAGACCCGACGCGTCCGCCGGCGCGCCGTCGCCGTCTTCAAGGCAGCCGCCGAGCGGCGGACCGTCGGCCGCACCGGCATCCTCATTTATCTGTCGATGGCCGAGCATCGCGCCGAGATCGTCGCCGATGAGGCGATTACCAAAGTGACGACGCCAGAGACCTGGGGCGACGCCATGGCGGCGCTGCTGGTCGAGGTGAAGGAGGGCCGCATTGCCGACGGCATCGTCGCGGCGATCGAGCAGGTCGGTGCAGTGCTCGCCGAGCATTTCCCACGCTCCGCGAACGACCGCAACGAAATCCCTGACAAGCTGATTGAACTATGAAGAGTCTCGACGAGCTGCCGGAGCCCGAAGTGCTCTGCGAGGGTAAGTTCGTTCGGCTGCTGAAGCGCGAGCGTTGGGAATATGCGAGCCGCGCGCGCAACATCGGTGCGGTCGCAGTCCTTGCCGAGTTCGAAGGCAAGCTGATCCTGGTGGATCAGCCGCGCGTCGGCCCGAACCGCCGCTGCATCGAGCTGCCGGCGGGCCTTGTCGGCGACGAGGACGAAGCGGCGACGGTCGAGAGCACCGCGATCAAGGAACTGGAGCAGGAAACGGGGTTCACCGCCGAGCGGATCGAGCGGCTCGGCCAGTTCTACGCCTCACCCGGCATGCTGTCAGAAAGTTTCACCCTCGTTCGGGCGCACGGCCTTCGCAGGGTGGGCGAGGGCGGCGGCGACGAGAACGAGGACATTAACGTCCACCTCGTCCCTCGAGAGGAGATCGCCCACTTCCTCGACCAGAAGCGAACCGAGGGCTTCGGAATCGACGTGAAGCTGTTGTTGTTCCTGAATCACTGAACCGTCGCGGCGGAGCCGCGTTCTTGGGCCATGGCCCGCATCGTCCATCTTTCCGACCTGCATTTCGGCGCCCATGACGAGCGCATCGTCGAAGGCGTCGAGCGCCAGGTCGACGAGCTCAAGCCCGACCTAGTCGTCATCAGCGGCGATTTCACGCAGCGGGCGCGCACTGAACAGTTCAAGGAAGCGTGCCGCTTCCTCGAGCGGCTGCAGCGCGCCGGCCATGAGGTGCTCGGCGTTCCCGGCAACCATGACGTGCCGCTCTACGACGTGCTCCGCCGCTTTCTCTCGCCGCTCGCCCGCTACCGACGCTTTATCGACGAGAGCCTATGTCCGTTCGTGGAGCTTCCCGGCGTTGCCGTGCTCGGCATCAACACCGCCCGCTCGCTGACCTTCAAGGATGGGCGGATGAACGAGGAGCAGGTGACCTTCATCCGCGAGACGTTCGCGCGGACGCCCAAGGACTCGTTCCGCATTCTCGTCACCCACCATCCGCTGTTTGCGCTGCAGGTCGGGAGCGAGGTGACGCCCGCCATTGGTCGTCAGGAGCTGGCGCTCGACGCGGTGCAGGATGCCGGCGTCGACCTGCTGCTCGCAGGGCACAATCATCATGCCGAGACGCATGATGCGAGCGACCTGGTTACGCGCGCGGGCGGCGCGCTCGTCGTCCAAGCCGGCACCGCGACATCGACGCGGGTTCGCGAACAGGAGCAAAGCTTCAACACCATCGATGTCGGCGAAGCCTCGGTCACCGTGACAGTGAACGCCTGGAAGGGCGATGCTTTCGAAGCCCTCGATGCCAAGCGCTTCGCCTGGAAAGAAGGCCGCTGGCGTGCCGCCACCGAAGCGGAGCCTGCGACCTGAGCTTGTCGCTGCGCGCGTCGCTCGCCTAGAGCAGCCGCATGGCGCTTCCCGATAACTTCGACCTCGACGCGTTCGTCCAGTCCACGCTTGCCGAAGACCTCGGCGCCGGTGGCGACGTCACCTCGGCCGCCACCATCCCGGCGGACGCGCGGTTCACGGCGGAAATGAATTGCCGCCAGTTGATCGTGGTCGCGGGACTGGAGCTCGCCGCAGCCTTCTTCCGGGAGCTGGATCCGCAGGTCGACATCGACCTGCTCGTCGAGGATGGCGATGTCGCCGAGCATGGCACGGCGCTGATGCACCTTTCGGGCAATGCGCGCTCAATGCTGACGGCGGAACGCTCGGCGCTGAACACGCTGCAGCATCTGTCCGGCATCGCCACGCTCACCCGCACCTATGTGGACGCGATCGCCGGGACCGGCGCGACCCTGCTCGACACGCGCAAGACCATTCCGGGGCTTCGGGTTCTCGACAAATATGCGGCGCGGATGGGCGGGGCTCAGAACCACCGCATGCGCCTCGACGACGGCGTGCTGATCAAGGACAATCATGTCGCGGTGTGCGGCGGCGTCGCCGAAGCGGTGCGCAGCGCCAAGGCCGCCGACACCGGACTGCAGGTCCAGGTCGAAGTCGACCGCATCGAGCAGATCGAACCAGCGCTCCAGGCCGGCGCCGATCGCCTGCTGCTGGACAATATGGATGCGGCGACGCTGCGCGACGCAGTGGCGCTGGTCGCGGGGCGCGTTCCGCTCGAGGCATCCGGAGGCGTGACGCTGCAGACCATCCGCTCGCTTGCGGAAACGGGCGTCGATTTCATATCGGTCGGGCGGATCACTCAATCGGCTCCGGCCGTCGACATCGGCCTCGATTACTCGCTCGATTGAGGGAACCGGCAGGCCCGCAGCAGATTATTCGCATCGCTGTTAATTGCGCCTATAGGGCGCCTTCACGGACGCAACGCGCCCCAGGAGAAAGCATTTGTTCAAGGGCCTGAAGCCCATCATGTACGCCGGACGCGAGGTCTGGCCGCTGATCGAAGGCGGCAAGGGCGTCAGCGCCACCAATCACGCAAGTTCGGGCGCATGGGCCGCTGCCGGCGGCATCGGGACCGTCTCGGCGGTCAATGCCGACAGCTACGATCCCGAAGGTCGCATCATCCCGCAGGTCTACCAGGGCATGACCCGGCGGCAGCGGCATGAGGAGCTGATCCAGTACGGCATCGATGGCGCGGTCGCCCAGGTCGAGCGCGCCTACGAGATGGCCAACGGCAAGGGCCTCATCAACATCAACGTGCTGTGGGAAATGGGCGGCGCGGTGCCGATCCTTCACGGCGTGCTCGAACGCGCGAAGGGCAAGATCGCCGGCGTCACCTGTGGCGCGGGCATGCCCTACAAATTGTCCGAGATCGCCGCATCCTATGGCGTCTTCTACTTGCCGATCGTCAGCTCCGGCCGCGCCTTCCGCGCGCTGTGGAAGCGGGCCTATTCGAAAGCCGCCGAGTGGCTTGGCGCTGTCGTCTACGAAGACCCGTGGCTCGCCGGCGGCCACAACGGCCTGTCGAACGCGGAAGACCCGCGCGAGCCGCAGGACCCCTATCCGCGCGTCAAGGAACTGCGCGACGTGATGCGCGAGGGCGGGGTGCCCGACAGCGTCCCGATCGTCATGGCCGGCGGCGTCTGGCGGCTCGACGAATGGGAAAACTGGATCGACAATCCTGAGCTCGGCCAGATCGCATTCCAGTTCGGCACGCGTCCGCTGCTCACCCAGGAAAGCCCGATCCCGCCCGAGTGGAAGGCGCGGCTGATGACGCTGGAGGAAGGCGACATCCTGCTCCACCGCTTCTCCCCGACCGGCTTCTATTCGTCGGCCGTGCGCAACCCGTTCCTGCGCGAGCTCGAAGCGCGCAGCGAACGCCAGATCGCCTTCACCAAGGAGCCGATCGGCGATCATCATTTCGAGCTCGACGTCGGCATCGGCAACAAGAAGAATTATTGGGTCACAAAGGGCGACCTGATCCATGCGCGCGAATGGTATGCGCGCGGCTTCACCCAGGCGATGAAGACCCCCGACGACACGTTGATCTTCGTCACTCCTGAAGGCGAAAAGCAGATCCGCATCGACCAGGCCGAATGCATGGGCTGCCTGTCGCAATGCGCCTTCTCGTCCTGGGCGGACAATGAAAAGAACTCGACCGGCCGGCTCGCCGATCCGCGCAGCTTCTGCATCCAGAAGACGCTTCAGGACATCGCCCATGGCGGCCCCGTCGAGCACAACCTCATGTTCGCCGGCCATTCGGCGTTCCGGTTCAAGACCGACCCGTTCTACTCGAATGGCTTCGTCCCGACCGTGAAGCAACTGGTCGACCGGATCCTGACGGGCGCCTGATGCGGCTGTGGGGGGCGATTGGCGTGCTGTTGCTCCTCGGCGTGAGCGGGCCCGCCGCTGCGCAGGACAAGAAGACCCCCTATTGGGCCTCGATCGCGTCGGGGCAGGCGATGACCCGCACCGGCCCCGGCCGAAACTACCCGGGTGTCTGGCTCTACCAGCGCCGTGACCTGCCGGTCCGAGTCCTCAAGCGCTACGAGACATGGCGGCTGATCGAGGACCATGAAGGCGCCCAAGGCTGGATGCTCGTGACCTTGCTCAGCGACCGCCGCACGGCCCTAGTCAAACCCGGCGATCCGCGCCCGGTGCGCAGCAGCGCCGACGACGGCGCCAAGATCCGCTATCTGCTCGAACCCGGCGTGGTCGGCCGGATCGACCATTGCCGCGACGGCTGGTGCCGCATCGAAGTGGCCAAGAAGGAAGGCTATATTCGCACGTCCGACCTCTGGGGGGTGGGAGCGAACGAAGTCGTCGACTGATCTGATTAGAGGGGGGCGAATATGAAGATGATCGCAGCAGCGGCCTTGGCTTTAACGGCAACGGCGGCCGCGGCAGCCCCACCGCAAACCGTCGAACATTTTCCCGCCGGTCCAGGCGCGCCATTCTCGAGCGCGGTTCGCGTGGGCGACGTCCTCTATATGGCGGGCCAGCTCGGAGTCGGCGCCGACGGTAAGCTCGCCGATGGCATCGAAGCGCAAACCAAGCAGACGCTCGACAACATAGGCGCCGTCCTAAAGCGCGCGGGTCTCACCCACGAAGACGTGTTTCACTGCACGGTCATGCTCGCCGACATGAAGGACTGGCCGGCGATGAACAAAGTCTATGTGACCTACTTCCCCGAAGGGAAGCGCCCGGCCCGAAGCGCATTCGGCGCAAGCGGCCTCGCTCTCGGCGGCCTCGTCGAGATCGAGTGCGAGGCCTACGCCGGCAAGAAGTAGTCTAGACCAGCTCCACCGCCACCGCGGTGGCTTCGCCGCCGCCGATGCACAGGCTGGCGACGCCGCGCTTGGCGCCCTTCTGCTTGAGCGCGTTGACCAGCGTCACGATGATGCGGGTGCCGCTGGCGCCGATCGGGTGCCCGAGCGCGGTCGCGCCGCCATGGACGTTGATCTTCTCGTGCGGGATGCCGAGGTCCTTCATCGCGAACATGGCGACGCAGGCGAACGCCTCGTTCACTTCCCACAGGTCGACCTCGCCGGCCTTCCAACCCGCTTTGTTGAGCACCTTCTCGATCGCGCCGATCGGGGCGACCGTGAACTGCGCCGGCTCCTGCGCGTGCGCCGCAGTGGCAACGATGCGGGCGATCGGCTGCAATCCTTTTTCGCGGGCTTTGGATTCGCTGGTCAGGACGACAGCAGCTGCGCCGTCGGAGATCGACGATGAAGTCGCGGCAGTGATCGTCCCTTCCTTCGAAAAGGCGGGCTTCAGCTGCGGGATCTTGTCAGGACGGCCGCGGCCGGGCGCTTCGTCGGTGTCGACTACGGTCTCGCCGGCGCGGGTCTTGATGGTGACGGGGACGATCTCGTCGCCAAAGCCGCCATTGTCGATCGCGTCCTTCGCGCGGCGAAGGCTCTCAATCGCATATTCGTCCATCTGCTGCCGCGTGAGCTGATATTCGTCCGCGGTGCACTGGGCGAAGCTGCCCATCGCGCGGCCTTCTTCGTAGGCGTCCTCGAGCCCGTCGAGGAACATATGGTCGTAGGCGGTGTCGTGACCGATGCGGGCGCCCGAACGGTGCTTCTTCAGCAGGTATGGCGCGTTGGTCATGCTCTCCATGCCCCCCGCTACGATCACCTCGGCGTTGCCGGTGCGGATCGCCTCGTCGCCCATGATCACCGTCTGCATGCCCGACCCGCAGACCTTGTTGACGGTGGTCGCCTGCACCGACGTCGGCAGCCCGGCCTTGATCGCCGCCTGGCGGGCGGGAGCCTGGCCGAGGCCTGCCGGCAGCACGCAGCCCATGTAGATGCGGTCGATGGCGTCGCCGCTGATCCCGGCCCGCTCGACAGCCGCCTTCACCGCCGTTGCGCCGAGATCGGTCGCGGAGGCGTCGGCAAGTGCGCCCTGCATCGAGCCCATCGGCGTACGCGCGATCGAAAGGATGACGGTCGGATCGGAGGCTTGGGTGGCCATGTGCTGCTCCAGGATGATTTGTTGCGGTGCACATAAGGGAGCTTGCTTGCTTCTTCAAATGGGCGCCCGCATCCTCTCCGAAGTCAGGGGGAGAGCGAGGAATGGTCCGACGGACGATTAGCCTCACGAAGGCTTTTGCCGGCCTGGCTGGCCTGTTCCTCACCGGAACGGCCGCTGCCGAGCCCCTCGTAGGTCCCTGGCCGACGCCGAGCCCGACGCCCGTCCTGCTGTTGGGCACGCCTCACCTCTCGGGCATGGAGAAGTTGCAGCCAGAGTGGCTCGACCCGTTGCTGGACCAACTGGCGGCGTGGAAGCCGGGCGTGATCACGATCGAAGCGCCTTCGGGGCCCGAATGCTTTTTGCTTCGCCGGTACGAGAAAAGTTGGCCAGACACGGCTCAAAGCTATTGCGCCCGAGTCGAGGCGATCTCCGCACTCGCAGGCAAAGCCCTTGGCTTGGACATGCCTGCGGCCGAAGCTGCGGCGGAAGAGGCGGTGCAAAAGCTTGGCCCTGCGTCCACTGCGGCAGAGCGGCGTCGAATGGGCGGGCTGTTTGCGGCCGCCGGCAATCTCGGCTCCGCTGCCACCCAGTGGCTTCGCCTCCCTGTGTCGGAACGCCCTGCCGGCGACGGGGTGAGCCCCGCGCTCGCAACCGAACTCGATGACCTCTCGAAGCGGCGGAACGAAAACTTCCTCATCGCCGCCACGTTGGCCGCGCGTCTCGGTCTCGAGCGGATATATCCGACCGACAGCCACCTCGCTGACCGGGTCCAGGCGGAGGCGCCTCCGGGCCTTGGCGCGGCGATGCGCGAAATATGGAGCGGCTCGCCGCTGCCGCTGGCCGATGAGGCCCGGAAGGGAATGCAGGACATCGCCAGTGCGGAGACTTTGCTCGCTTACTATCGCTTCGTGAACCGCGACGACGTGGCAGGGCAACGGTTCGATCGGATATGGGCAAGGCTTTCGTCACCCCATCGGCCGGTCAGCACGGCCGGCGCTATGTTGGCTGGTGGGAATCCCGCAACCTTTCCATGATCGCGAACATCCGCGCGGCGCTCGCAAGATCCCCGGGAGATCGGGCGCTAGTGATCGTCGGATCGACCCACAAACCCTATTTCGACGGTTATCTGGGGATGATGCACGAAGTCCGACTAGTGCCAACGGCGCAGGTTCTCGGCCGTTAGAGGCGGCTTGTTCACTCCGGCGGCGCTCTGCTAGCGCGCCCGGAACAGGAGAGCAGGCATGTCCAACACCGGACTCGATTTCAACCTTGGCGAGATGGCGGACACGATCCGCGACACCACGCAGCGCTTCGCGTCCGACAAGATCGCGCCGATTGCAGCGCAGATCGACCAAACCGATGAGTTTCCGAAGGACCTTTGGCCGCAGATGGGCGAGCTCGGCCTTCACGGCATCACCGTCGAGGAGGAGTGGGGCGGGCTCGGTCTCGGCTATCTCGAGCATGTGGTCGCCCAAGAAGAAGTCGCGCGCGCATCCGCCTCGATCGGGCTCAGCTACGGCGCTCACTCGAACTTGTGCGTCAACCAGATCCGCCGCTGGGCCAATGAGGACCAGAAGCGCAAATATCTGCCGAAGCTGATCAGCGGCGAACATGTCGGCGCGCTTGCCATGAGCGAGAGCGGCGCGGGCAGCGACGTCGTCGGCATGAAGCTCAAGGCGGAAAAGAGCGGCAACGGCTATCGCCTCAATGGCACCAAGTTCTGGATCACCAACGGCGGCTATGCCGACACCTTGGTCGTCTATGCGAAGACTGGGGAAGGCAGCCGCGGGATCACCGCCTTCCTGATCGAGAAGGGGATGGACGGCTTCTCCATTGGCCAGAAGATGGACAAGCTCGGCATGCGCGGCTCGCCGACCAACGAGCTGGTGTTCAACGATTGCTTCGTGCCGCCGGAGAACATTCTCGGCGAGGAGAACAAGGGCGTCGAGGTGCTGATGAGCGGCCTCGATTATGAGCGCACGGTGCTCGCCGGCATCCAGATCGGGATCATGCAGGCATGCCTCGACGTGGTCCTGCCCTACGTCCGCGACCGCAAGCAGTTCGGCAAACCGATCGGCAGCTTTCAGCTGATGCAGGCGAAGATCGCCGACATGTATGTCGCGCTCAACTCGGCCCGCGCCTACGTCTATCAGGTCGCGCGCGCCTGCGATGCCGGCAAGACGACCCGCTTCGATGCGGCCGGCGCGATCCTGCTGGCTTCAGAAAGCGCGGTGAAGGTGGCCAACGAAGCTGTCCAGGCGCTGGGCGGCGCCGGCTACACGAAGGATTGGCCCGTGGAGCGCTATTACCGCGACGCCAAGCTGCTCGACATCGGGGCCGGCACTAACGAGATCCGCCGGATGCTGATCGGGCGCGAAGTTATTGGGGCCTGACGACAAGGAACGGGCGCTTGCCAGCGCCGTTGTTGCGCTGCCGGTACGGCTGGTTGTCCGGCTCACGCGACATGTCTTCGCGCGGCAAAAGGGCAAATGACTGGTTCGACCATGCTGAGTTCCGAAAACGTGGCCGACCATCAAGATACCAGCCGTTCGGAAAGCGCTGCGGCGCTGCGCCGTATGTTTACGGCCGTCTCGGCGCCTCTGGTCGTCATGGCGCCGGACGATCCGGTCTTTACGATCATCGACGCGAACGACGCTTATCTGCGCGCAACGATGCGGCGGTGGGAAGACCTCGTCGGAAGGTCGATGTTCGACGCTTTTCCTGCAAACCCCGACCAGCCTGGTGCCGACGGCGTGCCGCTGCTGCTCGCCTCGCTCAAGGAAGCGCTCGCGTCGAAGCGGCCGCACGTCATGGACGTGGTGAAATATGACATTCCGGTGCCGTCGGGCGGCTTCGACGAGCGCTGGTGGTCGGCCACCAACACGCCGGTGATCGGACCGGACGGCAAGGTCGAAGCGATCATCCAGCATACCCAGGACGTGACCGACCGCTTCCGCGCCGAGCAGAGCCTGCGGCAGAGCGAGGCCATGTTGCGGTTCCTCGACGAACTTACCCAGGAAGTCTCGCGCGCCGGCGACGCCGATACCATCATGGCGATTACGACGCGCCTCACGGCTGAGCACCTCGGCATCTCAAACTGCGCCTATGCCGACATGGATGACGATGAGGATGGCTTCACCATCCGCGGCAACTGGCATGCGCCCGGCTCACCCTCGATCGTCGGCCACTACAGCCTCGCCGACTTCGGGACGCTGGCGGTCCAGGAACTTGGCGCCGGAAGGCCGCTGATCATCAACGATAATCTCAAGGAAATCGCGCCCGAGGAGGCAGCGACCTTCCAGGCGATCGGGATCGGCTCGACCATCTGCATGCCGCTCGTGAAGGCCGGCAAGCTGACGGCGCTGATGGCGATCCACGACAAGGACCCGCACTATTGGTCGGAATATGAGCTCGCGCTCATCACCGAGATCACGCAGCGCTCCTGGGCACATGTGGAGCGGGTGCGTGCGCAGGCGCGCCTGATCGAATCCGAAGCCCAGTTCCACGCCATCACCAACTCGATCGATCAGATGATCTGGTCGACGCGGCCCGACGGCTTCCACGATTATTTCAATGACCGCTGGTACGAATTCACCGGGGTTCCCTACGGCTCGACGGACGGCGCAGGCTGGAACGACATTTTCCATCCCGATGATCAGCAACGATCGTTTGAGCTTTGGCAGCACTCGCTCAAGACCGGTGACCCCTACCACATCGAATATCGGCTGCGGCACCGGTCCGGCGAATACCGCTGGGTGATCGGTCGCGCACAGCCGGTGCGCGATGAAGGCGGAGAGATTGTTCGCTGGTACGGCACGTGCACCGACATCGACGAGCTGGTCCGGGCCCGCGAAGTACTGGCCCGCTCGCGAGAAGATCTCGAACAGCTAGTCGTCGATCGTACCGAGGAGCTCGAGCGCGTTCACACCGAGCTTCGCCAGACGCAGAAGATGGACGCGATCGGCCAGCTGACCGGCGGCATCGCCCACGATTTCAACAATCTGCTGACCCCGATCATCGGCGCCCTCGACCTGCTTTCGAAAAAGACGGACGACGAAAGATCGCTGCGCCTGCTCGAGGGCGCGCTGACGAGCGCGGAACGCGCCCGCGTCCTGGTCGCGCGCCTGCTCAGCTTCGCCCGCAAGCAGCGCCTGGAGAGCCGCAGCGTGCCCGTAGGCCGGGTGCTGCTCGGGACTACCGACCTGCTCGAACGCTCGCTTGGACCGACCATCCGTCTCGATCTTCGGCTGCCATCGGAGGACTTGTGGGTGCTGGTCGATCCGAACCAGCTCGAGCTCGGATTGCTGAACCTTGCAGTGAACGCGCGTGACGCCATGCCCAAAGGCGGCCGCCTGCTGATCAGCGCTGAACGGGAGCAGGTCGCGGACGGCCATGCGTCCGGTCTGTCGCCTGGCGAATATGTGCGCATCGTCGTCAGGGACGACGGTGAGGGCATGGACGAGCGGACGCTCTCCATGGCCGTCGAACCCTTCTATTCGACCAAGGAGCGGGGGAAAGGCACCGGTCTCGGCTTGTCCATGGTTCATGGCCTCGCGGCCCAGTCCGGCGGCGCTTTATGTCTCGAAAGCAAGCTCGGCGAAGGGACGTCGGTGAACCTGTGGCTGCCGATCGGTCAGGGCGAAGCCGAACTGGAGGAGGCGCCGGAGCTCGATCCGGGCGACGTCGTCCCGCTGAAGATTTTGCTGGTCGACGACGAAGACCTCGTTCGTGCCGCGACAGCCGACATCCTCGCAGACGTCGGTCACACGGTGCACCAGGCGCATAGCGGCCAGACTGCTGTCGCCATCTTCAAGAGTGACCCGACCTACGATCTGATCGTCACCGATTATGCGATGCCCCTCATGTCCGGCGCCGGCCTGATCCGCGAGCTTCGCCATATCCGCCCCGGAACACCCGCGCTTCTCGTCACCGGATATGCGAGCGCCGCCTCCGACGTGCCGGCCGACGTGCCGCGGATCGAAAAGCCGTTCCGCGCGGCCGAACTCGTGAGGAAGATCAGCGGGCTGACGGCAATGCGCCAGCCCGCCAGGAGCGCTTAGCCCCAGACCTTCACGCGCTTGTCGGGCGCGAGGTAGAGCTTCTGGCCCTGCTGCACATTGAATGCAGGGTACCAGGCGTCGATGTTGCGCACCGTCTGAGCGCGGAAGTTGCCCGGCGCGTGGCCGTCCGTAGCGATGCGGTTGCGAAGCGTCGGCTCCCGCATCTTGGTGGCCCAGGCCTGAGCGTAGGCAAGGAAGAAGCGCTGCTCGCCGTTGAAGCCGTCGATCGTCGGCGCCGCGTTGCCGTTCAGCGACGCCTTGTACGCGTCATAAGCGGCAGCAAGGCCCGCGACATCCGCGATGTTCTCGCCCAGCGTCAGCTTGCCGTTCACGTGCAGCCCCGGCAGCGCCTCGTAGGCGTCATACTGGCTCGCAAGCGCCTGGCCCGCTTGCTGGAAGCGCGCGAAATCCTGCGGCGTCCACCAATTGCGCAGGCGCCCGGTGGAATCGAACAGCGCGCCGTTGTTGTCGAAGCTGTGGCTGATCTCGTGGCCGATGACAGAGCCGATGGCGCCATAGTTGAACGCCGAGTCCGCCTTCGGGTTGAAGAAGGGCTCGACCAGGATCGCCGCCGGGAAGTTCAGTGCGTTCTGGACCGGCAGATTGACTGCGTTCACGAGCTGCGGCGGCATCCACCATTCGTTGCGGTCCATCGGTTTGCCGATCTTCGCGACCTGGTGGCGATATTCGGCGAGCCCGGCATTCTTCTGGTTCGCATAAGCGTTGTCGGCCGTGATCTGGACGCCCGAATAGTCGCGCCACGTGTCGGGGTAGCCGACTCCGACGACGATCGTTTCGACCTTCTTCAGCGCTTCCTGCTTCGTCGACGGCGCCATCCAGTCGATGGCCTGCACGCGCTTTGCGAACGCCGCCTTGATCCCGTCGACCATCTTCTGGACTTCGGCCTTGGCCGAGGCCGGGAAGTAGCGGTCGACATAGGCTTTGCCGACCGCGTCCTGCAGCGCGAAGCTCGTCGCGTTCAGAGCCAGCTGGTCGCGCGGCCGCTGCTTGGGCGTCCCTTGCAGGACAGTGCCGTTAAAGGCGAAGCTCGCGTCGCGGAACGCCTTGGGCAGCACGTTGGTCTGCTGGTTCAGCGTATGGAAGGCCAGCCATTCCTTCCATGCCTGAAGCGGTTGGGAACCGATCAGCGCGGCGAGCTTCGGGATGGCGGTCGCGTGATAGGCCTGGAACTTCTGCGCATTGCCGAGCTGCGCCGCGCCGAGCAGCGCGCCCCAGTCTATCCCCGGCGCCTTCTGCTCGAGCTCCTGGCGCGTCCAGACCTGAGCGCCCTTCGCGAAGTCTTCGCTTTCCTCGCGGCTCGCGTGAGCCTGCGCGATCTTGGTCTCCAGAGCCATCACGCGCTTGGCTGCACCCTGCGGATCGGCGATCCCGGCATTCTGCAGGATCTGGGCGATGTACGGCTCATATTTGCCGCGGATCCCCGCCATCTCCGCGTCGCCGGACAGATAATATTCGCGCTCCGGAAGGCCGATGCCGCCCTGCATTAAATAAGGCAGCGTTTCGCCCGGCGTGTTCAGCCCCTGGCTGACGAAGATGCCGAACAGGTTTTCCGTCTGGTAATTGGTCGCGTTGAGCGGGTCGGTGTCGGCGCGCAGCGTGCTGCCGATTGCGGCGCTCAGCTGGCGTTTGTCGGCAATCCCCGCGATCGCATTCAGGTCCGCCTTGGCCGGCGCAATTCCTGACCGATCGATCGCGTCGGTGTTCGCATAGGCCTTGTAGTAGTTGGCGATCAGCGCTTCGTTGCCGCTGCTCGGGTTCGACTTCACGATGTCTTCGAACATCGTCTTGGTGTTCTTCTCGCGGATCTGGTCGGCGATGAAGAAGGCGCCGATGCTCGACCGGTCCTCGGGGATCGGCGTGTTCTTCATCCACGTGCCGTTGGCGTAGGTGTAGAAATCGTCGCCGGGCACCACGGACTTGTCCATCCATGCGGCATTGATGCCGACGGCGGTTCCGGGCTCCTGCTGCTGCGCGGCATTGCCGTCACCGGCGTTCTGGCCGCAGGCGCTCAGCGCGATTGCAGAAGCAAAAATCAACAGCAGTTGCTTTTTCATGGCCCTCATCCCCGTCCTCGGAAGCGTTGCTACTGCTGCTGAAGGCCGCGCTTTGCAATGGCGCAAGCAGCGGCTAGGCGAGCGGCACGGGTTTTCGACTAACGGATGGGGAATGAGCGCGCCGCGGATCGAGACCAAGCTTAGCGCCGACAGCGACGAGTTCCGCAGGCGTGCCGAGCACAATCGCCAGCTTGCGCAGAAGCTTCGCGACGACGTCGCGAGGGCCGCGAAGGGCGGCCCGGAAAAGCATCGCGAGCGTCACGTGTCGCGCGGCAAGCTGCTCCCGCGCGACCGCGTCGAGCGGCTGCTCGATCCAGGCTCGCCGTTCCTCGAAATCGGCCAGCTTGCCGCCTGCGACATGTATGATGGCGAGGTGCCGGGCGCCGGCATCATCTGCGGCATCGGACGCGTCAGCGGCCGCCAGGTGATGATCGTCTGCAACGACGCGACGGTCAAAGGCGGCACTTATTTTCCAATGACGGTGAAGAAGCATCTCCGCGCGCAGGAGATCGCACTCGAGAACCGGCTGCCGTGCATCTATTTGGTCGACAGCGGCGGCGCCAACCTGCCGCACCAGGCCGAGGTGTTTCCGGACAAGGAGCATTTCGGGCGCATCTTCTTCAACCAGGCGCAGATGAGTTCGAAAGCCATCCCGCAGATCGCCTGCGTGATGGGAAGCTGCACCGCCGGCGGCGCCTACGTGCCCGCGATGAGTGACGAGAGCGTCATCGTCCGCAACCAGGGAACGATCTTCCTCGGCGGCCCACCATTGGTGAAGGCGGCGACGGGCGAAGAGATCAGCGCCGAGGACCTCGGCGGCGGCGACCTCCATGCGCGCAAGAGCGGCGTCGTCGACCATCTCGCCGAAAATGACGAGCATGCGCTCACGATCGTTCGCGACATCGTTTCGACGCTTCAGCCGCAGGTCCCCGCGATCGAGCTTCGCGAGCCGCGCGCCCCGCGTCTCGACCCGGAAGAGTTGTACGGCGTCATCCCTGACGACGTGCGCGCGCCGTACGACGTGCACGAGGTCATCGCCCGCATCGTCGACGGTTCGGAGTTCCACGAGTTCAAGCCGCTCTACGGCTCGACCCTCGTGTGCGGCTTCGCCCACATCTGGGGCATGCCTGTCGCGATCCTCGCCAACAACGGCGTGCTGTTCAGCGAGAGCGCGGTGAAGGGGGCGCACTTCATCGAGCTTGCGGCGCAGCGCCGCACGCCCTTGCTGTTCCTCCAGAACATCAGCGGCTTCATGGTCGGCGGGAAGTATGAAGCGGAAGGCATAGCCAAGCATGGCGCCAAGCTGGTGACCGCCGTCGCCACGGCGCAGGTGCCGAAGATCACCGTGCTGATCGGCGGCAGCTTCGGCGCCGGCAATTACGGCATGGCCGGCCGAGCATACAGCCCGCGCTTCCTGTTCACCTGGCCCAACAGCCGGATCAGCGTCATGGGCGGCGAACAGGCTGCAAGCGTGCTTGCGACCGTCCACCGCGACGCCGACAAATGGTCCGCGGACGAGGCCGAGCAGTTCAAGGCGCCGATCCGTCAGAAGTATGAAGACGAAGGCAATCCCTGGCACGCGACGGCGCGGCTGTGGGATGACGGCATCATTGACCCCGCCCAAACCCGCGACGTCCTCGGCCTCGCCTTCGCCGCCTGCCTCAACGCCCCCATCGCCGAACGCCCGCAGTTCGGCGTGTTCAGGATGTGACCATGTCTATCATTCTCGCTTTTGTCGCGCTGGGATCGGCAGTTCCGGCTGCAACCAAACAGGATGAGCGCGCCGTTACGGCTACGGTGCAGTCATTCTTCGATGCGCTCGCCGCGCGCGACCAGAAGAAGATCCTCGATCTCGTCGTCGCCAAGGGCAGCATCAGCGGTCATGGCGAACGCGCCGGAAAGGCGCAGTCGTTTACCGACAGCTGGCCGGCCTGGGTCACTGACCTCGGCCAAGGCAAGGAGCGTCTCGACGAGCGCATGCAAAATCCGGAAGTTCGGATCCGCGGCAACATGGCATCCGTCTGGTCGGCCTACACCTTCCATATTGACGGGAAATTCTCGCATTGCGGCTACGACCATTTCGATCTCGCGCGGCTCGCCGGCAAATGGCGGATCGTCAATCTCAGCTTCACGGTCGAAAAGACCGGCTGCCCGAAGTGATGGATTAGGTCGACGTCGCGGGTGGCCGACGGTTCAGCGACGAAGGCGCGAAAACGCTGTCCTACACGGCATCGATGCACATAAGGATGACAGCATGAATATCCTGCCCCTCCTCTGGCGAAGGTCACAGGCTGGCTTGTATTCGGCTCTAGCAGCCGGGCTCGAAAACGGCGGTTCGGGCGCGAACTTTGTGACCTTGCGCGCATGATCGATTCACTTCTCATCGCCAACCGCGGCGAGATCGCCTGCAGGGTCGTCCGCACGGCGCGCGAACTCGGCATCCGCACTGTGGCCGTCTACTCCGACGCCGACGCCAATGCGCTGCACGTCCGCATGGCCGACGAAGCCGTGCACATCGGTCCGTCGCCTGCGCGTGAAAGCTACCTCGTCGGCGAGAAGATCATCGCGGCAGCGAAGCAGACGGGCGCCGAGGCCATTCATCCGGGCTACGGCTTCCTCAGCGAGAATGCCGACTTCGCGCAAGCGGTGCTCGATGCCGGGCTGGTCTGGGTGGGCCCGAAGCCGGACAGCATCCGTGCGATGGGGCTAAAGGATGCTGCCAAGAAGCTGATGGCAGACGCGGGCGTGCCGGTCACGCCCGGCTATCTTGGTGAAGACCAGAGCCCAGAGCGGCTGAAGAGCGAAGCCGACGCGATCGGCTATCCGGTGCTGATCAAGGCGGTCGCCGGCGGCGGCGGCAAGGGCATGCGCAAGGTCGATGATGCAGCCGGCTTCATGGACTCACTCGAAAGCTGCAAGCGCGAGGCGGCGAGCTCGTTCGGCAACGACGTCGTGCTGCTCGAAAAGTGGATCGAAAGCCCGCGCCATATCGAGGTGCAGGTGTTCGGCGACAGCCATGGCAATGTCGTCCATCTGTTCGAGCGCGATTGTTCGCTGCAGCGGCGCCACCAGAAGGTGATCGAGGAAGCTCCGGCGCCCGGCATGGATGCCGAGACGCGCGAGGCGGTTTGCGGCGCCGCCGTCCGCGCGGCGCAGGCGGTCAACTACGAAGGCGCGGGCACGATCGAGTTCATCGCCGACGCTTCCCAAGGTCTGCGCGGCGACCGTATCTGGTTCATGGAAATGAACACGCGGCTCCAGGTCGAGCATCCCGTCACCGAAGAGATCACCGGCCAGGACCTCGTCGAATGGCAGCTCCGCGTGGCGTCCGGCGAGCCGCTTCCGCTGGCGCAGGAAGAACTGTCGATCAGCGGCCACGCAATCGAAGCGCGGCTTTACGCCGAGGATCCCGCCAAAGGATTCATGCCGAGCGTCGGGCCGCTCGAGCATTTTGATCTTGGCGAGGAAGGGCGGATCGAAACCGGTGTCGAGGAAGGCGACGCCATCTCGCCTTTCTACGACCCCATGATCGCCAAGCTGATCGCGTCGTCGGACACGCGCGACGAAGCCATCTACGAGCTGGCGGATATCCTGGCGCAGGCGGAAGTCTGGCCGGTGCGGACCAACGCCGCATTCCTGCTGAACGCGCTCGTCCACGACGACTTCATCGATGGACGGCTCGACACCGGCTTTATCGAGCGCAACCTCGACGAGCTGGTTCCGGCTGCGCAACCCACCGACGACGTTCGCCGCGCCGCTGCTGCAATCTCGGTGCTCGCGGCCGAACAGGATGCGGCCGTCCCGGCGCTGCCGGGCTTCCGTCTCAATGCTCCGGACCGCTACTCGATTGCGCTCGACGGTGAGGCGGTGGAGCTCGGCGCAGCCGACGAGATCGCAGACGTGTCGGGCTTTACCGACGACGAACGCGTCGTTGTCTTTTACGAGGGGCAGGCGTTCGGTTTCTCGCTGGCGGCGCGCGGCACGGTCGGCCACAGCGCACACGACGGCGACATCGAAGCGCCGATGCCCGGCAAGGTGACCGCGGTCGAAATCGCTGCGGGTGAGAAGGTCAGCAAGGGCCAGCGGCTGCTCACGCTGGAAGCGATGAAGATGGAGCATGCCCTGGCCGCCCCGTTCGACGGCATTGTCGCCGAACTGAACGCGAGCGCCGGCGGGCAGGTCACCGAGGGCCAGGTGCTGGTCCGGATCCAAGCTGAACAAACCACCGACTGAGGGGTTTTCCTGGCATGCGTACAATGATTGCAATTGCCGCGTCGGCCTTGCTTGCCGGATGCGTCACTCTCGAGCCGACTGGGGGCGCACCGATGGCGCTCGTCAATTCCTCGGGCCAGTCGATCGGCAGCGTCGTCGCCTGGCAGAGCGCGGGCGGTGTGAGTTTCCGCATTAATGCCGCCGGCCTGCCGCACGGAATCCATGGGCTTCACGTCCATTCGGTCGGTCAGTGCCAGGTGCCCGATTTCGCCAGCGCCGGCGGGCACTGGAACCCAACCGCGCACAAGCATGGGATGAACAATCCGGAAGGGCCGCACGCTGGTGACCTGCCGAACGTGGATGTCGCCGCGAACGGTGCGCTGACGGCGACGGTCACGCTTCCGGGCGCTACCATGGCGAGCCTGCTCGATGCGGACGGAGCCGCGCTTGTCCTTCATGCGACGGCCGACGACTATCGGACGGATCCGAGCGGCAACAGCGGCGGGCGGATCGCCTGCGCGGTAATTACCCCGAACGCAGAGATGCGCTGATCCGTTAAACATCTGTTTACGAGCGAGCAGTAAACGGCGTCGTGGGACAGCCTGTAGCGGCACAGGCAGGGGGCTGAAGTGTGAACGGGAAATCGGCGGCAGCGGAAAGGCTGGGCGAGACACCGGTCGAGCGGCGTGAACGTCGCCCGGTCAGCCTGCGCGGCTACGCGGTCCGCGAGGACGGCTCGAACGTCGAGGTTCTCCTTCTCGACCTGTCGTACGAAGGCTGCGGCATCGAGACTCCGGCCGAACTCGCCGCCGGTGAGAAGATCAAGCTTTCGGTCATGCAGCGCGGCGCGATCGACGCTGAAGTGCGCTGGTGTCGAGGCGGCCGCGCGGGGCTGGTGTTCAAGGCCGAAGAGCCCGTCGCGAAGCAACATTGGCCGCGCCGCCACAGCCGCACGCCGCTAACGGCCGAAGTGTCGATGCGCCGCCTCGGCAATTCCAACTTTCGGGTGCGCATCTACGACCTGTCACCGAGCGGCTGCCGCCTCGAACTTGTCGACCGGCCGCGGGTCGAAGAGCATGTGCTGGTCAAGTTCGAAGGGCTCGAAACGCTTGAGGCGGAAGTGTGCTGGATCGAGGGTCCGACCGCAGGGTTGAGGTTCGAACGGATGATCCATCCGGCCGTCTTCGACCTGCTGATGGCTCGTCTCGCCTAAAGTCCAGCTTGGAACAAACATAGCTGTTCGGCATTGTCTATCGCGTGCCGAATATTCAATCAAAAGAGCGTGTTAACACACGTCGCTCAGGCGGAAGCGCGACCTTCGAACGGCAGTCGAAGCCGTGGCGCGTGGTGCCGCTGGCATTCGTCGCCGTCGCCGCGACCGTCGGGGCAATTGCACTAACGAGCGAGATGTTCCGCGACCTCTCCGGCGATCGCTATGCCGCCGAACTCGTCCACGACGAGTTCCCGTCGCTCCGTCTCTAGAAGGCCCGGCTTACTCCGAACGTCAATTGCAGGTAATTGTACGACTGCCCGCTTGTGGTCGGCGTTTCGCTGAACAGTAGCGACGCATTGCCCGACCAGGCGCGGCGAACCGGCGTGCTCACCTGTGCATTGAAATAGCTGGACCGGCGCCAGTCGGTGTCGGCATCCCTTTGAACGCCCACGCCGCCCGCCAACAGATAGCGCCAACCTGAAGCCGTGAACCGGCGGATCTGAAGGACCGGCACTGCCGACACATACCAGCGCGGCGAATAATAATCGAACTCCCGCGGATCGCTGTTGTGGAAGTAACGGGTGCGCAGCTGGACGCTTAGTCCCTGGTCCGGGTTGAAAACGTGGACGGCGGTCGCGCGCAGGTGCGTGCGCACATTGTCGCCGGTGAACTTCTGGACGCCGCCGACCAACGTCACGACGTTGCGGTCGTCAGCCGGCAGGTCGATCGCCGCGCCCAGGAAGGTATAGTAGATCCCGCGCTTCAGCCCGAGCGGCGTTTCCAGGATCTCGCGCTCGATGAAGAGCTCCTTCCTGAACTTCGCTTCGTCGTGAATCGTGGCAGAACCGAGCACCGTGTCACCGTCCGTGCCGATGGTCGCATTCCATTTCCACGGGCCCTTATCGTCGGCTGCGCGGAGATAGACGCGCGTGCGCCCTTCGCGCTCACCGCCTAGCGGCTCGAACCAGGCTTTCTCGACGCGAACGCCATAATATTTCTCCGGCCCCTCGTGAACGAAGTCGAGGTTGAGACCGGCCCTGATGACACTGGTGTCCTCCGCATCCGTCGAGAAGAAAAGGTCGCTGCCAACCGCGCCGCGCCGGGGCTCGTCTGCCGCCATGGCGGGAGCGGCAAACAGCGCCGCGGCGCATCCGAGCAAGACCGACACCCGCATCACTTGGTCCCCCATTTCTTCGTCAGTCCCAGAAGCTCGGACCAATAGCCCCATACGCACACCGGCTGCATGAGGATCGTATAAACGAGCAGATAGAAAAACAGTCCGCCGGGATTGTGTCGCACCTTGAGATTTTGCGCCGTCATCATCCGGCTCTGGATCCGGTAGATGACCAGGTTCCAGAATCCCGCGAGCGGCAGCACGGCGAGAGTCATTGGCCCGGCAATCCAGTAGATCTGGAAGAAGATGGCCGCGATCACGCCCGGGATGAAGATCAAGGTGTAGACGAGGTCGAGCGGCAGGAAGAGCAGGTTCCAGCAGATGAACATGACGCTCAGCCGCGGCACGAACAGCAGGTCTTCGTGGTGGTGCAGGGCCTCGATCAGCCCGCGCGACCAGCGTTTCCGCTGAAGCGCGAACTGCTTGAAGGTCGTCGGCGCATTGGTGAAGACGATCGCGTCTTCGGCGTAGCCGATCCCGTGGCCTTTCTTCAGCAGTCCCCAGGTGAGGACGATGTCCTCGCCGACGCATTCCGGCCAGCCGCCGACTTCGAGCAGCGCCGACTTCTGGTAAATGGAGAAGGCGCCCTGAGCGACGAGCGTGCCGTGGTACATGCTCTGCATGCGCTTCACGGCGGCGATGCCGTGGAAATAATCCCATTCCTGCGCGCCGGTCATGAGGTTGGCGCGCGAATTGCGGACCAGCACGGCGCCCGCGACCGCGACCGTACCTTGCGGGTCGGACATCAGCCGCTCGACGATGTAGCTCAAGGCGTCCGGCTTCAGCCGGGTGTCGCCATCGATGGTGACGATCAGCTCGTGCTTTGCCTCGAGCAGCCCAGCATTGAGCACGGCCGCCTTCCCGCGGTTCACCTTGTAGTCGATGATCCGGACGGTGACGTTCGGCAGGGCCCGCAGGTTGCGCTTGGCCTCCTCAGCGACGGCGACGTGTTGTCCTTCGAGCCGTCGTTCAGAACCAGAATCTCGAGCGGTCCGGGATATTCCTCGTGGGCGGCGCTATCGATGGTGTCGGCGATGGCGTCGGCTTCGTTGTAGGCGGCGATCAGCACTGTAACGCCGGGATATTCGGAGAGCACGTGCCGGCGCGGGCGGCGGTCGAGCAGCAAGGTCGTCACCAGAAAGGCGTTCATGAAGCCGGGGACGTAGGCGATGAACGTAATGGCGAAGAGCGCGAACAACGGGTGCGTGGCGGCGCCGAGCTCGTCGACCCAGACCTGCGACAGCCAGACGCTGAGCATCGTCCAGGCAAGTGCAACCGCGACCGCGATTGCGAACTTGATCCTGACCGGAAAATACCGCCGCCGCTTGACCTGCGGCGCGGCTTGCTCGGCGACTGATGCCACGCGTCGCTTACCTTGCCCTGTTAACCCACACCCACACCCAGGCGCACTGCCATCAATCAACGGCTGTACGGCAAGTTCCCGCTTACACGAGTGTCGTTAACAGGTTCACAAGACGAACGCCGTTCCGGACAGAGCGGCAGAGAGGGCGTACGGTCCAAAGGCCGTATGCGGCCGGATCAAGCGGCGGGGGCGATTTCCCCGGTTTCGCTGACGGCAGCGCCGCGGACCAGCTCGCGATAGCGTTGTTCGAGCTCGAGATGAGCCTGGCGCGCCTTGTCGCCGGATGCGTGGTCGGCCGCCGAACGCTCCTGCGCGGCCCGTCTCATGAAATAAGAACGCCTGTTTTCCATAGCGGCCGCCCCCGATTGCGGCGACTCGGACTATAACCGATTTGCGGCAGCGAAACGACTCATCGGTTTCAGGAAGACTTTTTCGAGGCGCCTTTCTCACGCGCCGCTTGGCGCTCTGCGTCATCGATCGCCTTGAGCAGATCCTCGAACTCGGGCGCGTCCTCGACCGGCCACAAGCGGTCGAACGTCGGCCCGAGAAGGGTGACATCGCGCTGCGTGAGCAGACCTACGGCAATGATCCGGTCCTTGGGCAATCGGCACTCCGTTTCGACGCCCAACGCGCAACACTGCTCTCAGTGCCCCCGAACTAAGGGCGTCCATGTAACTTAAGTTAACCGTAGGCTCATCGCGGCGTGCTATAAGGACTGCATCACCGCCACTTGCCTCAGCGCAGCGGTGACTGAGAGACAATGGATCGTGCTCCCGCTGTTTGTTGGAGCCTCTCTATGTCCTCCCCCACCAAGACCTATCGCGTCTATTGTTACGACGGCGTCCACAAGATGCTGACCAGCGACATGATAGAAGCCGAGAGCGACGAGCAGGCCGTCGCGCTGGCCGAAGAAGCCGGTTACGGCAGCCGCTGCGAGGTCTGGGAAGGCCGCCGGCTGGTCGCGGAGCTGGGCGAGCGGAAGCTCGCCTGACCCGGCGGGCGAATAGGACAGACCCCCCTTAGAGTTTTGACAATTTTTGCGGTGCCACGCCCGTCTTGGGTACGGCCCGTGGCCCTCGAAAATCCGAATCTTCGCGGTGACGTAGCGTCGATGCGAAGATTCGAGGCACCCAAGATCATTGGTAAGCTTAAGCCACAAGCGGGGCCGTGTAGGACAGGACTTTCTGTGCCGGCGCGCCTTATTGGTAGCCGCCTTCTTCCTCGCGCTCCTGGGCCGCATCCTCCTGCGCCTGCTCGAGCGCCTGCTCCTGACCCTGCTGCTGCCCGACGTCTTCGTCGCTGTCGTCCTGCGGTGGGCTTCCCGGCTCGCCGGACGATCCTGGCTCGCGCTGCTGGTCGATCATCGTCTTAGCTCCTTGCTCTAGAAAAACAGCTGCGTCGGGATCAGCGCGACCAGCGCCAGCACCGGCAGGCAGCCCCAGCCGAGGTCGAGGCATCCGCCCTGCTTGGTCGCGCTGTCGCCCTCGCCATGGGCGGACGGGGCTTCGCTCGGTGCTTCATTGGCCATGCTCTTGCTCCTTCACCGGCCGAACGGGCGGGGAGGAGAGGGCGTTCCTACGGCTATTTGGCCGGGGTGCGCGCCGCGACAGCGGGAACAGCCGGAATCCCGGCGGCGTTGGTGCGCCAGACAAGAGGGAGATCGATGATGGCAGACGACAAGAACAACCGCGGCGGGCGCGACCGCAGCCGGGTTGCGGCGGGTCAGGGCTATGAGCTCGGCTATTTCGCCCGCAAGCACGGCATCCCGCGCGAGGAAGCGCGCAAGCTGATCGAAAAGGTCGGCAACGACCGGGAGAAGCTGAACGCGGCGGCGGAGAAGCTGAAGCGGTAGACGCTCGCCGATTTCGGCGGCGGGGCAGCCGTAGCGCCCCGCCGCCGATGTGCTAGTAGCGGCGACGATCGGCCTGGGTGACGCGGACGCCGGTCACTGCGCCGCGGTAATCGACGCTGCAGCGGAAGCTGAGGTCGCCCTGGGCATAGGCCTGGTTCTGATAACCGTAGCCGTTCTGATAGCCCTGGTTATAGCCGCTGCTGATCAGGCCGCGAACGCGCAGCCCGTTGTTGCGGCGTTCGACATTGGAGATGGCGGTGATCCGCATAGCCGGGGCGGCGATCGGCCGGTTGTAGCCATAGCCCTGCTGACCATAGCCGTAGCCCTGGTTGGTGCCGCGATACTGCGCCTGCGCCTGGGCAAGTGCAGCGGTCGCGCACTGGGTCACCGCGGTGCGGTCGTTCACCGCATAGCGGTTACCGAGCAAGCTATCGATGATCTGCTGGACCGGGTTCTGGGACTGCCCATAGGCGTAAGGTTGCGCGTATGGCTGCGCGTAGGGCTGTGCATACGGCTGCGCGTACGGCTGGGCGTACGGCTGGGCGTAGGGCTGCTGATATTGCGGATAGTAAGTGCTCTGCGCCGCCGCCGGGACGGCCAGGCCGCCGACCGCTGCTGCGCCGGCAAGATATTTGATGATGCTGTGCATGGTGAAATCTTCCGTTCTCGACCGAAAAGCGCCGGTGAGTTCGGGTACAGAACGAAGCCAGGCGCGAAACGCCGCATGAACTGAAAACAACAACCATGCTCGGCAGTCCGGGGGACTGCCGAGGACCGCGTCGCCGCGCAGCAGCCTCCGCATCAGCCGAGCCGGGCGACGGGGCAGGCGGGCCGCTAAACTCAAGCCGCGGCTCGTGCGTTCGAAGCCATGAGAGAAGGAGGACGCATGACCAGCAGCAAGCATGATCCGAACCAGGCCGGCGAAGCGGACCTCGCGGACGACCTGGAGCGCAACCCGGGTATCGGCGAGAGCAAGGGCGCATTCGCAGCGACCGGCGAAGACCCGCAGACAGCGGAAGGCGACAATACGGTCGAAGGCGACGTCGAGAATGACGCCGGGCTCGGCCAGGGCGCCAACCCGGCCCAGCTCGGCCGGACCAACAGCTAGGCCGGGCGAGGAGAGGGCAAACATGACCGAAGACCGGGAAGACACGACAGATCATCCGCAGACGATCGACAATGAACCGCTCGACGAGGTGCGCGGCGGCGCGATGTCGAGCGAGCAGCAGGACAGCCGCGGCGGCGGCGATTCCTCCGCCCAGGAGGTGCCGAGCGGCGAAGGCGAGGCAGGCCCCGCCGATCAGGTGCTGAGCGAGGGCGACGCCGAGGCGGTGCGCGCGCAGGCGCAGGGCGGCCGGACGATCGGCGATTCCATCCACGGCGGCGCCGGGCTCGACCAGGGATCGGGAACCGCAGGCGACAAGGGTGACCTCGGCGGCGGCGACCCGCAAAAGGTCGGCGGCCCCAGCGGCGGCAGCGCGCGGCCGGGCGGCGGCGCGGGCTGAGGTCCTAGCGGCCGAGGCGCGGTCCGCACCGGGCGGGCGGCGCCACTAGGAGGTGCCGGCGCACTGGGCGCCGGCAGCTTTATCAATAGGCGGTCTGTTCTTTGACCATCGCCGTGACGATCTGGCCCGGCAGCATGACGGCGGATCGGCCAGTGATCAGGATCGATCCGAGCAAGGCGCCGACCGTGTTGCCTCTGCCTTCCTGCCGGTGAACGCCCATCAGCGGGAAGGTCTTGCCATTGGCAGCGACGCTTTCGAACGTGATGTCGAACTTGCCCGACTTTCCGCCGATCGCGCGGCCGGTCTTCATTGTGACGACGCCGGTTGCGATCGAGCCGCGTGGAATCACCACGACACCATTGTCGACCACGTCATTGACGACCGTGAACTTATAGCGCTCGCCTTCCGTGATGTGCTTGCTGCTGAGTTCCTGCATGGCGGCGAGCTGCACCTGGGTGCCGCCTGGCAACGAGCGCTGCGCGAGCTGCACAAGGGTCGGCCCCGGCTGGCCCGCTGTCGCGGCTTGGGCGTAAGCGTAAGAAGACGTTGGCGCGAGCAACAGCGCGCACGCGAGAACACGCGGATTCATTTCGATTTATCCCCCTGATGTCGGATGACTTCCGAGCAGCAGCAGAGTGGCAGAAGAAGCGGCGCGGTCAAGCGCTTCAATCCCGATGCATGCTGCCCATATCGGCACCATGGCGTTCGATCTCGGCAGGGCGATGCTCAAGAAGCAGGAGCATGAGTCCGCGCGTCTGATGGACTTTGAGTTCCGTCACCGCGCGCGGACGTTCCGGCTGCTGGCGCGGGCGCTGGGGATGGACGAAGCGGCGGTGGTGAAACGGACCGCGCGCGGCAGCGACGAGGAGGTGCTCGCCTGGCTCGAGGAGCAGGTGCCGCAGCCGCCGGCGGAGCTGCGCCGCCTCTACGTCCGCTGCTCGGCGGAGGCGCGGACGGCGCTGATCAAGGAGCTAGGCGACCCGACGCCGCATCGGTTGGCTTAGGACTGAAGCAGCGGCAGCTGTGCCGACATGCTACTAGGACATTCACCAATGCTAGCGGCGGGGAACAAAGCGCCCACCATTGCAGGTGTTGTTTGCTCTCGGCGAACGCGCATATTGAACGCAGTAGGAGACGTGCGTGGCTGACAATAAAAGCAAGCGAGGCGGCCGTGACCGCAGCCGGGCCGCTGGCGGGCAGGGGTATGAACTCGGATATTTCGCTCGCAAACACGGGCTCAGCCGCGATCAAGCGCGCGCGCTCATTACAAAGGTCGGGAACGATCGCGAGAAGCTCAATGCCGCCGCGGAACGCCTCAGCGGCGTCTCGGGCTATGACCGCGTGAGCGCCGCAAAAGCGGCGCGCGCTGTTGAACAGTATCTCAAGGGACACCGAGGCGGTCGGCGGTGACTCGAGCCAGGGACGTTTTCATAAACTGCCCGTTCGACGATCAGTACCGCCCGCTGTTCGATGCAATCACCTTTGCTGTTATCGCTTGCGGATTCCGCGCTCGGTCAGCCCTTGAGTATTCAGATGCGACTGAAAACCGGATTGACAAGCTTTATCGAATCATCGGTGAGGCTCGCCTCGGTATACATGACCTCTCGCGGACTGAGGTGGACGAAAGCAGCCAACTGCCCAGATTCAACATGCCCCTCGAACTCGGCGTTTTCTTAGGAGCGAAACGCTTTGGCGATGCAGATCAGAAGAGGAAAAACTGTTTGGTGTTGGACCGGGAACCGCACCGCTTTCAGCAATTCATATCTGATCTCGGCGGCGTGGATGTTACTACGCATAACAACGACACCAATGATGCAATTAGGGCTGTGAGGAACTGGCTGCAAACGGCATCGCGAAGGCGCACGATTCCTGCGGCGCAGCTGATTATCGACAGCTATAACGAATTCGCTGCCGCGCTCCCTGAGCTTGCCGCTGAAACAGGCGCAAACGTAACGGACTTGACGTTCAAGGATTTGGGCCAGTTCGCTGACGCTTGGAGCAAGGCGCGGGCGGCCTAGTAGCTAACGGGAGAATCCAAGGTATTTAGAACTGGCAAGCGCCGGTGCCTGACCCGGTGCATGTTGAGCCACCCCCGTTCCACGGCATTTATTTCCTCGCACTGTAGCCAATGAAAGCAAACAGCTCGACCTTCCGCGGTCGACGAGATTTTCGCAGGGTCATCCAGGTGTTGGAGCATCCTGGATTGCAGGTGTGAGGCAAGCCCGGCGTACAGGACGTGACCGGTTGCCGTCGTAAGAGCATAGCATCCGGAGCCAGTCGGCACGAACTTTGATGTGTCTCTGCGGAAGGGTTCAACTCCGGTCGGCGCCGGCCTAAGCTCGCGAACGTTCAAATCTCGATTTCGGCTGACATCCCGCTCTTGTGAAGCGCGCCAGCCATCTCCTGCACCATCGCGGCAATCGCGGCGGCATTCAACATTCCCGCTTTCCCGCCGGTCTTCCAAAACTCCGGATGACCTACACCGGCGAACTCACCGTCCATATTCTCAAAACAGCGTTCCAGAGCGCCCTTCATGTCTTCTACTTTGAAGCTCCCCTTATCCATCATTCTCATGAAGAACGGCACAGAAAAGCGGGAGAACAGCTCAACGCCATTGTATTTGTACAGTGTATCTGAGTCGCCGTCGTCGAGGAGGCTGGCAACTGCTTTCCAGTAGTTCAAATATACCTTCTTTTCGCGATCGAAATCTTTTAGCGCTGTGATTGGGTTGTTCGCCGTTAGGACGTATTTGATGATCGCCTTGGCGAATGTGTCTTGTTTGATGGCGAAACCGCCCCCCTGCGCGTTCGCCATCTGAACCTTCGAATGCCAAGGCGAGTCTGCGGTCGTGTTGAGGTACTCGATCATCTTGAGTGCACGATCAACTTCTCCGCGCTCGACAATGCGCCGAATCCAGCGAGGAAGGCTCGGGACATCTTCAAACTCAATCGCGTCACTGAGCCTAGCGACGATCTGCTGTTCGACGGCCTTGTCGACGCTCTTTTGAGTCGTGTTGACAATGAGGAAGTGGCACATCTGCGCAAGCTGATTGAGATTGGTCGCGATGTTTACGGGTACCTCGAAATCAAGCACGCGCGCGTCTTTACCAGCTGCAAGCCGCAGCCCCTCCAAGCGGTGTTGGCCATCGACAACGCTGAAAGGACCGACTGCATCGGTATCGATCGTAAGCGTGTTGTTGCTCTCATTTATGTAGAGTTGCTTGTCTGTGGCGAGGAAGACCGAGGTGGGGAGGAAGGCATCTTTAGTGTCCTGTCCGGCGATGACGTAATCCGCCAGCCGCTTTGCTCGGGCAGTGTTCAAGAGGCGTTGATACCCCTTGTCGCCGCTTTCCGGGTCCAGAGTGTCAACGCTGTAAAAGCCCGGCTCTAAAAGATCTTTCACCCGAATCGCCGTGGCAAACAGCGAAAGAGTGCCCTGCTGAACGCGCGCGGCAGGTACATTAATCGTCGCCATAGTTCCCCCTATTCGGCTTTTGCAGTTTAGACCGACGACTTGCCTTGTGAAGTCAGAAGATTAGCCTTCGCCCTACTTCGCTGCGTAATCCACCGGAGCCTTACGCGCGCGTTTCACCTTCTTCGGCGCCGCACTCACCACCTCAGGCTCCACGGACGCCCGGTCTAGCAGGGCCCCGGATCCAGCCCGGGGTGTCGCCCCCTTCGGGGCTCCAGCCGATACACCTGCCCTGCGATAACTCAGGACGTGCTATTCGGCAGCAACATCTTCGACTACGCGCCGGCGAGCGCGTTTGACCGGTTTCGCCTGAACGACTTCAGGTTTCACGCTCGCCCGCTCCAGCAGCGGCTTCAAATACATCCCCGTCGCCGACCCCGCGCTCGCCGCCACCGTCTCCGGCGTACCCTCCACGACTATGCGACCCCCATTAACGCCGCCGCCGGGGCCCATGTCGATGATCCAGTCCGCCGTCTTGATGACGTCGAGATTATGCTCGATCACCACCACCGTGTTGCCGGTGTCGACCAGGCGGTGGAGGACTTCGAGGAGCTTGCGGACGTCCTCGAAATGCAGGCCGGTGGTGGGCTCATCGAGGATGTAGAGGGTCTTGCCGGTGGCTCTACGCGACAGCTCCTTCGACAGCTTGACGCGCTGGGCCTCACCGCCGCTGAGCGTCGTCGCCGGCTGGCCGACCTTGACGTAGCCGAGGCCGACTTCCTTCAGCATCTCCATCTTGTCCCGGATGCCGGGGACCGCCTTGAAGAAGTCGCACGCGTCCTCGACCGTCATGTCGAGCACGTCGGCGATGCTCTTGCCCTTGAACTTCACCTCCAGCGTTTCGCGATTGTAGCGGGCGCCGTGGCAGACGTCGCAGGTGACGTAGACGTCGGGCAGGAAGTGCATCTCGATCTTCAGCAGGCCGTCGCCCTGGCACGCCTCGCACCGGCCGCCCTTGACGTTGAAGGAGAAGCGGCCGGGCTTGTAGCCGCGCGCCTTCGCCTCCGGCAGGCCGGCGAACCAGTCGCGGATGTTGGTGAAGGCGCCGGTGTAGGTGGCCGGGTTGGAGCGCGGGGTGCGGCCGATCGGCGACTGATCGATGTCGATGACCTTGTCGCAATGTTCGAGGCCGGTGATGCCGGTGCACGGGCCGCAGGGGATGCGGGCGCTGTTCAGCGCGCGGGCGGCCCCGGCGTAGAGCGTGTCGATGGTGAGCGACGACTTGCCGCTGCCGGAGACGCCGGTGACCGCGGTGAAGGTGCCGAGCGGGAATTTGGCGGTGACGTCCTGGAGATTGTTGGCGGTGGCGCCCTTGACCGTGAGGAACTTGCCGTTGCCCTTGCGGCGCTTGGCCGGGACCGGGATCTCTCGGCGGCCGCTGAGGTAGGCGGCGGTGATCGATTCCTCGCAGGCCATCAGCTCGGCGAGCGTGCCGGAGCAGACGACGGTGCCGCCATGGACGCCGGCGCCCGGACCCATGTCGATGACATGGTCGGCGGTGCGGATCGCGTCCTCGTCATGTTCGACGACCAGCACGGTGTTGCCGAGGCCGCGCAGGCGCTTGAGGGTCTCGAGGAGGCGGTCGTTGTCCTTCTGGTGAAGGCCGATCGAGGGTTCGTCGAGGACGTAGAGGACGCCCGAGAGGCCGCTGCCGATCTGCGACGCGAGGCGGATGCGCTGGCTCTCGCCGCCGGACAGGGTGCCGCTGGTGCGGTCGAGGTGGAGATAGTCGAGGCCGACATTGTGGAGGAAGCCGAGGCGCTCGTTGATCTCCTTGAGGATGGCCTTTGCGATCTCGTTCTGGGTGGGCGTGAGCCTCTCGTGCAGGCTGCCGAACCAGGCGTGGGCGTCGGCGACGCTGCGGCGGGACGACATGCTGATGTCCTCGCCGGCGATCTTCACGGAGAGCGCTTCGGGCTTGAGGCGGGCGCCGTGGCAGACTTCGCAGGGTTGCGAGGACTGGTAGCGGCTAAGCTCCTCGCGCATCCACGCGCTTTCGGTCGACAGCATGCGGCGGTTGAGGTTGCCGAGCACGCCTTCGAACGGCTTCTTCACTTCGTAAGAGCGGCGCCCGTCGATGAAGCGCAAGGTGACCGCCTTGCCGGCGGTGCCGTGGAGGATGACGCGCTGCGCTTCCTCGGGGAGGTCCTTCCACGGCACGTTGAGCTCGAAGCCATAGGCGCGCGCGAGGCTGGACAGCACCTGCATGTAATAGGGGCTGGGCGGGTTCGACTTGGCCCAGGGCACGACGGCGCCCTTGGCGATCGAGAGTGCGTGGTTGGGGACGACCAAATCAGGGTCGAAGACGAGCTTCTCGCCGAGGCCGTCGCAGGCGGGGCAGGCGCCCTGCGGGGCGTTGAACGAGAAGAGCCGCGGCTCGATCTCGGCGATGGTGAAGCCGCTTACGGGGCAGGCGAACTTCTCGGAGAAGACGATGCGCCCCGGCGCGCCGAAGTCGAGCTTCATGCCCTTGGCGGCGGGCTCTTCCGCCGGCGGGTCGGCTGGGTCGAGATAGGCGAGTCCCTCGGCGAGCTTCAGCGCCGTCTCGAAGCTGTCGGCGAGGCGGCTCTCGATGCCGTCGCGGACGACGATGCGGTCGACCACCACTTCGATGTCGTGCTTGTACTTCTTGTCGAGCGCGGGCGCGTCCTCGATGGCGTAGAATTGGCCGTCGATGCGGACGCGCTGGAAGCCGGCCTTCTGCCACTCAGCCAGCTCTTTCTTATACTCGCCCTTGCGGCCGCGGATGACCGGCGCGAGCAGGTAATGGCGGCTGCCCTCGGGCAGAGCCATCACGCGGTCGACCATCTGGCTGACCTGCTGCGCCTCGATCGGGAGACCCGTGGCGGGCGAATAAGGAATGCCGACGCGCGCCCACAAAAGGCGCATGTAATCGTAGATTTCAGTCACGGTGGCGACAGTTGAGCGCGGGTTGCGCGAGGTCGTCTTCTGCTCGATCGAGATCGCCGGCGACAGGCCGTCGATATGCTCGACATCCGGCTTCTGCATCATCTCGAGGAACTGCCGGGCATAGGCCGACAGACTCTCCACGTAGCGGCGCTGGCCTTCGGCATAGATGGTGTCGAAGGCGAGGGACGACTTGCCCGAGCCGCTCAAGCCCGTGATGACCGTCAGGCTCTCGCGCGGGATGTCGATGTCGACACCCTTGAGGTTGTGCTCGCGGGCACCTCGGACAGAAATGTGAGTCAGCATCTTGGCGCGTTCGTTCCGTTTATGTTCTGAGTAGCGCGAGGCGGCTCCCCCGGTCAACGCGGCTGTTGGATGTGGGTGCCGGGTGCCGCCTGCGCAAGCGTTTGACGACGCACGTCTTCAATGGCAGCTTTGTGTCGCCCTCGGATGCTCGGACCCGACGGCGTGTTGCAATTCGAGCGGGTTTATTCCGTCGGAGACATGCAATGCGCTGCTCTAGTATGCGGACTCCACAGCGGGGTTCCTAACGGGCAGGATATTGCCGTGCAGCTCTTCACTCACCGAAGATCCGGTAAGGCGGGGGGCATCGGTTCGTTTCTTGTGCTCGCCTGGAATGCATACTCTCACTTGCAGACCGCCGAGGGGGTGCCAGAAGACGCACGGTGGGTCGTGCGAATGCTTGAGCATGCCCCCGGGTGATTTATGTACATCCCTTTCGGTGGGCTCCTTATTTGGAGCGTGTGGCCGGAGAGACGGAATCCGATCAAGCAAGCGGTGCCAGCTCCAGTTCAACCTCGTCGTGGAGCAGCCTCTACCGGTTGCGACGCCGGAACCGCTTGCCGTCCCAGAGACGCCATGGCTCAACCTGCAAGGCTCCAAGCATCACCTTGACCGTCTGATCGAAAGCATCACTACTAGGGTTGGCGAGGCAGAGCACACCTTGGCCAGCTACCGGCAGTACGTGAGGAACCTATGGCAAGGCCCGCTAAGCGGGAAAGCAACGCATGACGTTCGGCTGTTGGAACATGAGCTCGACATAGCATTCCGAGCTCTCAGCAGCCTGCCGGAAGTTACGGGCGACAAATTGAGTTGAAGCGCCGAAGACCTTCGTTTGTTGAGATGCCGCTCGATGACACGATGGAGACCGACAGACGTCCGTTTGCTCCGGAGCGCAACAAAGCGTTCTTGAATGCTCACGAGCGCAACATCGAGGATTACGAGTCTGCCATAACTTCTCATCAAAGCGCGCTTCAGGGTTATCGGCAGGAGCTGGCGAGAATGAATGAGCAAATCAACGACGAAGCCAGTAAAATGCAGAGTGAGCAAAGCTGAAAGTGAATTGCTGGCCGGTACGGCAGTAAGCGACGGTGAGCCGTAGGGAGCTATCGAGCGGAACTCAGCGCTTTAGCTGTACTCAGGTCGCCGGAAACCTCGAGTATTCTTTCCCCTGAGATGAGTCTGCTAACGATGTTCCCGCGCTCAGGAGCGTCGGAAACCCCACCGTTGTTCACTGACCTGTCGTTCGGCTCCTGTAGCGGTCGGGAGACACAGGTTGTTGATCCGGCGATCGAGCCAAAAATCCAAAGGCGCGGCAGAGGGTTCGTCGATGGACTCGTGACGCTTGTCGACAGCGGCTGGCGCATGGAGGCGCGCGGTTCCACCCGTTCAAAGCTGCTTTAGACGGGGGATGATAATGACTGTTCGACTTGGCGCTTGGGGTCTTCGAGGCGCCGCCGTTCTTCTTGCCGGCTGTGCCGCGGTTAGCGCGCCGGCCGTCGCCCGGCAGGCCGCCGCGCAATCGGCCGCGAGCCAGCCTGTCCGGTACGGCACCTGGGGCGTGGACCTGGATGCGCGCGACCCGTCGGTGAAGCCCGGGGACGATTTTCAGCGCTTCGCTTCCGGCAAATGGCTCGATGCCAATCCGGTGCCTGCGGACAAGCAGGGCAATGGCAGCGGCTCCGAAGTCTATGACCGGACTCAGGACCAGCTGCAGAAGATCGTCACCAGCGCGCCGAAAGACAGCCAGCTGGGCGCCTTTTACGCCAGCTGGATGGACGAGCCGCTGCTGGAGACGCTCGACGCCAAGCCGCTAAAGGCCGACCTCGCACGCGTTGACGCAATCAAGACGAAGCCGGAATTCACGCGCTACATGGCGAAGACGCTCAGCGACTTCGGATCGACCCTGTTCGGCATGGGCAAGATCCCGGACCCGAACAATCCGGCCACCAACATGCTTTATCTGGGCACGTCCGGCATGGGGCTCCCGGACCGGGACTATTATCTCGACGACAAGTACAAGCCGCAGCGCGAGGCCTATCGCGCTTATGTCGAGCGGACGCTGAAGATGATCGGCACGCCGGCGCCGGCTGCCGCGGCGGACCAGGTGCTTGGGTTCGAGACCGAGATCGCCAAGCTTTCGTGGCCGCGCACCGAGCTGCGCAAGATCGAAAAGCTCAACAATCACATGACGCCGGCTGAGCTCGCCGCTTATGCGCCGGGGCTGAACTGGAGTGCCTATCTTCGCAACGCGGGGATCCCGCCGGTCAACGACGTGCTGGTCAGCGATAATACGGCGATCAAGGCGCTTGCGGCGCTTTATGCGAAGACGCCGCTGTCGACGCTGAAGACCTGGCAGCGGTTCAAGGTCGCCGACCAGGCTTCGCCCTATCTGTCGAAGCGCTTCATCGACAATAAGTTCGAGTTCCAGAAGGCGCTGTCGGGCGTCAAGGAACTGCGTCCCCGCTGGCGGCGCGGCATCGACCAGGTCGACAACCGGCTCGGCGAACTGCTCGGCAAGACCTACATCGAGCAATATTTCTCGCCGGATTCGAAGGCGAAAATGGAAGCCCTGGTCGGCAATTTGAAGCTGGCCGCGGCCGAGCGCATCAAGGGCAATAGCTGGATGAGCGAAGCGACCAAGCAGGCCGCGCTCGTGAAGCTCGACAAGATGCAAGTGATGGTCGGCTATCCGGAGAAATTCCGCGACTATTCCAAGCTGACGATGAAAGCCGGCGACCTGTACGGCAATGTGAAGCGATCGAGCGCGTTCGAGTGGGCGGACGAGGTCGACCAGATCGGCAAACCGGTCGACAAGAAGAAGTGGAGCATGAGCCCGGCAACGGTCGATGCCTACAATGCCTTCTTCGAGAACAAGATCGTCTTTCCGGCGGGGATCCTGCAAGCGCCCTACTTCGCGCCGAGCGCGGATCCGGCCGTCAACTACGGCGCGATCGGCGCGATCATCGGCCATGAGATCATGCACGGCTTCGACGACCAGGGGCGCAAGTTCGACAGCAACGGCGCCGCCAAGGACTGGTGGCAGCCGGCGGATGCGACCCGGTTCAAGGCGCTGACCGACGAGCTCGGCAAGCAATATTCGTCCTACGAAGCGGCGCCCGGGATCTTCATCAACGGTGAATTCACGATGGGCGAGAATATCGGCGACATGTCCGGCCTGCAGGTCGCGTATGACGCTTACCGTATGTCGCTGGGCGGCAAGGAAGCGCCGGTGATCGACGGGCTGACCGGCGACCAGCGCTTTTTCCTGGCGTTCGCGCAGGCGTGGCGCGGGAACCAGCGTCCGGAAGCGATCAAGACGCAGGTGGCGAGCGATCCGCACAGCCCGCGCCGCTATCGGATCATTGGGCCGCTGCGGAACCTCGACGCCTGGTACAAGGCGTTCGACATCGGACCGGACAGCAAGTTCTACGTGGCACCGGAAAAGCGCGTCCGCATCTGGTGAGCTGCCAGGGATGAACGCGTTTGGGGGAGTCGCCTTAACCGGCGGCTCCCCTTTTCTTGGGGCTCAGGCGGCGATCACCACCTCGGTGCCGACCTTGGTCACCTTGAACAGCTTCTGCGCGAAGTCGCGCGGCAGGCGGACGCAGCCGTGGCTGGCGGGCTTGCCGGGAATGTGGCCGGCGTGAAGCGCGACGCCGTCGTTGGTCAGGCGCTGCATGAACGGCATCGGCGCATTGTCATACTTGTTCGAGAAATGGACGGCGCGCTTCTCCGTAATGCGGAAGGTGCCGGTCGGCGTCGCATGGCCATTACGGCCGGTCGAGACCGTGGTCACCGCCGCAAGCTTGCCGCCGCGATACAGGTAGGCGCGCTGCTCGGAGATCGAGACGTGGAGGGCCGCGTCGCCGCTTGCCTGCTCTTCGGCCCAGACGAAGGTGCCGGGCTTCAGTTCTTTCGCGCGCAGCTCGTCGTCGGGCTCGGGCTCGGCAGCAACCGGAGTCGCGGGCGCCTGCCGCGCCGGCAGCGTCTGGGCCTCGATGACGACGCCGACCGGCGAGTGCGGCGCGACGGCTTCAATGCGCTGCGGCTGCTCGGCGGCGAAGACCGGCACCGCGGCGGCGAGCATCACGCTTGCGCATGACAGCGAGAGCATGATGGTGGCGACGCGGCGGAGGGCGCCGGTGTCGATTTGTTGTGCGTGCATTGTCTTGTCCCCGGTTGATTTGATGTGATTTGATGGCGGGGCATTTGGAGGCGGCGCATCGCAATCGTTCGCCGGGCACGCGGGAAATTTGTTGCAATTGTTACGGGCACGACGCGAGTTGGATCAGCCGAGCGGGTAGGTCTCGACGGTTTGATATTGGGCGCCGTGGCGGGACAGGCGGCTTTCGAACAAAGCGAAGGAATCGACGGTAAACGGGTCCGATGAAAGGCCGCGGTTGCGGTCGAGGAAGTCGGCGACTTCGCGAGTGCGGCGGCCCTTCCAGCGCGCAAGCGTGATGTGGGGGTGGAAGGCGCGGCGCTCGGGCTCGAGGCCGACGGACTGGCAGACTCGCTCGACCTTGGCGGCGAGCGCGGCCACGGGCGGCTTCGGTTCGACACCTGCCCAAAGCGCGCCGGAGCTGCGCTGTTCGAAGCGGCCGGCGGCGGCGATGCGCAACTCGAACGCGTCGGCGCTGATGCGCGACAATGCGTGGGCGAGATCCTCGGCAACGGGGCGCTCGACCTCGCCGACGAAGCGCAGGGTAAGGTGCAGCTGCTCCTCGTCCTGCCAGCGGAAATCGGCGCCGTCGTCCATCGCGTCGATCAGCAGATCGCGGATTGGCTCCGGCGGGCGGATGGCGACGAACAGGCGGTGCATCGGCTAGCTTCCCGGCGCTAACTGCGCGACCCAGCGACGGGTGGTGTGGTGCGTGTCTTCGGGGAGGTCGGCAAGGTCGAATTCGCCTACGCGCTCGACTTCGAGGGACCATCTGCGCGGACGGTAGCGGACGTCCTCGACGATCAGCAGCGTCGAGCGGTCGCGCTTATAGTCGATGCTGTCGTCCTCCTCGCCGACGACACGCACGCGGCCGTGCGACATCATGCCGATTTCCTCGCGCAGTTCGCGAAGTGCCGCGGCTACGGGATCTTCGTCGGGCGAGCGGCCGCCGCCGGGGACGCGCCAGCCATGCGCATAACGAAGCTTCACGAGAACGATCTTGCGCTGAGGAGTCAGGGCCAAGGCATGAGCGCCGTACGTGCGGGGGCGGCGCACGTACCAACTCAGCTGCAGAACCTTGTGAGCAGCAGTCACAAAGATCCGCAGCAAAGTGTCTGCTGCTGCACCTCGGCTTTTGGGCGTTTCAGGGATGTTTGATGTCCGGTTTTGCTTGAATCCCCATAGAGCATCCACGATATTCGCAGCTAGCGACAGGGCCAATTGCCCCGCGCAAAGGAGATAGAATGGCCAATTGGCAAGACCCGCGTACGACGACGACAGGGATGAACCCCGCCGCCGCCACGGTCGGCGTTCCGCGCGCTGCCCGCGATGCGGGCCTGCGGTCGTACATGCTTTCGGTTTACAACTATATGGCGTCGGGCGTGCTGCTGACGGGCATCATCGCCCTTCTGTTCGCGCCTTATGCCGGCGATGTGCTGCGTTCGCCCAATGGCGGAATGAGCGGCCTCGGCTGGATCGTCATGCTGTCGCCGCTCGCGATCGTGTTCGCGATGAGCTTCGGCATGCAGCGCATGAAGACGTCGACGCTGCAGCTTCTGTTCTGGGCGTTCGCGGGCCTGATGGGCCTGTCGATGTCGACCATCTTCCTGGTCTTCACCGGCACGTCGATCGCGCAGACCTTCTTCGCCGTCGCGGCCGCGTTCATGGGGCTCAGCCTCTACGGCTACACGACCAAGAAGGACCTCAGCGGCTTCGGCACGTTCCTGATCATGGGCGTCGTCGGGCTTCTGGTCGCAATGCTCATCAACCTGTTCCTGCAGTCGAGCGCGATGGCGCTGGCAATCAGCGCGATCGGCGTCCTGCTGTTCGCCGGCCTGACCGCCTACGACACGCAGCGGATCAAGAGCATGTATTTCTACGTCCAGGGCACCGAGATGATGGGCAAGACCGTCATCATGGGCGCGCTGACCCTGTACCTGGACTTCATCAACATGTTCCAGTTCCTGCTCAGCTTCATGGGCGATCGGCGCTAAGCGAAGCAGCATTCAACAGACGGGAAGGGCCGGGGGAAACTCCGGCCCTTTTCTTTTGCGTCAGGCGGCGACGCCGCGCTCGAGCTCGTGGCGTGGATGAGATAGTCGCGCAGGCGGGTCGCGGGAGCGTTGAGGTTGGCCGATTCGATCAACCCCACTTCAATGGAGAGACCGGATCTTCGCTTGGCCAGGGCCAGTGAGGCCTCGCGAGCGTCAGGCGAGCGGCTGAGGCAGTGGAGCGCTGACCTGGCAGGTGACGCCCGAGGGCTCGAAACGGAGCTCGACCGTGCCGCCGAATTCCGAGGCGAGGGTGCGCTCGATCATGCGTGAACCGAAGCCGCGCCGGTCCGGCGGCGTCACTTCGGGGCCGCCGCTTTCCCGCCAGGTGAGGTGAAGCCGGCCGCTTTCGGTCGTCCAATGCACGTCGATCCTGCCGTCGCGGTTAGAAAGCGAGCCATATTTGGCGGCGTTCGTCGCCAGCTCGTGCAGAGCGAGCGCAAGGTTGACCGCCGTCTGGGGCGGAATGAACAGCGGCGGACCGGAGATGGCGCAGCGCTCGTTGCTGCAGAAAGGCGCCATGGCCGCCGACACGACATCGGTCATCAACGCCGAATCCCAATTGCGGTGCGTCAGCAGGTTGTGGGCGGCGGCAAGTGCCTGGAGGCGGCCTTCGAAGCGGCGGATCGCCTCGTCCGCGGGCACGTCGGAATGAAAGCTCTGGTGCGTGAGGCTCTGGACGATCGCGAGCGTGTTCTTCACGCGGTGGTTGAGCTCGCCGACGAGGAGCTGCTGGTGCCTCTCGAAACGCTTGCGCTCGGTAACATCGCGGGCGACGACATGAAGGCCGACCGGACTGCCGCCGTCGTCAAACGTCAGGCCGGAATTGATCTCCCAGAACAGCCATTCGCCGGTGCTGCTGCGCACGCGCACGTCATATTGCGTCGTGCCCCCGCCTTCGAGCTTGTTGCGGAGCATCTCCGTCGTGCGGCCGTAATCTTCCTCGCTGATGAACTCCGCAATGTTGCGGCCGATCGCCTGCTCGCGAGCAAGACCGACCGCTGCTGCGGCGGCCGGGTTGCAGTCGGTGATCCGTTGCTGGAGGTCGGCGGTGAGGATCAAGTCGCTCGCCTGCTCGAACAAGCGGCGATAGCGCTCTTCGGCTTCGCGAACGTCGGTTATGTCGGTGTTGACGCCGATCATGCCGAGGAATTGCCCGTCGCCATCGAAGCGCGGCTCGGCGTGGGTGTGCATCCGCCGATAGAGGCCGTCCGCGCGCTTGTACCGGGCTTCGACCGTGAACGGGGTGTGGTTCGCCATGCCCTCGGCGAACGGAGCGTAAAGCTTTTGCTGGTCGTCGGGGTGCAGGCTGCTGCCCCATTGGAAACCGGCAATGTCCGCTTCGGTCAGGCCCCAGAAGTCGCGCTGGGCCTTGTTGAGGTAGAGGCACTTGCCGTCCTGGTCGCCCATCCAGAGCATGACCGGCGCGCGCTCCGCGACCAGGCGGAAGCGTTCCTCGGTCTCCTGGAGTGCGCGAACCGCCTGCTGCTGCTCGGTCACGTCGTGCCCCTGGACGAAGATGCCGGTCAGTTCGCCCTGGTCGTCGAGAAGCGGCTGGTAGACGAAGTCGACGAAGCGCTCCTCGCTCGCTGCACCGTCGACCCGGTTGAGCACGACCGGCGTTGCTCTGCCGATATAGGGCTGGCGCGAACGATAGACTTCGCCAAGAAGCGCAACGAAACCCTGCTCGGCAACCTCGGGCAAGGCTTCCACCACCGTCTTCCCGAGCACCTCGCGCCCTCCGACGAGCGCTGAATAGGCCTCGTTCGCCATCGTGAACCGATGCTCAGGCCCTTCCAGCAGCGCCATGAAGCCGGGCGCCTGGTGGAACATGCGTTCCAGACGCGCCCGCTCGCCGCTCAGCTGTCGCTCGGCGCGGACCTTGGCGGTCGTCTCGACGACGATCGCAATCACCGCGCAAGGCGCGCCTTGCTCATCGAGAACAGGTGAATAGTCGAGGTTGAGCCAAGCGGGCTCCGCTGTGCCGCGGCGATCCAGTTCGAGGACCATGTCCTGGACCGAAATCGTCCCACCGCCGTGGAACACGTCGTCCATGATCCGGCGGTTCCAGTCGGCGGCTTCCGGCCATGCCTCGAGGACATCCATGCCGAGGATCTGCGGATGACGGCGGCCGGCGAAGGCCGCATAGCCGTCATTGTAGATCATCACTCCCGTTGCGCCCCACAGAGTGACGATCGGAACCGGCGACCGCAGCACGAGCCCGACGGTGGTCTTCATTACCTGCGACCAGCTTTCGATCGGGCCCGCCGAGGTGCCGGCCCAATCGAATTCGGCAATCAGCCGCCCGAGTTCACCGCCGCCGTCGAGGAAGGCGGTCGTGCGAAGGTGCGCAGGAGTGACGGCGTCCATCGGCGGTGTGTGGAACCCTTGCCCGCCAATCACAAGCGGGAAGAGTTTGCGAGCAGCGCCACATGGAGGCGTGTTACTGACTTGCGGCCTTGATGAGGTCGGCGTCGATCTGCTGCGCGCGGCGGTAGGCGTCGCGCTCGGTCATCCGCTGCGCATAGTCGCTGAATACCGGTTTCGGCTCGAGCAGCTTGAAGGTCAGCATGAAGTTGATCATCGCCCCGACGAACAGATCGGCGGCGGTGAAATGGTCGGCGGCGATGTACGGCTTCCCGCCGATCGCCTTCTCCAGCGTGGCCATGGTTAGATCGTAATTGCCGTAGCCGAGCATCGCCTGGCGGTCGGGTGCGTCCCAGCCCTGCGCCTTGTTGGTGAAGGCTGCCTCGACCGGGCCAGAGCAGAAGAAGATCCAGCGGTAATAATCCGCACGTTGTGTCGCCGGTGGTGCGAGGTTTGCTTCCGGAAAGGCGTCTGCGAGGTAGCAGCAGATCGCCGCGACCTCGGTGACCACCTTGCCGTTGTGGACGATGGCCGGAACCTTCCCCATCGGGTTGATCGCCAGATATTCGTCGCTTTTCATGGTCGTGCCGTAATCCAGGATCCGCGTCTCGTAGGGGGCGCCGACCTCCTCGAGCATCCAGCGGATAGTCTGACCGCGCGACTGCGGGTTGGTGTAGAAAATCAGGTCGGACATGGCGCTCTCCCTCCGTTGCGACTCCGCTGGAACAAAGGGGGAACTACTCTTCCTCGAGCGCCTTCTCAAGCATGTCGAGCATGACCTCGAGGCTTTTCACCCGCACCGGGCCACGGCCGATCGCGCCGAAGTGGCCGACGCGGTGCATGGTGGCGCCGTTGCGGCGGGCGAGCGCCATGTGGACGAGGCCTTCCTCGCTGCCTTCGCCGGCGGGGCCCGCAAAGCCGGTGACGCCGAAGGCGAGGTCGGCTTGGGAGCGCGACAGCGCCCCTTCGGCCATGGCCCTGGCGACAGCTTCGGAAACCGCGTCGTTTTGCTCGACGAGTGCGGGAGAGATGCCCAGGAGGTTGGTCTTCGCCTCCTTTTCATAGGTGACGAAGCCGCGGTCGAAGCCGTGCCCTGCGCCTTCGATGTCCGTCAGTAGCGCGGCGAGCATCCCGCCCGTGCAGCTTTCAGCGGTGGCGACCTTCAGCTCCCTTTCGCAGACGCGGCGCATCAGCCGCTCGGCTTGCTCGTCCAGCGCGTCGGGGAGCGCCGGCTGGAGCGTTTCGCTCAACCGCGTTCGCCCTTTTGCGGCGCAGGGGCGGGCGGCGCGTCGCCGCTGCGCTCGGCGGCAGTGGCGTCGCGGGTGGCGCGGAATTCGCTGTCCTCGGACCAGTTCGGCCATTCGCGCGAATTGGCGAGCCGCATGCCGACCCGGTGCAGCAGCAGCGCATCGGCGGCGATGCCGCGGAAGTCCCAGCTCGGCTCCCATTCGTCGTCGGGCTGGTGGTAGCGCTTCTCGACATAGTCGCGGCCGATCTGCTCGCTGCGAGCCCTGCCGCCGTTCACAAGGTCGGAGCCGGATTCGTAGGAGACGGCGGGAACGCCGGCCTGCGCCATGGCGAAATGGTCGGAGCGGTAGAAGCCGCCGGTTTCGGGGTGGGCGTCGGGCGTGAAGGTTTTGCCGAGACGCTTGCCCTCTTCGACCAGCACGTCGAGCAGGCCGAGGCGCGCGGTGCCGGAGATGCTGAAGTCGCGCGCCGGGCCGAACACGCCCATGGAGTCGGTGTTGAGCACGGCGACGGTCTTGCCGAGCGGATAGAGCGGGTTGCTGGCATAATATTTGGTGCCGAGCAGGCCCTTCTCCTCCGCGGTGACGGCGAGGAAGACGATCGAGCGGTCGGGACGCGGCGCGCGCGCGAAGGCGCGAGCCTGCTCGATCAGGTGGGCGATGCCGGTCGAATTATCGAGTGCGCCATTATAGATGGCGTCGCCGTTCGCATCCGGCTTGCCGATGCCGAGATGGTCCCAGTGGCCCGAATAGATGATCGTCTCGTCGGGATATTTCTTGCCAGGCAGAAGCCCGACGACATTGTGCGAGGTGATGACTTCGGCCGACGCATTGCCGCGGACGTTGAGCGCGGCCTTGAGCGGCACCGGGCGGAAGTCCTTGCGCCGCGCCGCCGCCTTCATCGCGTCGAAGTTGAGGCCCGAAGCGGCGAACAGCCGGTGGGCGATGTCGCGCTGGATCCATCCTTCGACCAGCGGATGATCGGCCGCCGGATTGTCGCGGACGATGTCGAACATGGTGTTGGTGTTGGAATTCTTGACCGTGTTCCAGCCGTAGGAGGCGGGCTCGGTTTCGTGGATGACAAGCACGCCGGCGGCGCCCTGGCGCGCGCCTTCCTCATATTTGTAGGTCCAGCGGCCGTAATAGGTCATGGCCTTGCCGCCGAAGTCGCCTTCGCCGCCTTCGAAGTCGGGATCGTTGACGAGGACGACGAGGATCTTGCCCTTGAGGTCCTGGCCCTTGAAGTCGTCCCAGCCGCGCTCCTGCGCCTTGACGCCATAGCCGGCGAAGACGAGCGGCGCATTGGCGAGGTCGATCGCTTTGGTGCCGTTCATCGGCGAGCGGACGACCATCTCCTCGCCTTGGGTGAGGGCGAGCGGCTGGCCGGCGACGTTCATCGAAAGCTGCGGCGTTGCAGTCCATTGCGATTGCAGCAGCGGCACTTTCTGGGTCCAGCTGCGCTTGCCGTTCTCTAGGTCTCCGCCGGGCTGCAGGCCAGCGGCGCGGAAGTTGCGCACGATATAGTCGACGGTCTTGGTTTCGGCGCGCGTGTTGGGCGCACGGCCTTCGAACGCGTCGGAGCCAAGCGTCTTCACATGTTGCGAGAGCCGGGCCGGGCTGAAGGTCTGGGCGGCGGCAGGAACGGTGGTGAGGGCGAACGCGCCCGCAATGAGCCAGCGGCTAGTCTTCACGATCGATAGTCTCCCCGAAACGATACGCACCCACATGCGCGAGACGCGCCGAGGCGGCAAAAAGTTTCGCGGGGCCGGTCTAGGTCAGAGGTAGGACATCCACCAATCGCGCCGCCTGCGCTTCAGCTGGGCGAACCAGCGGGAGAGCGGGATGAGAATGGCGATGACCAGTGCCCAGACGCCATAGACCACGCCTAGCGACCAGCCCCAGTCCTGCGGGGCATTGCCGCCGAACACCTGGGTGAAGAGGTTGAGCGCGGCCTCCGGCCGGCCGATTGCGATTGCCGCCGCCAGCATCAGGATGCGGGCGATGTAGAGGTGGGCGATGTAGGTGAAGAGCGGCGTTCGACCGAAGTCGCCGAGAACGCGGGCAGGGGCACCGCGCAGGTGGGCGATGGCCAGGAACAGCAGCAGCGAAAAACCGATGGTGATGGCGACGAAGTCGGGGCTCGGCGGATATTTGAACACGTCGAAAAAGCTCATCGCCGTGCGCACCGGATCGCCGAACGCGCGCCACGGCACCGGATTGCCGTAGCCGTTGAGCCCGCGAAGCAATGCGAACAGCGCGATCAAGCCGAGCGCCAGCGGAAGCAGTGTGCGCAACTGGCGTTGCCGCGGGGCCGCGAACAAAGGTCCAAGGCCGAAGCCGATCGCCATGACGCCAAACCAGGGGACGATCGCATAAGCGATGAAGATTGGCGCGCCCGCGACTGGAGCAGTGCCGAACAGCAGCTGGCGGAGGATCTCGGAAGCGCTCGCGGCCGGCGCGAACGGCGGCAAGACGAAGGGCGACAAGGCGATGATGGCGACGCCGATTGCGAGGACGGCGCGGTGTGGAAGATGGGCAAGCACAGCCATGCCGACCATCCCCCAGCCGATCGCCCAGATCACCTGAAGCAGCCAGAAGGGCTTCCCGAAGTTCCAGGCGAACATGATGATCGTGCATTCCAGCAACACCAGCCAAAGGCCGCGGGAAACGAGGAAGCGGCTGAGGTCGGCGCCTGTCTTGCCGTTGGCCTTTTGCAGGTAAATGGACACGCCGGACAGAAGCACGAAGGTCGGCGCGCACAGATGGGTGATCCAGCGCGTCAGGTAGAGCAGGGGCCAGCTGCGCGCCGCATCTGTTGGGTCGAAGCTGTTGACGCTGGCGTGGAAGAAGTCGCGGACATGGTCGAGAACCATGATGGCGATCACCAGGCCCCGCAGCATGTCGATCGTGTCGATGCGCGCCTGGCCGGCCCGGGTCAGGCCGCCGCCGGCTTGCGGTTCGACGAGCGGGCCGGTGACGGGAACTGCGATGGTGGCCATGCTCACTCCCCCGATTGAGCTCTACCCACGAACTAGCAGGCAAGCAGCCTGGCGAGAAGACGCGCGTGCGGCGGGGACGTTGACGGCCTGCATCTGTGCTGTATTGTTTTTGCAACACACAGGAGGCTCATGTGAATCGATCGGCACTCATCCTCTTCCCGCTGCTGCTCGCGGGCTGCAACGTCCAGGCGAAGCACGATGGGGCCAAGGGCGACGACAATGTCACGATCAGCGGCGATGCGGAAGGCAATGTGTCCTTCGACCTGCCGGTCGCAAAGGGGCAGGTGAAGCTGCCGGAAGGCGCGTTGAGCAGCAGCGACATCGATATCGACGGGGTGAAGATGCCCCCGAGCGCATCGGTCAACAGCTTCCATGTCGAGGCGACGGGCGGCCGGTCGATAGTGAACATCGGGTTCAAGGACCCGAACGCGCCGGAAAAGGTGCGCGCTTATTTCGCGGACGAGTTCCGGGAGAGGAAGGTCGAGGCGGCAGTCACCGGCGACACGATCACGGGCACGTCCAAGGACGGCGACAAGTTCACTATCAAGGTCGGGCCAGGCGAGGGCGGCGGCGCGAAGGGGACGATCCGGCTCGACGGGGCCGACGACTAAGAAGGTCCCCGCGCGCGGATCGGCTGCGATTACTTCTTCTTGATGGCGACGAACCCGCGGCCGAAGCGGACCCATTCGATGTCGCGCTGGATGTCCTTCACTTCCTGGTCGAACATGGTGCCGTAGACATGGCCCTCGGCCGCAACTTCCGCGGCAAGGCGGCCGAAGTAGCCAGCGGCGGCGTCGGTGTAGGCGCGGCCGTATTTCGCCACCCATTTTGACCGCGACGTGTGGAGGTCCTCGCAAACGAACAGCCCGCCTGCACTGATGCGCGGGAACAAGCGGCGGAAGGTGTCGATCTGGTCGCTCCAGAGGTGGGAGCCGTCGTCGAAGACGATGTCTGGCGGATATGTGGACGCAAGGTCGTCAAGGAAGCCGGCATCCGATCCGTCGCCGATCTCGATGGTGATGCGCGGGTCCGCATGATCGCGGCAGCTTTCGACGATGTCGACGCCGACGATCTGGGCGGAGGGGAAATAGTCCTGCTACATGCGCACCGACGCGCCGTCGCGCACGCCGATCTCGATCAGCGTCAGCGGTGACCTGTCGCGGTACGGCGTGAGCAGCGCGTCATAGGCCTCAAGGTGATTGTGGGCGTGAGAGGCTTTGTCGGTGCCATGCTTCTGGCCCAGCTCGTCGAGAGTCACATCGTCTCCATGGCTTCGGGAGTGCGGTTCGGATTATCGGGCCACGTGCCTCGGGAAAGGCCAAGGCGCAAGCTGCCGGCGCAAAGGAAAAGGGCGGGAGTCGCCTCCCGCCCTTCGTTAGGTAATCGGCGCCCTATTCGGCAGCCGGAGCTTCCTCGCCGTCGGCTTTCTTCTTTGCCGAGGGCTTCTTGGGCGCCTTCGGCTTGCTTGCCTTCGGCGGTGCCGGGACGATCTCGAAGCAGGGCGCATTGTCCTTGATCCGGACCTTCACCTCGCCGCCGTTGACCAGCTTGCCGAACAACAGCTCCTCGGCGAGCGGCTGCTTGATCTTCTCCTGGACGAGGCGGCCCATCGGACGCGCGCCGTAGAGTTTGTCGTAGCCGCGGTCGGTGAGCCACTGACGGGCTTCGTCGTCGAGCTCGATGTGGACGCCGCGGTCGGCAAGCTGAAGCTCCAGCTGGAGGATGAACTTGTCGACGACCCGCGCGACCACTGCCGGCGGCAGGTAGGCAAACGGGACGATCGCATCGAGGCGGTTGCGAAATTCCGGCGTGAACATCTTCTTGACCGCATCCTCCTGCGCGTCCTCGCGCGTCGCCGCGCCGAATCCGATGCTTTCACGCGCCATGTCGGCGGCGCCGGCATTGGTCGTCATGATGAGGATGGTGTTGCGGAAGTCGACGGTCTTGCCGTGGTGGTCGGTCAGCTTGCCGTTGTCCATCACCTGCAGGAGGATGTTGAACAGGTCCGGGTGCGCCTTTTCGATCTCGTCGAGCAGGAGCACGCTGTGCGGATGCTGGTCGACCGCGTCGGTCAGAAGCCCGCCCTGGTCGTAGCCGACATAGCCCGGAGGCGCGCCGATCAGCCGGCTGACCGAGTGGCGTTCCATATATTCGGACATGTCGAACCGCTGCAGCGGAATACCGAGGACGGACGCCAGCTGGCGCGCGACCTCGGTCTTGCCGACGCCGGTGGGACCCGAGAACAGATAGTTGCCGATCGGCTTGTCGGGATCGCGAAGGCCGGCGCGGCTGAGCTTGATCGCCGAGGCGAGCTTTTCGATCGCCATGTCCTGGCCGAAGACGACGCGCTTGAGGTCGGCCTCGAGATGCTCGAGGACGTGCTTGTCGTCGGCCGAAACCGACTTCGGCGGGATGCGCGCCATGGTCGCAACCACCGCCTCGATCTCCTTGGGCGTGATCACCTTCTTGCGGCGGCTCGGCGGCACCAGCATCTGCATCGCGCCGACTTCGTCGATCACGTCGATCGCCTTGTCCGGCAGCTTGCGATCATGGATGTAGCGCGCCGACAGCTCGACCGCCGACTTGATCGCGTCCGGCGTGTAGCGGACGTTGTGGTGGCCTTCGAACGACGAGCGAAGGCCGGCGATGATCTTGATCGTGTCCTCGATGGTCGGCTCGTTGACGTCGATCTTCTGGAACCGGCGCAGAAGTGCGCGGTCCTTTTCGAAGTGGTTGCGGAACTCCTTGTAGGTCGTCGAGCCGATGCAGCGGATCGCGCCGCTCGACAGGGCCGGCTTCAAGAGGTTCGACGCGTCCATCGCGCCGCCCGACGTGGCGCCGGCGCCGATCACCGTGTGGATTTCGTCGATGAAGAGGATCGCGTTCGGAAGCTTCTCGAGCTCCGAGACGACGGACTTCAGCCGCTCCTCGAAATCGCCGCGATAGCGGGTGCCGGCGAGTAGCGCGCCCATGTCGAGCGAGTAGATGGTCGCGGGCTTGAGGACGTCGGGAACGTCGCCCTCGATGATCTTGCGCGCGAGGCCTTCGGCAATAGCGGTTTTGCCGACGCCCGGCTCACCGACGTAGAGCGGGTTGTTCTTCGAGCGGCGGCAGAGGATCTGCACGGTGCGCTCGACCTCCGGCATGCGGCCGATCAGCGGATCGACCTTGCCGGTGCGGGCCTTTTCATTGAGGTCGACCGTGAACTGCTTGAGCGCGCTTTCCTTCTTCGCGCCTTCCTTGTCCGTCTTCTCTTCGCCGGGCTCGGCTGGGCGGGCGCCCTCGGCCGGCGTTTCGCCCTTGCCGACGCCGTGGCTGATGTAGGTGACGGCATCGAGCCGGCTCATGTCCTGCTGCTGCAGGAAGTAGACGGCGTAGCTCTCCCGCTCCGAGAAGAGCGCGACGAGGACGTTGGCGCCGGTGACGTCGTCGCGGCCTGACGACTGGACGTGCAGGATCGCGCGCTGGACGACGCGCTGGAAGCCGCTTGTCGGCGTCGGATCGGTGGCGCTGTCGGCGACTAGGGCGCCGAGTTCGTTGTCGAGATATTGCTTCACCGACGCACGAAGCTCGTCGCGGTTGACGCCGCAGGCGGTCATCACCTTCGACGCATGGTCGTCGTCGATGAGCGCAATGAGCAGATGTTCGAGAGTCGCATACTCGTGACGGCGCTTGCTGGCCTCCCCCAAAGCATTGTGGAGGGTCTGTTCGAGTTCGCGAGCGAAACTAGGCATGTAGGCTGGTACTCCATGCCCGAGGGAAGGGAGCCCCACGGGCTTTCAAATCAATGTCATATGCCGGAACGCCGCAATCAAGGGCGGGTGCCGCGCTTATCCCCAAATATCGGATCGCGGCTGTGCGGGGGCTGAATGAGGCGGTCGCCCACCGTCATTGCGAGGCCGCGGTGCGGCCGCGGCAAATCCAGGTGCCGGCTGGATTGCTTCGCTGCGCTCGCAGTGACGCTTACGACTTCTTGAACAGCTCTTCGGCCGCCGAACGGTGCTTGGTGGCGCGGTCCATGTGGGCTTCGGTACGGGCGATTTCCGCCTTTAGCGCCTCGACGCGGGCGTGAAGTTCGTCGATCGAGAAGGGGTCGAGGTCCTGCTTGCCGAGCGCGGTCAGCGGATCGTCGGGCTTGCTGGGGAACAGGTCGTCGATGTCCATGGACGAATTCGTTGACCGTGGGCGGGGCCAAGTCAATAAGCTCGGGCAGGTGAGCAGCTCCATTCCTTCGTCAATGATGGCCGTGATCGCGTCGCATCCGGACGGCGACGGCGAGCTGGCGGTGGTCGAGCGGCCGGTGCCGCGGCCGGGCCCCGGCGAGGTGCTGATCAAGGTCGCCGCCGCGGGCGTGAACCGGCCCGACATCCTTCAGCGCAAAGGCATGTACCCGCCGCCGCCCGGTGCGCCGGACATCCTCGGCCTCGAAGTCGCGGGCCAGGTTGTGGGCGGCGACGGCGAGCTGGTGGGGCAGAAAGTCTGCGCTCTGGTTGCAGGCGGCGGCTATGCCGAATATTGCGTCGCGCCGGCCGGCACGTGCCTGATCGTGCCCGAGATCCTGCCGATGACGGACGCGGCGGCGATGCCGGAGACTTTGTTCACGGTCTGGGTGAATTTGTTCGAGCGCGGCTTCGCGGCGGACGGCGACTGGGCGCTGGTCCATGGCGGCACCAGCGGCATCGGCACCATGTCGATCGCGCTGGGCAAGCTGTTCGGGCTCAAGACGATTGTCACTTGCGGAAGCGACGAGAAGTGCGCGCGGGCGCTGGAGCTCGGCGCCGAGGCGGCGATCAACTATCGCGAGCAGGATTTCGTCGGCGAAGTGCACCGGGTGACCGGACGCCGGGGGGTAGACGTCGTCGTCGACATGGTCGGCGGCGACTATGTGCCGCGTAACCTCGCCTGCCTCGCCGAGGAAGGGCGCCACGTATCGATCGCGGTGCAGCGGGGCGCCAGCGCCGAAGTGCAGATCTTCGACATCATGCGGCGGCGGCTGACGCTGACCGGGTCGACTCTCCGGCCGCGTTCGGTGCAGTTCAAGACGATGGTCGCCGACGAGATCGCGAGGACGGTCTGGCCCTATGTGCAGGGCGGGCGGCTGAAACCGGTGATCGACAGCATCTTCCCGCTTGCCGAGGCCGCGGCCGCGCACGAGCGGATGGAAGGCGGCGAGCATGTCGGCAAGATCGTTCTGGAGGCCGGTTCCTAACCGGCTTGCCCCGCGGGGGCCGCGGGTTTACATCGCCCGGCAGACCGGCCGCTCCGTGAGGGGCGGCCCTATTCATTTGTAAGTTCGGAGAAGTGCCCGTGGCCGCTGCCGCCCAGCCCCTGATGCCCCATGCGACCGCCGCCTGGCTGGTCGACAATACGTCGCTCAGCTTCGACCAGATCGCCGAATTCTGCGGCCTTCACATCCTCGAAGTCCAGGCGATCGCCGACGATACGGCAGCGACGAAGCTGACGGGCCGCGACCCGATCCGCGCCGGCGAGCTGACGCACGAGGAAATCGAGAAGGGCCAGAACGACCCTGATTATGTGCTGCAGATGCATAAGGCGCCCGAAGCTGTGCGCCGCACCAAGGGCCCGCGCTACACGCCGGTCAGCAAGCGACAGGACAAGCCGGACGGCATCGCCTGGATCATCAAGAACCATCCGGAAGTCAGCGACGGCCAGATCAGCAAGCTGATCGGCACGACCCGGACGACCATCGCGGCGATCCGCGACCGGTCGCACTGGAACATGGCGAACATTACGCCGAAGGATCCGGTGACGCTGGGCCTGACGACGCAGCGCGAGCTCGACGCGGCGGTCGCCAAGGCCGCGAAGGCCGCGGGCATTCAGGCGCCGACCGACACGCGCTTCGAAGGCGACCGCGAGGCGTTGATCGAAGAGCTGCGCCGCGAGCGCGAGCAGCATGTGCGCGACGCCGAGGCGGCGCTTGCCCAAGCGGGCGACGAGGCGCTGCGCGATGAGGTCGTGCCGGGCATCCGCGACCCGTTCACCAACCGCCCGATCGAATAGCCGCTCGCTTGCGTTGAACCCGGTCGAGGGTCACAATCGCGCCATGGCAGATGGGGACACGAGTGCCGTCGAGCAGCTGAGCTTCGAGGACGCGCTGCGGCGGCTCGAGGAGATCGTGCGCACGCTCGAGAAGGGCGAAGCGCCGCTCGATAGGTCGATCGAGCTTTACCAGGAGGGTGACCGGCTGCGCCGCCACTGTGAAGGGCGGCTGAGGGACGCGCAGGCGCGCATCGACCAGATCGCCTTCGGCAGCAACGGCAAGCCCGCAGGCCTTAAGCCATTCGATGCCGGTTGAGACGCTTGATCGCCTGAGCGAGGAGCTGGAGGTGGCGGCGAAAGCCGTCGCCGCCGAGGTCGACGATTTCTTTGACGCGCTGCTGACGCTGCCCGGCGATAGCCGCGACCCTTATTACCAAGCGATGCGCCATGCCGCGATCGGCGGCGGCAAGCGGCTCCGGCCGCTGCTGACCGTGGCCGCGGCGCGCCTGTTCGCGATCGATCCGGAGCGCGCGGTGCGGGTCGGCTGCGCGATCGAGGCGATCCACGTCTACTCGCTGATCCACGACGACCTGCCGTGCATGGATGATGCCGAGCTTCGCCGCGGCAAGCCGAGCGTTCACAAGGCCTTTGACGAGGCCACCGCGGTGCTCGCCGGCGACAGCCTTCACGCGATGGCGTTCGACATCCTCGCCCACCCTTCAACTCATGAGGATCCCTGGGTTCGGTCCGACCTGGTGCTTCAGCTGGCGCGCGCCGCCGGGCCGAACGGCATGGCGGGCGGGCAGATGATGGACCTTGCGGCCGAGAACGAGCAACTCGACCTGCCCGCGATTACCAGGTTGCAACAGCTGAAGACCGGCGCGTTGATTGAATATGCGGTTGAGGCGGCCTGCATCATGGCCAAAAAGCCGGTCGAGGCGCGCACGCCCTATCGCGGATATGCGCGCAACATCGGCTTGGCGTTCCAGATTGCCGACGATTTGATCGACCATAGCGGCGACGCGGGTGCCGCGGGCAAGCCGACTGGGCGCGATGCGGATGCCGGCAAGGCGACCTTCGTGTCGCTGCTCGGCGAGGAACGGGCGCGGCAGCAGGCGCGGTTCCTGGTCGAGCAGGCGGTCGAGCATCTGTCGGACCATGGCCGCGAAGCCGACCTGCTGCGCGCCATCGCCCGCTTCGCGATCGAGAGAAACCATTGATGAAGAGAATCGCCGTCTATCCCGGGACCTTCGACCCGATGACGCTGGGGCACCTCGATATCGTTCGGCGCGGCGCGCACCTGGTCGACCGGCTGGTCGTGGGCGTCACCACCAATCCGTCCAAGGAGCCGATGTTCTCGGTCGCCGAGCGGATGGAGATGGTGCGGCGCGAAGTTGCCGGCCTGAGCGGCAATATCGAGGTCGTCGAATTCGATTCTCTGCTGATGAACTTCGCCGAAGCGCAGGGTGCGTCGATGATCCTGCGCGGACTGCGCGCGGTCGCCGATTTCGAATATGAGTTCCAGATGGCCGGGATGAACCAGCAGCTGAATGACGACATTGAGACCGTCTTCCTGATGGCAGACGTGTCGCTGCAGCCGATCGCGTCGAAGCTGGTCAAGGAGATCGCGCGCTACGGCGGTTGCATCGACCGCTTCGTGACGCCGGCCGTGGCCGAGGACGTGCGGCGCCATCTGGAACGGGGTTCATGAGCCGCTCAGCCGTCGTACGGCACGGGCGGAGTGATTTTGCGGGGAGGAACATGTTGATCAAAGCTTTGGCGGCGTTGCCTTTTGCCGCTCTGTTGATGGCCGCTGCACCGGCGCCGGCGCCGGTCGCGAAGCCGAGCCTGGTTGCGCCGGCGGAGATCGCCGCGAACCCGGCGAACCATTTGTTCCTTGAGCTTTCGAACGGCGGCACGGTCGAGATCGTCCTGCGCCCAGATCTCGCGCCTAGCCATGTCGAGCGGATCCAAACACTGGTCCGTCGCGGCTTCTACGACGGGCTGAAGTTCCACCGCGTGATCCCTGGATTCATGGCGCAGGGCGGCGACCCGCAAGGGACCGGCGAGGGCGGGTCCGATCTGCCGAACCTCACTGCCGAATTCACGTCCGTGCCCTTCCTGCGGGGCGTCGTAGGCGCTGCCCGGGCGAACAACCTGAACAGCGCCAACAGCCAGTTTTTCATCATGTACGATTGGACGGCCAGCCTGGACAAACGGTACACGGCGATCGGCCGTGTGGTGAAAGGCATGGACGCCGTGGACGCGATCGCGCCCGGCGAACCGCCCGCCGAGCCGACCAAAATTGTGAGGGCGCGCCTCGGCGGCTAAGCGGCCGCTGATGCGTGTCGCCGACTTCGATTTCGAGCTTCCGCCCGAGCGGATCGCCCTGCGCCCGGCGCGGCCGCGCGACAGTGCGCGACTGTTGTTGGTCCGCGGGGGCGAGCTTTCGGACCGGGCTGTGCTCGATTTGCCGGAGCTTCTGCAGCCCGGCGACGTGCTGGTCTTCAACGACACCAAGGTTATCCCGGCGCAGCTCGAGGGGCGCCGCGGAGAGGCGAGCATCGGCGCGACGCTGCACAAGCGGGAGGGACCGCGCGAGTGGAGAGCCTTCCTGCGCAATGCCAAGCGTGTCCGCGCCGGCGACACGATCCACTTCGGCGAAGGCGTTGCCGCGTCCGCCGTCGAGAAGGCGGACGACGGCTCGGTCCTGCTCCAGTTCCACGGCAGCGAGGCGCTCGAGCTGTTGCTTGAGAAAGCCGGACGAATGCCGCTGCCGCCCTACATCGCGTCCAAGCGCGGCGTCGATGAAGCCGATCGCGACGATTACCAGACGATGTTCGCCCGCGAGGAGGGCGCAGTCGCGGCGCCGACCGCGGCGCTGCACTTTACGCCGAGGCTTTTGGAGGCGCTCGACGCACGCGGCATCGCTCGCGAGACGCTGACGCTTCACGTCGGCGCCGGCACCTTCCTGCCGATCAAGAGCGAGCAAGTGGCCGAGCACAAGATGCATGCCGAATGGGGCCGCATCGACGCGGCGACGGCTGAGCGCTTGAACGCCGTGCGCAAGGCGGGCGGACGCCTGATCGCCGTCGGCACCACGAGCCTGCGCCTGCTGGAAAGCGCGGCTCGCGAGGATGGCAGGATCGAGCCGTTCGAGGGCGATACGGCGATCTTCATCACGCCTGGTTACCGGTTCAAGGCGGTCGACGGGCTGGTCACCAACTTCCACCTGCCCAAGTCGACGCTCTTCATGCTGGTCAGTGCCCTAATGGGCCTCGAGGTGATGAAAGCGGCGTACGCACACGCGATCGAGCGGGGCTACCGTTTCTATAGCTACGGCGATTCCAGTTTGCTGTTGCCGAGGTAAGTTCTGGCTGTTGTAAACGGTCTGCTCGGGGAAGAAGGGGAGCAGATGCGTTTTCACATCATTGCGGCGATATCGGCGGCAGGAGTCGCGGCGCCGTTACAAGCGGGAGTCATCGCGGACGATCTCAGCAGGTGCCTGGTAACAAAGGCGACCGACAGCGATCATCATGCCTTCATGGCGTGGATGTTTTCGGCGATCTCTGCCGATCCAAGGCTCCAACAGTTCAGTACGTTGGACCGCGCGAAGCGAGATCAAATCGGCAAAGCTGCCGCAGGGGTATTCCAGCGTCTTCTGCTCGTGGACTGCCGCAAGGAGACAGTGGCCTCATTAAAGGCGGAAGGCACAAGTGCGACGTTCGGGACCTTCAATCAACTCGGTCAAGCGGCTGCCCGGCAGATGTTCCAGTCACCGCAAGTCGACGCTGAATTGGAAACGCTCGGAAAGAATTTCGACGAAGGAAAATTGAGCGCACTCGGCGCAGAGGCCGGCATCCGGATCAGGAATGACGAGAAGGATTAGAACGATCCTGGGCGTGCACTAAGCCTCTTTCGGCTGGAGCCAGTGGCTGAGGTCGCGGCCGATCAATTTGCCGAGCTTGTCCACCTCGCCCTGGAAGCGGTCCTTGATCTCACGCTGGACGGCGAGCGGGACCGGGCGCTTTTCGTCCGGCATTTCATTCCAGTTGCGGAGGCGCTTTCGAAGCGACGGGGACTTCGCGCCACCGCCGCTGCTCTTGGCGAGCGCTTTGTCGAAGCGGCGCTGGTGATGGATGCTAGCCAGATAGGGGAGCAGGAAGCGCGGCGGCCGCTGGAGAAGTTGCTGAAGGAAGATGTGCCGCACGCCGCGGGCGCTGCGCTGCGTTCCCGTGTTCGGGTAAGGGGCGGGGTCGAGGCCCGCGAAGTCGAGCAGGCGCTTGTGCCGGGCGGCGGGGTCGCTCGTCAGGTCATCGAAGACCATCACCAGGCAGCGCTCCTTGCCGACCGCGTCGAACAGTCGCTCGACATAGGTGCCGAAGCGCGCCGCTTCGTCATAGCGGAGCCAACGCGGGTCGATGGTGCTCCAAGGGATGCGGCGGCCCGCTGCACGGTCGGGAATAGCAGCCCAGGCATCCTGAAACCGGCGGATGTTCTCGTCGCCCGTGAAGATCAGGCGCTTGTGCAGCGATGGCAGGAAGGTGAGCGGGTCGCGTACCCCGACGACGAAGCGCGAGTCCGGCCATAGCTCCAGCGCCGGCTTCAGCTGGTCCGGAACGTAGAGGTAGGAAATCGAACCGTCGAAGGCGACGGTTCGCTCCGGAGGGGCATTGAAGAAGAAATGGTCGAGATAGTCGTGCTGGATGCGCGAGCGAAGCGCGTCGCCATGCAGGCTGCGCAGGTCATGCTGGCTGAAGAAGTGCGGTTCCTTGACGAAGGGGAACAACACCTGCGGGTGCGCTTGCAGCATTCGCGCCATGGTCGTGGTGCCGCAGCGGGGGCCGCCGACGACGAAGATGAAGCGGTCGATGTCGGCGATGCTCGGCATTGCGGCGGTTCCTAGCACAGCCGACCTTGGGGGGAAGCGCACTAGGCGCTAAGCGGCGCTGCGTGACCCGCTTCTCCTTTTCCATCGCCGCCACCGACGGCGCCGCGCGCACCGGCGCCATCACGATGCAGCGCGGCGAGATCCGCACGCCGGCGTTCATGCCGGTCGGCACCGCCGCGACGGTGAAGGCGATGCGGCCGGAGGAGGTGCGTGCGGCCGGCGCCGACATCATCCTCGGCAACACTTACCATCTGATGCTCCGCCCCGGCGCCGAGCGGGTTGCGAGGCTCGGCGGCCTGCACGGCTTCATGGGCTGGGAGCGCCCGATCCTGACCGACAGCGGCGGATACCAGGTGATGAGCCTGTCGGAGCTGACCAAGGTGACGGAAGAAGGCGTGTCCTTCGCGAGCCACCTCGACGGATCGCGGCACATGCTGAGCCCAGAACGTTCGATCGAGGTGCAGCGGCTTTTAGGGTCGGACATCGTCATGCAGTTCGACCAGCTGGTGCCGACGACGTCGAGCGTGGAGCAGCAGCGCGAGGCGATGGAGCGGTCGATCCGCTGGGCGAAGCGGTCGCGGGAAGAGTTCGACCGCGGCGGCGAACATGCGGCGCGGGCGGCGATCTTCGGCATCCAGCAGGGTGCGCTCGATGAAAATATGCGCCGCGCGTCGGCCGAGGGGCTGATCGACATCGGCTTCGACGGCTATGCAGTCGGCGGGCTTGCGGTGGGCGAGGGGCAGGAAGCGATGCTCGCCTGCCTCGACTTCGCGGCCGGCATGCTGCCCGCCGACAAGCCGCGCTACTTGATGGGCGTCGGCAAGCCGGACGACATCGTCGAGGCAGTGGTGCGCGGCATCGACATGTTCGATTGCGTGCTGCCGACGCGATCAGGGCGCACGGGCCAGGCGTTCACCGCCGAAGGACCGCTAAACCTTCGCAACGCCCGCTTCGCCGAGGATCGGGAGCCAATCGAACCGGGCTGCCCGTGTCCGGCCTGCACGACGTACAGCCGCGCCTACGTTCACCATTTGGTGAAGTCGGGCGAGATCCTCGGCGCGATGCTGATGACGCAGCACAATATCTCGTTCTACCAGCGGCTGATGGATGGGCTTCGCAACGCGATTGCGGAGCAGCGGCTGCAGGCCTTCGCCAATGAATTCCTGCAGCGCTACCGGCGCTAGGCCGTCTCCAGCTTGTCCTGGGTGCGCAGTTCGAAGTCGCTGGCGTCGTGGCGCTCGTGAAGCTGTTCTGACGGGTCGCCGGTCAGCTTGTTGACGATGCGACCGCGGCCGACTGCCGGCCGCGCATCCAGCTGCCTCGCCCAGCGCATCACATGCTCATATTCGTGCGCGGCCAGGAAATCGTCAGCGCCCGGATAGGAACGGCCCAGCGCAACGCCGCCGTACCAGGGCCAAATCGCCATGTCGGCGATGGAGTAATCCGCACCGGCAACATATTCGTTATCCGCGAGACGGCGGTTGAGCACGTCGAGCTGGCGCTTGGCCTCCATCGCGTAGCGGTTGATCGGATATTCGAACTTCTCCGGCGCGTAGGCGAAGAAGTGGCCGAAGCCGCCGCCGAGAAAGGGTGCGCTGCCCATCTGCCACATCAGCCATGACAGGGTTTCCGCGCGTGCCGGGCCTGAGGCGGGGAGGAACTCGCCGAACTTTTCGGCCAGATGGATGAGGATGGCGCCGCTTTCGAAGATGCGTACCGGCTCCGCCCCGCTGCGGTCGACCAACGCCGGGATTTTCGAATTGGGATTGATGTCGACGAAACCGCTGCCGAACTGGTCGCCTTCGCCGATGCGGATCGGCCAGGCGTCATATTCGGCGTCCTTGTGGCCCTTTTCGAGAAGCTCCTCGAACAGGATCGTCACCTTCTGGCCGTTTGGAGTGGCAAGCGAGTAGAGCTGGAACGGGTGGTTGCCGACGGGCAAGCCCTTGTCGTGAGTCGGGCCGGCGATCGGGCGGTTGATGCTGGCGAACTGGCCGCCGCTCGGCTGTTCCCAAGTCCAAACCTTCGGGAGTACGTACTCGCTCATGTGGCTATCCTCGCGTCGCGTTAGGCAGGCGAGCTAGGAACCGCCCGAGCGGCTTTCCAGTGTCAGGCGTGTGCCCGTTAGCCGGCGCTGACGGAGAGGAAGCTTGGCAAAGGGCCATTCCAGTCGGACTGGATGTCTTCGACCACCGGGGAGCGCTCTTCGCGCTCGTCGCGCTCCGCGACCGGAGCAGCTTCGCGCTCGGCTTTCGGCTTGGCCGGCTTGCGTTCGCGCTTGGCGGGCTTCGCCTCTGCCTTCTCCGGCGCTTCGGCCTTCGGCTCGGCCGCTTGGACAGGCTTCGGGCCGCCGACGCGATCGATCTTCTGGCCGATCAGCTTTTCGATCCGGTCGACCGCTTCTGCGTCTTCCTTCGTGGCGAGGGTAATCGCGATACCCTTGGCGCCCGCGCGGCCTGTCCGGCCGATGCGGTGGACATAATCGTCCGGCTGCCACGGCACATCGAAGTTGACGACATGGCTGACGCCTTTGACGTCGAGCCCGCGAGCGGCGACGTCGGACGCGACGAGCACGGTGATCTCGTCATTCTTGAAGCGGTCTAATTCGGCGATGCGCTCGGATTGCTCCATGTCGCCTTGGATCTGCCCGGCCTTGAAGCCTGCGCGCTTGAGGCTGCTGGCGAGGTCGCGAACGGTGGTCTTGCGGTTGGCGAAGACGATCGCATTGCGGAAGCCTTCGTGGCCGAGGATGTCGCGCAGCGCATCCTTCTTCTTGGCCGACGAGACCTCGACAAGCCGCTGTTCGATATTGGTGTTGGCCGTCGCTGGGCGCGCGACTTCGACCCTCTTGGGATCGGTGAGGAACTTGGACGCGAGCTTCTGGATCGGCGGCGGCATGGTCGCCGAGAAGAGCAAGGTCTGGCGGTCGCGCGGAAGCTTCGAGCAGATATCCTCGATGTCCGGGATGAAGCCCATGTCGAGCATGCGATCGGCTTCGTCGATGACCAGCAGCTTGCAGTCATTAAGCATGATCTTGCCGCGGGCGAACAGGTCCATCAGCCGGCCCGGCGTCGCGATCAGGACGTCGACGCCCTTTTCAAGCGCCTTCACCTGGTCGCCCATCTGCACGCCGCCCATCAGCAGCGCCATCGAGAGCGGGTGGTACTTGCCGTATTTCTCGAAATTTTCGGCAACCTGCATCGCCAGTTCGCGCGTCGGTTCAAGAATCAGCGAGCGCGGCATGCGGGCGCGGCTGCGCCCCTGGTGCAGCACGTCGATCATCGGCAGCACGAAACCGGCGGTCTTGCCGGTGCCGGTCTGGGCGATGCCGATGAGGTCACGGCCCATCAGCACCGGCGGAATGGCGGCGCGCTGGATCGGCGTCGGCTCGTCATAGCCGCTGTCCGCGACGGCGCGGAGCAATTCATCGGAAAGGCCGAGATCGGCAAAAGGCATAAATTCTTCCGGTTGGGGTGGGCTGCGGCGTAACGCGCCGGCGCAGGAAAATGGGTGTGCGAACGCCCTTGTCTTGTCAAGAAATGTGGGCTTTCGGGCGCCTGGTTACAAGTTGCCGAGCGCCTAGCGTTCCTTAGGGACGAGCTGTCGGAAACGGTGAATCCGGCAGCTTCCGCCCTCGCGGGAGTGAATTTCGTCGCGGTCGGCGCAGATCCGGTCGTCCCGCAACTGCAGGTAAAAGCCGCCGTAGAAATCGAGCGCCGGGCAGTCCTCGTCGAGCTCCGCACGGACGCGCCCACGGCCTGCGACGATGAAGTCGACCTGGTCATCGCCCGAAAGCATCGCCCGGTGAATGGCCCCGACCGGCAGGCATTTCGGTCCCTTCCGCTCGATCCACTCGACCCTCGGCGCAGAGGTGCGCGGCTGTACCGGGACCCGCAGGATGACCTGGTCTTGGACGGTCAGCCGCGTCACGGACTGGCCGATCAGTCCGCCGTGCGCTGCGAACAGGCCGAGCATCAGCGGGATCAGGCCGAAGACGGCACCAGGCATCATTGGCTGCTGATCGCTCGCATGGGGAGCTGCCTTGCAGCAAAGCGTTGAATGTTCAATGAACTAGCCGCTCTCCAGCCGGTGCTTGCCGCGCCCCGGCTTGCCTAATCCGGCGGACGGCAATAGAGGCCCGACCACCCAGATATTGGCCGTTCTTGGGGATCCCCCGGACGTCCGCACCCCAGGAGAAGACCAGGATGGCGACTGCCGCGCCGAGCCAGAACTTGCCGATGTTCTACAAGGAGCTCCAGCCGCTCAGCACGAGTGAGCATGGCAGCATGCACGTTCGCGCGGTGGAGGACATGTCGCAAGTGGCACGTACACATGCGATCCCGCTGACCGTGGATGAATTTCCGCTGGTCCAGCGGCACTATCCGATCGTGTTCTCGGTCGGCGAAAATTCCGTGCCGCTCGCGCTCATGGGCCTCAACGAGGGCGTGAACGTGTTCCTGGACGATCAGGGCCGGCCGCTCGATCCCAATGTCTACATCCCGGCCTACCTGCGCCGATACCCGTTCCTCCTGGCCCGTCTGCGGCCCGACAGCGACGAATTGTCGCTATGCTTCGATCCGACATCGAAAGCCGTCGGCGACTTCGAGGACGGCGAGCCGCTGTTCGATGGTGACAAGCCGAGTGAGGCGACCAAGGCTATCCTCGAATTCTGCGAGCAGTTCGAAACGGCGGGACAGCGGACCGGCAGCTTCATGGACGAGCTGAACAAGTCCGAACTGCTGATGGAGGGCGAAGTCGCCATCCAGCCCGAAGGCGCCGAGCAGCCCTTCATCTATCGCGGTTTCCGCATGATCGACGAAGAGAAGCTGCGGAACCTGCGCGGCGACGAACTGCGCAAGATGAACCAGAACGGCATGCTGCCGCTGATCTACGCGCACCTCTTCTCGCTCAGCGAGATGCGGAACGTGTTCGGCCGCCAAATGCAGCAGGGCAAGGGCCCGGCTCAGGTCCAGCAGCCGGCGCCGGTGAACGCCTAAAGAGGCTTATTCCGCCGCGGTTGCGTAACCGTCGCGGTCTAGCAGGGCTTCACCAAGCTCGAGCGCCAGGCGGTCGAGGAAGGCCGCGACGCGGTCGAACCCTGGACCGGGCTCGTGCATGCTGTCGTCTAGATAGCAGCGGCGGTCGACCTCGATCTGCAAGGCGTGGACGCCCTGTGCGGGGGCGCCGTGGCGGGCGACCACATGACCGCCGGCAAACGGGTCGTTGACGGCAGCTTCGAACCCGCAACTCTGCGCGATCGCGACCGCTTCACGGACGATCCATCCGTCGGCGGTTCGTCCCCGGCAGTCCCCGAACACGATCGGCGCCACCCCTTTCGGAGGCGGCGGCATCGAGTGGCAGTCGAGCAGCAGCGCGCAACCGAAGCGGTCGACTGTTTCCGAAAGGAGCTCAGCAATTGCGCGATGATAGGGGCGATGCGCCTGATCGAGCCGCTCATCGAGCTGGAGTGAGGTGATCGGGCGCCGCCACAGATAGCCATGCTGCTGAGTGCGGGCGGGGACGATGCCGAGGCCGCCGCGCGCACGCGCCGTAACACGGCCGCGTGGCGCACCGTCGACGACGGAAGGGTCGACATCCTCTTCGCCGCGGTTGCAGTCGATCGCCGCCCTCGGAGTCCTTGCGACCACAGCGCCGCAGCCGCGCTGGAGCGCGCGCCACACCAGCCTGTCGACGAGCGGGTCTTCGAGCGAACGGAGCGCCGCTTTGCCCGCCGGCGCATTGTCGACCAGCCAGTCGGGATAATCGCGGCCCGCGTGCGGGACCGACAGCAGGACGGGCAAGGAACCGCGCAGCGGATGGACGATTGGGGAGGCGAGTGCCGTCACGTGTCTGATGCGGGCCGATCCTGATACTTGTGCCAGTTTAGGACTGGCACTGAAGAGCTGCAACGCGCGACGCCAATAATCGCTTCTAGAAAAAGAACCTCGGTGAGAGCATAGAAAGACGATGGCGAGAATCCTGCTGGCTGAAGACGATACGTCGATGCGCGAGTACCTCCAGCGCGCGCTTCAGCGCGTCGGCTATGAGGTGGAGTCGGTCGGCTGCGGCACCGAGGCGATGCCGCTCTTGGAATCGCAGCAGTTCGATCTGCTGCTGACCGATATCGTCATGCCGGAAATGGACGGGATCGAGCTGGCGCAGAAGGCGAGCGCCATCGACCCGTCGATCCGCGTGATGTTCATCACCGGCTTTGCCGCCGTGGCCTTGCAGGGCGGCCGCACGGCGCCGGAAGCCAAGCTTCTGTCGAAGCCGTTCCACCTGAAGGACCTGGTCATGGAAGTGGACCGGATCTTCCAGACCGAGGACCAGCACGGCCGCCTCTAAGCGGCGCCGGCTCCCTCCTCTTCCGGCTCGTCTGAGTCCGGGTCGAACGCGAGCAATTCTCCTGGCTGGCAGTCGAGCACGCGGCACATGGCGGCCAGCGTCGAAAAGCGGATGCCCTTCACCTTTCCCGTGCGGAACAGGGACAGCTGCGTCTCGCTGATCCCCATCCGCTGCGCGAGGTCCTTGGCCTTCATTCGGCGTCTGGCCAGCACTTCGTCGAGCGTGACGATCATCCCCATTAGAAGATCTCGTCCAGCTCGCCCTTGAGGCGAGCGGCTTCACCCTGCAGCTCGGCTGCACGCGCCAGCAGTCGCCCGAGCAGAATCAGCGCGAGGCCGACCACGCCCACCGCGAGATAGGCTGTGTCGAAGTGGAGGACGCTGCCGACATGCTGCATCGAGCCGCCGGGCATGCCGCGCAGGTCGAGGATGCGGTAGAGGTTCGGCACGCCGACCGCGCTCATGGTCGCGCCGGCCGCCACGGCGGCGCCCGCCCGGGTGCAGCCACTGGCGATGGCCGGGCCGAAAACACCGCCCGCGGCGAAGCTGGCGAATGCGCCCCGGATTGCCGCGAGCCCATAGAGGTAGAAAACGGAGGGCGCCCAGGTGAGCAGCGACCAGGCGAGGAGCTGCATCGAGGGGCCGCCGCGGCGCTCCAGCACGGCCAGCCCGATAGCGGTTGGCACGACGATGACCAACGCGGTCAGGACGAGCAGGGTCAGCGTAAGCTGCGCGAACCAGCGGCTTTGCCGCCGAAGACGCTCGATATCGACCATCTGCGGACCTCCAGACGTTTAACTTGCACTTAAATAGAATTTAGGTCTAACTTAAACCGAATCGAACGTTGCGCAAGAAGGACGTGCATGATGAACGCGATTGAGACTCACGGGCTGAAGCGCAGGTTCAAGGATCAGTGGGCGGTGGACGGCGTCGACATCGCGGTGCCGGAATGCAGTGTCTACGGCTTCCTCGGCGAGAATGGCGCGGGGAAGACGACCACGATCCGGCTGCTGCTGGGGCTGTTGAAGCCGACCGCCGGGACGGCGGCGATCTTCCGCCACGACGTCGCCCGTGAGCGGCGGCAGGCGGCGCGGCTGGTCGGGGCGCTGGTCGAGACGCCATCGCATTACGATCACCTGACCGGGCGCGAAAACCTGGACGTGACGCGCCGCCTGCTCGGCTGCGAGCAGGCGGAGATCGACCGCGTGCTCGAAATCGTGGACCTCGCGGCAGCGGCCGATCGCGGCGTCGGCGGCTATTCGCTCGGCATGCGCCAGCGGCTCGGCGTTGCTCGGGCACTGCTCGGGCGGCCGAAGGTTCTGATCCTCGACGAGCCGACCAACGGCCTCGATCCGAACGGCATTCGCGATATGCGCTCGTTGATCGCCGGCCTGCCGCAGCGCGAAGGCGTGACCGTCCTCGTCTCCAGCCATGTGCTGGCCGAAGTCGAGCAGTTCGCGACCCATCTCGGCCTCATGCATCGTGGGCGGCTATTGACCCAAGGGACGATCGGCGAGCTCAAGGCGCGGCAGGCGAGGACCATCCGCTTCGAAGTCGACCGGCTCGAAGCGGCGCTCTCCCTGCTCTCGGCTGCCGGTGTCCGCGCCGAGCGCGAGGGCGGCTTCGTGACCGTCCTTCCTTCTGGCGAAGTGTTGAGCGGCACCGTAGCGGCGCGGCTCAACGCCTTGCTCGTCGGCGGCGGACTGGCGGTCAGCGGCGTCGAGCTTATCAAACCGAGCCTCGAGCAATTGTTCGTCTCCGTAGTCGGCGCGGAGCCGGCCGCGCCCGAACTCGCGATCGCGGCCTGAAGGAGCGACTGGACATGATTGCCGCTTTCACCACCGAGATCATCAAGCTCCGCCGCTCGCTTGCGCTGCTGCTGTGCGTCGCCGCACCGAGCATGGTTGCGATCCTTGCAACCGTGATGCTGATGGACCGCGACAAGCCGTCCGACTGGCAGACCTTCGCCATCGGAAGCACCGGCCTGTGGTCGTTCTTCATGCTGCCGATGACGGTGACCGCACTGACGGTGCTGATTGCGCAGATGGAGCACGGTCCGCGCTTCTGGAACCATTTGCTCGCGCTGCCGGTGCCCCGCTGGCGGATCTTCATGGCCAAGGCGTTGGTGGTGGTGCTGCTTGTCGCCGCGATGATGGCGGGGCTTGCGATCCTGATGCCGCTTGCCGGGCGGCTCGGCGAAGCGCTGGCATCGGGTCAGCAGCTGACCGGCACGCTGGATATGTGGCAGTTCGTCGAACTGCTCGCGACGATGTTCAAGGGTTCGTTGCTGCTGATCGCCGTTCAGCTGTGGGCGGCCCTGAGGTTTCGGAGCTTCGTGCCGCCGCTGGTGATCGGCATCGGCGGGACGTTCGTCGCGGTGGTTGCGACCGGCGCCAAGCAGGGCGTGTGGTTCCCGTGGCTGATCCCGACGAACGCGCTCGCCTCCGACCCGGCGCGTGGTGAATTCGCGATTCAGCTCGGCCTGTGGGGCGGCATTGCGGCGCTGGCGCTCATGGTCCTGGACCTCAACCGCAAGAGCTTCGCCTAAGGCGCGAATGGCAGGGGCAGGCGGCACACGCTTCGGGCTTGCGTGCCGTCGCCTGCCCACCTAAATGCCGCTCTCCGAACGCGGCCCGAGGCGGCTGCGGACGGCCGGGTGGGCGTGTAGCTCAGTGGTAGAGCACTGTGTTGACATCGCAGGGGTCGCAAGTTCAATCCTTGCCACGCCCACCATTTTTCCTCTTTCGATCAGCGACTTGAATTAGAGCGCGGGCGCCGCCTGAGCTGTTTCGGTGGGGCCTTCCACCACCGGCCAGCCGTCGACCCATTTGATCTTGTCGATCAGCATGATGCGGCGGGTGTTGATATCGTCGCTGGCTTTCTCGCGCGGTTTGGCCGTGTCGACCGCGTGATAGGCGATCCAGTCCTGGCCGGCAGCGTCGGTTACGATCGAATTGTGGCCCGGCGCGAACCAATGGCCGCGCTTTTCGAGAATGATGCTGTGCGGCTTGCCGGTCGCCTGTTCCAGAGTTTCGAACGGTCCCGTCGCGCTTCGCGAGCGCGCGACCATCACCGCGTAATTCGCCTTTGCCCCGCAGCAATTGTCGCCTGAATAAAAGAGGTAATAATAGCCGTTGCGGCGCACGACCCACGCGCCCTCGACAAGGGCCGGGAACGCGTCCTTGACCGGGTTTGGCCAGACGAGATCGATCGCCTTGCTGCTGGGTGCGAACGAGATCCGATCGGGGCCGAGTTCCTGCACCTTGATCGGCTTGAAGCCTGAGCCCCAGTACAGGAGGCGCTTGCCGGTGGCGGGATCGTCGAAGCTCATCGGGTCGATGTTGACGAAGCCTTCGCCGCACTGAAGCGGATGGCCGATGTCGGTGAATGGGCCCGCCGGCGAGCTCGCGGTTGCGATCGCAAGGCACAGCCCGCGCTTGTCGTCGGCATTGTCGGGCTTGGCCGAATAATACATGATGTAGCGGCCGCCATCGCGCTCGACATGGGGCGCCCAGAAGTCCTGAGTCGTCGAGGCCCAGCCCGGCTTGGCCGGAAGTGCATCGCCCAAATAGGTCCAGTGGACGAGGTCGGGCGAGCGAGCGACCTGGATGTTGACCATCTTGCCCGCGCGTTCGCTCTGCGTCGCATAAGCGTAGAACTGCCCGTCGGGCGCCCTGATGACCGTCGGGTCCGGGAAGTCGGCGTCGAGCACCGGATTGGCGAAGCTGGCGGCTGTGGCGGCGCGCGGCGCCGGCGCGCAGCTTTGAAGCGCGATGGCGGCGGCGATGGCGATCACAAAACGCACGCGCCCACCATAAGCGCTCGAGGTCCTTTGCGGAAGCGGCACGCACTTGCTACCTTCACCGGCCAGTTCTCAAGGAGACGTCGGATGACCTCGCGCGTGTTGGCAAGGGCGTTCGCAGCCGCGGCAAGCCTGTTCCTCGTCGCCGCCGCGCCAGCTGCGGACCCGTCCTTCGTTCCGGTCCTGGAGACGAATTTCCCCGACGCGTTCGTGCTGCAGCGAGGGGGCGACTTCATCGCTTATGCGACCAACGACGGTGCCAATGTGCCGGTCGCCACGTCACGCGACCTGAAGAACTGGGCCCTCGTCGCCGATCGCACTGACCCCAAGAAGAAACATGATGCGATGCCGAAGCTCGGCAGCTGGGCGAAGGAAGGGTTCACCTGGGCCCCTGAAGTGCTCGAGCTCAACGGCAAGTACCTGCTTTACTATACAGCCAGTGATCGCAAGCGCGACGCCCAGTGCATCGGCGTGGCGGTCGCGTCCGATCCGCTCGGTCCGTTCGTCGACAGCAATGCCGACCCGATCGTTTGCCAGACGAAGCTCGGTGGGACGATCGACGCCAATCCTTTCCGCGATGCCGACGGCAAGCTCTACCTCTACTTCAAGAATGACGGGAACCGGGTGCGCGCGCGGACCAGCTTGTGGGGGCAGGCGCTGACCCCGGACGGCCTGCGCCTCGTCGGCGAGCCGGTCGAGCTGCTCAAGGACAATGAAAAGTGGCAGGAGCGGGTGATCGAGGCGCCGACCATGGTCCGCGGCCCGGGCGGCTACAGCATGTTCTATTCGGGCGGCTTCTTCGGCTGGAACCCGGACGAGGGTGGGCTGTCGCCCTACGCGCTGGGTTATGCGAGCTGCTCGGGGCCGCTGGGGCCGTGCACCCCGTTTCGCGAGAACCCGATCCTGCACAGCTTCAAAGACCGTGGCGCCGGCTGCCTCAGCGGGCCCGGGCACCAGAGCATCTTCACGGTCGGGAACCGCACCTTCATGAGCTTCCACGCCTGGGCCGCGACGGCGTCGTGCCGCAAGGGCGAGGACGCCCGCTATCTCTATGTCGCGCCCTTGTTCTGGAAGGACGGCAAATGGGTGATCGGCCCGAGCATGCGCCCGACGGCGGCGCGGAGGGGCGAACGCGGGTGAGGCCGCTCCGAGCTTTGGTCGCGGCCGCGGCGCTCATCAGCGGGGCGGCGGGAGCCCAGGACCTATCCGACCTCAGCCGTTACCGCGCCGGCGAGCAGACGCGCTGGATCAGCCCCGAAAACCGGTCCGGGGCGAAAGGTGCGGGTGGGCTCGAGAACAAGGGCGCAAAGGGCCATGCGTTCGACACGATTGCTGTCGGCGGGTCCTACGTCATCGCGGACATCCGCGGTGCAGGCACGATCGACCGGATGTGGATGACCATCGAAGACCGGTCGCCGGAGGCATTGCGGGGTCTCAAGCTCGAGATGTTCTGGGACGGCGCGCGCACGCCGGCCGTGTCGGTACCGCTCGGCGACTTCTTCCTTCACGGCGCCGGCGAGATGGTGGCGATGGAAACCGCCCTCTTTGCCAGTCCCGAGGGCCGCTCGTTTGTATCCTACGTGCCGATGCCGTTTCGAACGGGGGCGCGGATCGTGATCACGAACGAGTCGCTGAAACCGGTCAACCTGATCTTCTTCGATGTGAATTACCGTGCGGTCCGGGCGCAGGCGCCGGACACGCTCTACTTCCATGCCTGGTGGCACCGCGACCGCGCGACGAAGCTTGGACAGGATTTCGCCATCCTGCCTCGGGTCAGCGGCAGGGGCCGCTTCCTGGGCGCAAGTGTCACCGTGCTCACGAACCCGGTCTATGAAAAGACCTGGTGGGGCGAGGGCGAGGTCAAGATTGCGCTCGACGGCGACCGCAGCAACGCGCCGTCGCTCGTCGGCACCGGCACCGAAGATTATATCGGCACCGCCTGGGGCCAGGGTGCCTCCATCAACCGCTACCAGGGCGCGCCGATTGCCACCTGGGACGATGAGGGACGGTGGACCTTCTACCGCTTCCACGTCCCCGACCCAATCTGGTTTCACAAGGATGTCCAGGTGTCGCTGCAGATGATCGGCGGCGCGCGGAAGAACATCGTCCAGGGCCTGCTCGCGAAGGGTGCGCCGATGATTCCGGTGACCATCGACCCGGGCTCGAGAAACAATTTCCAGAAGCTGCTGGAGAGCGGCAAGCGGCTCGACGATCCGGCGCTGCCCGATGGGCATACGAATTATCATCGCAGCGATGACGTAGCGGCCGTCGCTTATTTCTACCTCGATCGGCCGGATGGGCAGCTTCCTCCGATCCAGCCGGCCGCAGAGCGGATGGCCGCGATCAGGAAACCAGCCGAAAAGAAATAAGGCTCTCGCCGCTATGCCGCCGCTTCGGCGCGGCAGGCCTGGGCGATGAAATCGGCATGCGTCGGCATGTGCTCCGCCATGCGAAGATAGCTGAGCCGCATCTTCTCCAGCGCATCCGCGGCATAGTCCGCATCGATGGCACCGACCGCGGGCTCCGGCGCTTCTGGGACGATCCCTTGGCCGAGCAGGACGGCAACCCAGCTCGCGGTGCCGAATAGTTCGGCGCCTTCGCGGAACACGCGACCCTTTGACCGCCAGAGCTCGATCTTCGTTGCGAGTTTGTCCGGCACTTCCATGGTCCGGCAGTAGTTCCAGAATTCGGAATCGTCGCGGCGCGTCGCTTTGTAGTGAAGCACGATGAAGTCGCGGATGTCTTCGAAGAGGTCCCGAATCTGCCGATTATATTCGTCGCGTTCGGCGGGGTTGAAGCGGCGGTCCGGAAACAGCGCGAGCAACTTCGACAAGCCGACCTGCACGAGGTGGATACTCGTCGATTCTAGCGGCTCGACGAACCCGCTGGCGAGACCGAGCGACACCACATTGGCGTTCCAGGCGAGCCGCCGGCGCCCGGCGGTGAACCCAAGGTGGCGCGGCTGGGTCAGCGGCTCCGCTTCGAGGTTCGCGAGCAGCAAGTCCTCCGCGGCGGCCTTCTCGAGGTGCGCACTCGAATAGACGAGGCCATTGCCCATTCGGTGCTGGAGCGGGATGCGCCACTGCCAGCCGGCCTCACGTGCAGTCGAGCGGGTGAAGGGCTCGGGCGGGCCCGCGAGCTTGCTCTGCACGGCGCAGGCGCGATCGCACGGCAGCCAGTGGCTCCAATCCTCGTAGCCGGTCGCGAGCTTCTGCTCGATAAGGAGCCCGCGAAAGCCCGAGCAGTCGATGAAGAGGTCGCCGTCGATCCGTTTGCCGCTGGCGAGCGTGACGGCAGCGACATTGCCGCTGTCGGGATCGAGGGAGACGTCGACGATCTTGCCTTCGACACGCTGGACTCCGCGCGCTTCGGAGTGGCGGCGCAGGAATTGGCCATAGAGACCGGCGTCGAAGTGGAAGGCGTAAACCAGCTGCGACAGCGGCAGGCGCGCATCCGGCCCAGGCCGGGCAAAGCGGCCAAGCTCGGCCGCGGCGCCGCTCATCGACCAGTAGCGGATGTCCTGGATCGGCCTGCGCTGCGCTTCGCGAAGGTACAATTGGTGGAAATGGACGCCGCGGAAATCCTGTCCGTGCGGCCCGAATGGGTGGAAGTAACGTTCGCCCTTCGCGCCCCAGTCGATGAACTCGATGCCGAGCTTGAACGTGCCTTGGCAAGAGGCGAGGAACTCATCCTCGTTGATGCCGACCATATTGTTGAAGGCGATCAGCGGCGGGATTGTGGCCTCGCCGACTCCCACTGTGCCGATTTCGTCGGATTCGATTAGGCAGATGTCGATCGCATGCGGGTCGAGCAGCGCCGAGAAAGCTGCTGCCGCCATCCAGCCGGCGGTGCCTCCGCCGACGATCACGACTTTCCGGACCGCATGTTCGTTCATCCGGCCATTCCTGCATGCGGGCCTTGCTTAGGCAAGCGGTCGGCACTCGCGCGGGCACAAAAAAAAGAAGCGGCGCAGTGGCCGCTCCTTTCCTTGATTAGAGAACTTAGTTGCCGCGCTCTCCGCGCTCCACCGGCGCCGGCGGCGGCGGGGGAGGCGGCGGCGGAGCCGGCTGCTCCACCACCGGCGGCGGGGGAGGAGGCGCAACCTGCATCGGCGGCGGCGGCGCGGCCTTCCGCCCGCCGAAGCGGAAGCGGATACCGCCCGAGATCACCGATTCGTTGTACCGGACCACCATCGGGAATTCTTCGCGCCCGGTCGGCACGCCCGCGGCATAATCGACGCGCACGATATCCGAGCGGAACGGGACATTGAGGATGTTGGTCCAGTCGAAGAACACGGTCAGGTTGTCGCGGATATTGTAGCTGCTCGACCAGTCGAGGCGGCCGGTGCCGCGCCCGCGGCCCTGCAGGGTGAAGAAGCCGTCGCGCGGGTCGAGCGTGCCTTCCGGATAGCTGGTGCGGTGGTTGTAGGAGAGACGAGCGCTGAGCGGCCCGTTCTCGTACATGCCGACAAGGTTGAAGGTCCACTTCGATACGTCCGGAATACGAGTCCGCACGACCGTCGCATTCGCGCCCGCTGGTCCGGGTACGCATTCCGCCGCCGTGGGAGCGCAGAACAGCGGGAAGTCGATCTTCGCGTCGATATAGGTAGCGTTCGCCTGAACGCCGAACGACCGCGCCCATGTCGGCACAAAATCATAATCGAAGAAGGTGCTGACCTGCGCTTCGAGGCCCTGGATGCGGCCATTGTTGGTGTTGACCGGACCAGTGATCTGGATCGGCAAGCCGGTGGCTTCGTCAGGCTCCGGATAGGTCACCGCGCGATTGACGATGAAGCCCTTCATGTCGCGGCGGAACGCAGCGACCGAGGCAAAGCCCGTACGCGAGAAGTAATATTCGAGGCTCGCGTCGTAGTTCCGCGACCGCAGCGGATCGAGGAACGGGTTGCCGCCCCGACCCGTCCGAATGCAGTTTGCCTGGGCGGGAGTGCAGGTCGGCGCCGTGTCGAGCACGAGGCCCGGGTTGAGCTGCTCGAACTGCGGGCGGGTGATCGTCTTGGTCGCTGCAAGGCGCAGCTTCAGGTCATCGCTGAGCCCGATATTGACGTTCAGGTTGGGCAGCACGGTGGTGTAATTGTTCTTCACACCGACGGGCAGCGCCGCAGCACCCGGATCCGCCCTGAAGCCTTTGATGTCGTCCTCGGTACGAACGACGCGCACGCCGATGATACCGTCGACCGGCAGACTGCCGTCGAAGTTGAACTTGATCTGGCCGTAGCCGGCGAGCGTCTTCTCGTTGATCGAGAAGTTGCGAGTCGGCACCGGGACCGGCGGGTTGGCGTCGTTGTTCTGCGCACGATCGCGGTTCGGATCGATCGGCACGCCACGGTCGACGTTGAACTGCCGCAGCGCTTCAAGGTTCGACCAGACGCTGTCGAACGTGGGTGCAAGCCAGCTCAGCGGCGTCGGCTTCAGCGGGTCGCCGCGGAATGCCGAGTGGAGCATACGGTAGTCGAGCGGCACGTCGGTGATCGGAATGCCCATGTCGTTGGCGTTCCAGTACCGAGCGCCACCGGACCGGCTCGCGTCGCGGTTGGTGTAGCGGACACCGGCCTGGATGACCGGCAACCAATCAATGCCGGCAGGCTTGTATTCGGCGTCGAGCCGGCCTTGCCAGTCGTCGCCCTTGGCGGTCAGATAATCTTCGAAGAAGCCGCGATAGGCGTAATTGCCGGGATCGGAGAAATCGAGGCCGTTGACCGCAAAGGTCGGGCCTTCGCTGCCGATCGTGCCCGTGAACCAGTCGACCGAATAATCATTCCGGTTGATGTAGAAATCGACGCTTTCGGTACGCAGGTTGAATTCGCTGCTGGTGCGGGCGAGGTCCGCGGTCAGGCGCAGCGGCCCTGCGTCGTAACGGCCGCCGACGGCGAACTGGTAGGTGTTGGTGCGGCGCTTGGTGGCGCCCTGGAAACCTTCCGCACGGCGCGGACTGATGACCGTACCGCTGACGATCCGGTTGCTGTTTCCGTCGAGAACGATGTTCTGGTAGTTCTCCGGCGCTGCGCCCCAGAGCGGCTGCGACCACATGGCGTCGGTATTTTCTTCCCGATATCCTTGCCACAGGCCTTCGGCGTAGAGTTCCAGGTCGGACGACGGACGCCACTGCAGCGCGCCATTGACCGACGGACGCCAGCGATCGGCTTGGTCGTAGTGGATTTCAGGCCAGTCCGGCGACCGCGCGCCGGCGAGGTTGGCGATGAAGAAGCCATGACGGCGGATCGAGTCCTGGTACGCAAGGCGCGTGTAGGAGAAGTTGATCAGCGCGCCGATTTCCTGACCGTTCCCGAGCTCCCAACGGTTGGTGAGCAGAAGCTGTGCATTCGGCTTCAGCTCGCGCGACTGGCGCGGGTAATTGGCCCAGACGGAGCCCGCCACTTCGAAGCCGCTGAAGTCGAACGGCCGCCGCGAACGGACGTTGATCAGCCCGGCGATGCCCGGCTCGACGAGATTTGCGGTCGAGGTCTTGAACGCTTCCAAGGCTGCGATGCCGCCGGCGGGGAAGTCCTGCAGCGCGACGGAACGCGTTTCCGCCGTGAAGATCTCACGACCGTTATAGGTCGTCGTGTAATAAGTGTTGTCGAGGCCGCGAAGCAGTACGCGCCCGGCCTCACCGCGTGCGCGCTCGACCTGCACGCCCGGGATGCGGGCGGCGGTGTCGGACACGGTGATGTCCGGCAGCTTGCCGATGTCTTCGGCGACAACCGCATCGACGACCTGGTCGCTGTTGCGCTTGATGTTGCGTGCGGACTGCAGCGAACGGCGAAGACCGGTCACGACGATCGCAGTGTCCTCGCCCGGAGCCGCGGCCTGCGGGCTCTGCGGCGCGTCCGGGCTCTGGATCGGATCGGCAGGGCTTTGCTGCGCCTCCGCTCCCGGGTTCGGTGGAACGACAACTTCCTGCGCAAGGGCAGGCGCGGCGGCGGCGAACATCGCCGTCAGCCCAGTGGTAGACCAAAGCAAGGAATGAGTGCGCCGCATAAATGAGTCCCCCTCAGCGACAATGCCGACCACGTCAGCCGGTTTGTGTTGTGTTTTTATGACGCTGTTGCGCGAACTTACAAGCGGCAAAGAAGCAACACTAACGCATGTTGTACGGGTGCGATTACTCCGCCTGCGCCAGCAGCAGGTTCACGCGTCTTTCGGCTTGCGACAGCGCGTAGGGCAGCGGCTTCTGGCCGGTGAAGCCCGCAACCGCTTCTTCGCCGACAATCCCCTCGATCGCATTCTGGCGCAGCACGGTGCCGGGCAGCGGACGGCCGATGTCGGCGAGCGGCGCAATGTCGCTGCGGTGCGGGAGCGCCTTGAAACGCGGATCCTGAAGCACCGCCTTGAACGCAGGGATGTGACCCGTGCGCGCCCAATCGAAATTGTGCGCGGCCATGAACTTGAAGAAACGCGCGATCGCGTCCCGCTGCCGCTGCGTCCGCTCCCGCGCCGGGACGACCCACGCGTGGCCGGAAACGAACTCGACATGCTGTCCCCACAGCCGCGGATAAGGAAATACGGCGTAGCTGTTGTGCAGCGGACGCCCCGGCGTTTCGGCCTCCTTCTGGAACGAGCCGATCATCCACGTGCCGGTCGGGTAAATGCCGCCTTCGCCGTTGATGAACGCGGCGATCGCCGCCGGCGTATCCATGTTCAAGGTGCCGAGCCGCTCGTCATTGATGCGCTTGAAGAAGGTCGCGACCTTGAGGCCGAGCGGCGTGTTGAGGCGGGTGTGCTTGGCATCGGGAAACAGCACCGCGCCATTGGCCATCATATAGGTCCACAGGTTGCGCGCGGCATAAGCGGTGTCGCCGACGTTGCTCTGAATCAGGTACGGCTTGCCGGTCCGCTCCTGGAACTGCTTGGCTTGCGCGATCAACTCGTCAGCCGAGGTTGGAAGAATCGGCTTGCCGCCGCGCATCAGCCCGGCTTTCGCGAACAGCGCAGTGTTCACATGAAAGAGCCCGCCGTGCGTGTCCCACGGAAGTCCGTAGACATGGCCGCCGATCGTCACGCCCTGGCGCGCCGCTTCCGTGAAGCCGTCGGCAGGAATGCCGGCGGCGGCGAGATAGGGTTCGACCGGTTCGACCAGCCCCTTCGTGGCATAGTCGCCGATCACGCCTGAATGCATCGTCACCAGATCGGGCGGGTCGCGCGCGGCTACCTGGGCGGTGAGCTGCGGATAGCCGGGCCAGGCAACGACGTTGACGTCGATGCGGACATCAGGGTTCTCGGCGTTGAACTTGTCGATCATCGTCGTGATGATCCCGCATTCGCCCTCCGCCTTGGAGACGTCGGTGCTGCCGCCATATTCGGCACCGCACTCGCCGAAGAAGCGCTGCAGGTAGATGTGCGTCTTGTCGTCGGACTTGGCGCAGCTGCCGAGTGACAGCGCGCACAACATGGCCAGCAGTGCACGCTTCATCGTACCGCCGTCCCGGCCATCGCGCGGACGATCTGCTTCTGGAAAATGATGTAGACGATGAAGATCGGGATCGAGGCGAACACGGCCTGCGCCATCAAATAGCCGAGCCCGCTGGTCTGTGCATAGTTCATCTGCGCCGCAGCGAGACCGACCGTGAGCGTGTACATGTCGCTGCGCGTCGCGCTGATCAGCGGCCACCAATAATCGTTCCAGGCGCCGAGGAAGGTGAAGACCGCGAGCGTCGATTGCGCGGGGATCGTCAGCGGCAGGATCACTTTCCAGAAGATCCGCCACCGCGACGCGCCGTCGAGCATCGCGGCTTCGTCGAGCTCGCGCGGGATGCCCCGCATATAGGTGGTCATGAAGAAGACGCCGAAAGGCGCGATCAATCCTGGAAGGATGAGGCCGGGATAGCTGTTGTGGAGGTGAAGCCAGGCGAACAGCTGGTGCTGGACGAGGATCACCGCCTGGCTGGGGATTGCGAGGCCGACGAGCACGAAGATGAAGAGGGTGCGGCGGAACGGGAAGTCGAGGCGCGAGAAGCCGTAGCCCGCGAGGCTGGCAAGGATCAGCACGCCGGCGGTCTGGCCGAGCGCAACGATGGCGCTGTTGAGCAGCCAGCGCGTCGTCAGGCTGTTGCCGAAAATCGCGACGTAATTCTGCAGCGTGTACGGCGGCTTGAGCGCCGCTTCGCTGTGCCCGACGAGATCCGCATTCGCCTTGAGCGACAGCAGCACCGTCCAGATTAGCGGCGCGAGCATGATGATGGCGCCGAGGATCAGCCCGGCCCAGCCGAGCGGCGTCAGGCGGCCGCGGCGGACATCAGCGCTCAACGGCCGCTCCCGTCGCTCGGCCGGTCAGCCAATATTGGGTGAGAGTCACGGCAAGGATGATCAGAAACAGGATCTCCGCCGCCGCGCTCGCATAGCCGAGCTCCCAGCGTCCAAACGCGGTTTCGAACAGGAACAGCACGGCGGTGCGCGACGCGCCGCTCGGACCGCCGGCGGTCAGCAATTGAGACTGGCCGAACAGCTGCAGCTGGGCCGCCGTCTGCAGCATCACGACGAGCACGACCGTGCGGCGGAGCGACGGCAAAGTGATGCGGAAGAAGGTCGTCCAGCGGTTCGCCTGGTCGAGCGCCGCGGCCTCGTACATGTCCTCCGGAATTTGCTGAAGCCCGGCGAGGAACAGAAGCATCGGGAAGCCAACGGACCACCAGATGGTCGTGATCGCGATCGCGGGGAGCGCCAGGTCGACGTCGCTGAGGAACGGCAGCGGCTGCGCGCCGACGGACGTCGCGACGAAGCCGAGGAAACCTGCGTCTGGTGCAAGCATGAAGCGCCAGATCAGCGTGACGATGGTCACGGACAGCACGGCCGATGAAAAGAAGATCCCGCGGAAGATCGCCGCGCCCCTGGTCGCGCGGTTGAGCGCCATCGCCAAGGCAAGGGCAATGATCGTCAGTGGCGGCACGATCATCAAGGTGACGACAAAGGTGTTGATCAGCGACTGGCCGAAGATCGGGTCTTCGAGCAGCCGCAAGTAATTGCCGAAGCCGACGAAATGGCCGTCGCCGAACAGGTCGACCTGGTTGAGGCTGAGCCAGATGCCGCGCAGCAGCGGGAAGATCAGGATGACGGAATAGAGGAACAGAAACGGCGCGACGAACAGGAAGCCGCGCCAATCCCGCTCACTGGTCATGCGGCAGTCCCGTGATAGCCGTTGCCGTCGGCGTCGAACACATGGGCGGCGCTGCCGTCGATTTTCAGTGGGACTTCGTCGCCCATCTTCACGCGGCTATAGCCTTCGTCCTCCGCGGTGATGGCCTGGCCATTGCCGAGCCGGGCGTAGATCAGCGTGCGTTCGCCGAGGCGCTCTACAAGGTCGACCTTCGCCTTCGTGACGCCCTTGCCGCGGCCGCCAACGCGCACGGCCTCGGGGCGAAGCCCGACACGCAGGTCGCCGTTCTTCAGTTCGGCACGGGGCACCTTGGTGTCGACGACCGTGCCGTCGCCGAGCTCGAGAGTCGCGAACTCACCGTCAGCGGCCTTCGGTGCCGCGGGGATCAGGGTCATCGCCGGCGAGCCGACGAACTGCGCGACGAAGGTGTTGGCCGGCTTGCTGTAGATTTCCATTGGCGCTCCGACCTGCTGGATGCGACGGTCGTTCATGACGATGATGCGGTCCGCGAGAGTCATGGCTTCCGCCTGGTCGTGCGTGACCATGATCACGGCGGCGTCCACGCGCTGTTTGAGCTGAGCAAGCTCGACGCGGGTGCGCAGGCGAAGCGCGGCGTCCAGGTTCGACAGCGGTTCGTCGAGCAGGAACAGCTTGGGTTCCTTGACCAGCGCGCGGCCGATGGCGACGCGTTGACGCTGGCCTCCGGACATCTCGGCAGGCTTGCGATCGAGCAATGGTTCGATTTCGAGCACCCGCGCCGCATCCAGGATCCGGCGCTCGATCTCGTCCTGAGCGACCCGCGCGTTCTTGAGCCCGAACGCCATGTTCTCGCGCACGCTCATGTGCGGGTAGAGCGCATAATGCTGGAAGACCATCGCGACGCCGCGCTTGCCCGGAGGAAGCTGGTCGATGCGCTGGCCTTCGAGCCAGACTTCGCCGCTGTCTGCCGTCTCGAGACCGGCAATGATGCGCAGCAGCGTCGATTTGCCGGAGCCCGACGGACCGAGGAAAGCGATGAACTCGCGCGCGTCGATCGACAGGTCGACATGGTCGAGGATCGGCGTTGCGCCGAACGATTTCGAGATGCCCTTCAGTTCAAGGCTCGCCACGCCGCTCTCCTCGTGAGCTGCTCACGATACAAGAAGAAGCGTTCGCCGCAATGGCCGTTTGTCAGCGCTCCGGTTGCGGCAGGATGCGATCGAGCAACTTGCCCAGCCGACCTTGCGACCAGGTCACCGACTGGTAAAGGTGCAGCGATGCCCGCGCCCAGCGGGTATACAGGCCCGGGCGGCCGAGGCGGCGGGCAAGGCGCAGCATCTGGTGGCTGCGCGCTGCGATCGCGAAGCGGAGGCGGTAAACCAGCTTGCGCCGGAGCGGCAGGTCGGCGCTGGGCGCGACGCGTTTTGGCGGCTTGATGCCGCGCTTGCGCCAGGTCAGGCGGTAGGCCAGCCCGTCGCGCCGGTGGCGCAGGCCGGCCGCTTGCGTCCCGGCGATGAAATCCGCGTTTACGGGTTCGAGCTGGAGACGCCCGTCGAGTCGCGCGGCATCGACCAACTCGGCGACTTCGGCGGAGCGCACGATCATGACATTGGTGCCGCGCCCGTCCGACGAATAAGGCTGGACCCAAGCGTCACCGAAGCTGACGTCCGCAGTTTCGCCGACGACGTCGTCGCACCAATTGCATGCCGGGTTTTGGAAGAAACCGGCGCCCCAATCGCCGTCCGCTAAGTGCCACCAATCCTGTTCGGCCACGCCGCCATCGTCCAGCTCGAGGTGCGCGCGATACCAATTGGCAGGGCGGCTTTCGTCCTTGATCCGGTAATCGAGCGCGCGGACGCGTTGCACTTCCGTGCCGAGCTGCCAGGCGAAGCTTTCGACCATCGCCGCGCTCTTCTGGTGGCCGCAGAACAGCCCAAGCGTATGCGTGACGCGCTCGCGAATTACCGGGTCGAGGCGGCGAAGCAAGTGGATCGCCTTGATGAAGCAGGGGACGCCGACCACGGCGTAGCGTCCCGGCGTGTCGCGGATTTCGCGCAGCACCGAGGATAGTTCGACCGGATAGTAGCGCGACTTCGCGCCCCGGCTGAGGTCTTCGAGGTTCCGCGAGATGCGGTAGGCGAAGAAGCCTTCGTTCGCAGGATCGGTTGGCGCGACGTGCGCAACGCCGTCCACCGCGCCGCTGCGCAGAAGCTCGGCGGCAACCCAGCTGGTCAGGCCACCGGAGCTGCCGTTGCGGCGGAACGGGTCCTCGACGGCATGACCGACATAAGCGGCGACGAAGCGGCCGATGCGTGGATCGATTTCTGCAGGAGCGGGGAAGCGCTCGCCGGCGATCTGGTCTTCATTGGCCGCAGCGGGCGAGAAGGGGCATTGATGCGAGAAGGTTTCGGACGGTTCGCGAGGCGAGGGCAGCTGCGGCTTCAAGAAGCCGTCGCGGTCCCATTGCATCGCGCCGCCTTGCGTCGCCGCGCAGCTGCCGCAGCCGATGCAGAGACCCGACCGGACGATCTCGTCCGGGCTGACGAGGCGGTTGGCCCCGTCCGGCCGCGGCTCAGGAAAGTGCCGCATCGAGGAAAGCGTTGGAGCGGGCGCGGGCTTGCTGGATGTTTGCGACGACCGCGGGAATGACCGGCATCTCGAGGAGATCGGCGAGCTTGGTCGCGGAGGTTTCCTGGTCGATCAGCCGGTGCTCGGCGCCGAGGCTCGATGCGAGGTCGGGAATCTTGATCGATCGGTAATCGCTCGGGGCGGATGCCCAGGGCTTGCCGTTGACCAAAGCGAAGACGCAGCCGTGGAAGAAGTTGGTGATGACCGCGGACGATCCCGCCATCAGCCGCGCGAACTCGTGGGGGTCCGCGTCGATGCGCTGTTCGTCGGCGAACTCATTGGAATAGCCGACGCTGATCAGGCGAATGCCGCGGTCGTCGGCCCATTGGCGCACCTTGTGCTTCAGCCAGTCGGGGAAGCCGTGGCCGTAGACGAGCGCGTAGGGTTCCCCTTCATCGGCGGAATGCGCGGGCAGCGCGCTTGAGAATTGCAGGACCGGATCGAGAACCATGTCCGGTTCGCGTTGCGTGCCGTTGCGGACAAGGTGCCAGCTGTTGCTGTCGCGGACGGAAATCGCGGAAAAGCGGTCGAGCTTGCGGGCCCAGCCCGGATCGATTCCGTCCCAGGCGCTGTGGTTGCCGAAGCTTGCGGCGTAGGAAAGCAAGCGTTTCGCCTTCACCCCTTCGCCGAAGAACAGTGGCTTGCTGCCGTACCAGGGGTGGCGGAAGTTCCAGACCTCGTCGCTGCCGACCACGATTGCATCATATTCGCCGGCGCGTTCCGGCTGGTGAAGCGGGAAGCTTTTCGACAGCGGGAGGCCGGATATGGCGCGCACGAACCGCCGCGTCTTGGCGGCATAGGCCTTCACTTGGTCGCGCGGCGTCCGCTCAGGCAGGGTCGGCTGAAGCGCACAGCGGATCTCGGCGCGGCGCACCGCTTCGCAGTCGTGATCGAGAAGTTCGACGTCATGGCCTCGCGCGCGCAGGCCTTCTGCGAGGCAGCGCGCCTGCCAGTAGGAGCCGTAGTTGATGCACTTGTGAAAGGTGAGGACGCCGATCTTCTGCCCACTGCTCATGCAGGCGAAATGCCCCCGCACGAGCGCAGTTCCGTTCTACAAAGAGCCTAAATTGCGGCTCGCCGCCGACCGTCAGCGCGGCTTGACGAACTTCAGCGTCATGCGGTCGCTTTCGCCGACTGCCAGGTAGCGCTCGCGGTCCTTGTCCTTCAGCCGCAGCGAGGGCGGCAGCGTCCAGACTCCGTCAGGCCAGTCGGCGGTGTCACGGGGGTTGGCGTTGATTTCCGAGGAGGCGGCAAGGCGGAAGCCGGCCTGTTCGGCGAGGCGGCGAACGGTCGATACCTTCATGTAGCCGCTGCTGCGTTCGCGCTCTTCGCTGGCGCTTTCCGGTAGGCGATGGTCGACCACTCCGAGCACACCGCCGGGCTTCAGCATTGCATACATCTGGCGGAACGCTTCGGCGCTATAATCCTGCTTGTTCGGGCGCTGGAAACCCATTCGCCAATTGTGGACGTTGCGAAAGGTGAGAACGACGTCCGCGCTGCCATCGGGCACGCGCGCGGCGCCTGCGTCGAGTGCCGGGAAAGTGGCTGCGGTGACATTGGCATAGAGCGCCGGGTTGGCCTCGCGCAGCTTGGCGACGCCGCCGAGCTGGCCGTCGAGGGTTCCGAGGACGAGCCTGCCGCCGCCACTCGCAAGGTAGCGCGCAAGGATCTCGGTGTACCAGCCCCCGCCTGGCCAGATCTCGACAACCGTGTCGCCAGGCCGGACGCCGAAGAAGCTGAGCGTTTCCACCGGGTGCCGGTAAACGTCTCGGGCGAGGTTCGCCGGTGTGCGCGTCGGCGCCGCCACTGCGGCGATCAGTGCTGCGTTGTGAGCTGGCGCGAGTGCGACTGGTGCCGCCGTCTGGCAGGCTGCCAGTGACAAGACAGCCGTAGAAGCGAAGGCGAGTGCGGCGGTCAGTCTCATGCGCGAAGCTCCACGATCGTTGTTCCTCCGCAATGGAGGCCCGGGACGATGGGAGCAATAGCCGCTTAGAGGCGAGCCTCCAGGCGGCTGTTCGTTGAACCTAGAGGCAGGCCTCAAGGTACGGCTGGTCGAAGCCGAACTGCTTGGCCTTTTCCAGCGTGTAGGGGCGCAGGCCCATCGAGCGATATTCGCCGATGATCTTACCGTCGGCCGTCTCGTCGAGATACTCGAACTTGAACAGCTCCTGGGTGACGATGACGTCGCCTTCCATGCCGATCACTTCGGTGATGTTGGTGGTGCGGCGCGAACCGTCGCGAAGGCGCTTCACCTGGACGATGAGGTCGACCGAGTCTGCGATCTGGCGGCTGATGGCTTCCTTCGGGATCTTGATGTCGCCCATCATCACCATGTTCTCCATACGCGCGAGGCATTCGCGCGGGGAGTTGGAGTGGAGCGTGGCCATCGATCCGTCGTGGCCGGTGTTCATGGCTGCAAGAAGGTCGAAACACTCCTTGCCGCGAATTTCGCCGAGGATGATGCGGTCGGGACGCATACGCAGCGCGTTGATGACGAGATCGCCGATGCTGATCGCGCCCTGGCCTTCGAGGTTGGGCGGACGCGTTTCGAGCGGCAGCCAGTGCGGCTGCTGAAGCCGGAGTTCGGCCGCGTCTTCGATCGTGATCACACGCTCGCCCGGGTCGATCATCTTTGACAATGCGTTGAGCATCGTCGTCTTACCCGAGCCGGTACCGCCCGAGATGATGACGTTCATGCGGGATGCGCCGGCGATCTTCAGCACCGTCGCCATCTTGTCCGACATCGACCCGAAGCCCTTCATCATGTCGAGCGTGATCGGCTTTTCGGAAAATTTGCGGATCGAGATGGCGGTGCCGCGAAGGGACAGCGGCGGGATGATGACGTTGACGCGGCTGCCGTCCTGAAGGCGGGCATCGGCGAGCGGGGTCGTCTGGTCGACGCGGCGGCCGACCTTGTTCACGATCCGCTGGGCGATCTGGAACAGATGCTCTTCGTCGCGGAACTGGATCTGGGCGAGCTCGAGCTTGCCCTTGCGTTCGATGTAGGTCTGGTCGGGGCCGTTGACCATGATGTCGCTGACGGCCGGGTCTGCAAGCAATTCTTCCAGCGGCCCGAGCCCGAGAAGCTCGTCGACGAGCACTTTCTCAAGCGCGAACTGCTCACGCCGGTTGAGCGTGATCTTCAGCTCGGCGAGGACCTCCCCGATGATCGGCCGGAATTCCTCGGCCAACTCATCCTTGTTGAGCGTCGCCGCGGCTTCGGGGTCGACGCGCTCCAGAAGGCGCGGGAGAACCTGTTCCTTGATCCGGTGGACCGCCGCTTCAAAGCCTTCGACCTTGCTGCTGCCGGCCTCGCCGCTGGCGTTCTGCCGCGCGGTCAGGCGGTCCATCGCACCGCCCTGGCCGATCGCGTCGCCCGACGGAGTGTCGCCGCCGGCGCCCAGGTCTTCGATGGGCGGGAATTGATCGCCACCGGACGGCAGCTCGGCTTCCACCGGAGCGCCGCCGGGTCCGCTCTTCATCGGCCGTGCGACGCCGAAGCTCGGACGCCCACCACCGATTCCACCACGCTTTCCGAATGCGCTCATGCCTGCAGCCGCTCGTTTCTATTTCACTGTGGCTCGGCAGTAGCCGAATATGCCTAAAGAAATTCTAACCGTCGGATGGGGCGGCAAAGGCGGGGTCCACGATGAGCGGAAGGCGGTTCGCAGGCCTGCACGGCGGGACTGTCACGGCGCGCTCGGCGAGAGCCGGACCGACGACATAAAGGTGATATTCCTGGCCCTCGTACCCCCCAGGCACGAACGAGAGGAGCCGCATCAGGTCGGACGGCATCGCCAAGGGACGGTCGGTCAGCAGATAGAAGCGGCCGTAGCGCGCGATTGCTTGGCGAAAAAACGTTTCGAGTTGCGCCGGATCGACGCCGGTCTGGCGGTCCCAGCGGACGAAGCTCTGGCGGCAGCCGCGGCCTACCGGTTCGAACTCGATGCCGGTCAGTGCGCTGACCCCGGAGGCGCGCGACCCGGGATAAGCGAGCCAATGCTTCTCCTGAAGGCCGAGGCGGTGAATGTCGCGGGCGGCGAACGCGGCTGTGTCGAAGGGCTGGCTAAGATTGATGGCCGCTACCGCGAGGCCGCAGGCCGCGCCGACGACGAGCCAGATGTCGAAGGCCGCGTTCGCTCGACTGCCGCGCTCCACGTCCCGCCATTTGAGAAGAATGAGCAAGAGCGCCGCGAGGCTGAGATGCCGGACGTGGAGCGGGTATACCGCGCTCGTGAAGACGAGAGTGACCGCAAGGAAGCCGGCGAAGAGCAGCATGTGCAGCCGGTCCTCGCGAAGCTGGTTGAATGCGAACAGAAGGAACAGCGGGCCTAACAAGATGCCAAGCCCGAACGGCACGTCGGCGCTCCATTGCGGCACGTTGTTGGCGCCCACGGGGAAAGGAAGGAGGAGCAGGCCGAGGCGCGTGATCCAGTGATAGGTTTCGGCCAGCGGAGAACCGGGCCCGAGCGCCGGCGCTGCGTCGCTGGGTGGTGCAACGGATAAGGCGGCGAGCAGCCCCGACGCGATCCAGAGCGCCACGCCGGGAAGGTAGAGTCGCCGTTCACGCCACATGATGACGACCAGCGCCAGCGAAAGGACTCCGAAGAGGAAGTCGCACATCGGCAGGAGCGCGATGGCCAGCCAAGCCCAGCGGCTCCGCCGCGCGGCGAAGGCAACCAGCACGAGGCAGACGCCCAGGCTGAGGCTGCGCGAGATTGTCAGATATTCGAACAGGATGAGCTCGCCGGTGACGAGGCAGAGCTTCTGCCAGCGGCTGAATGGGGAGGCGAACAGGATGACGCCGCTCGTCACGAGCGCGATGGGTGCGAGGGCTGCCGCCAGCACCCAGGCCGGCGGTACGAGGGATCCGATCGCGCGCAGGATCAGGTACCAGAGCGGCGGATGTCCCTCGTAGCGGAGGTTCGCGAGCAGGTCTGGCAACGTCGGCGACTGCAAGGCCATCTGCAGCGCCTGCCATTCGTCGAGCCACGGCTCGTGCGTGAAGATCAACGCGGCTTGCAAGAGCGCGAGGCAGGCGATGGCGGCGAACCAGACACCCTGCCTATCGAGCAGTGTGGCGACGCCGATTCGCAGCGGTTCGGCTTCGAACCGAGCAGGAGTTCGGGCGAGGTCGGCCATCCCTAGTCTCGCGATTTCGAGAAGTCAGGCGGGAGGGGGCGGTACCAGCCGTCGAACGAGCAAGGTCCCGGACCGGACGGTTTGGCCGCCGAGGGGCTCGTCGGGCGGAGGAGCGGCGGCATGTCGTTTAGCCGCCCCAGATAGGCGTCCTTGGGGAAACGGCCGAAGCTGAGATTCCAGGCGTCGATAAACGAGCAATCCTGCCGTGGCGCGGGCCGGTGGACGGCGGCGCGGGTGACTTCGGCGGCACCTGTGATCGTGCCGATGCCCAACGCCATGCACAGCCAGATGCGGACGCCTCGAGGCGCACCGTCGCGGCGCCGGGCGAGGGCGTCGGCGGTTAGTAAAGCTAGGATCGCGAGTGCCGGGATCGTGGCGCGTGCCGCGAAGTCCATCGACGTGCCGATCCGAAACCACGGAGCTACGAGCAGGCACAGGGCTGGAACGCAGAGCGCGGCGCGGTGCTCGCGGCAACGTGCGGCGAGGAGAGCGATTGGCACGAGATAGGGCAGCGTCTCGACGGCCTCGAAGAAGAGGAATTGCACCACGGTCAGGTCGCTGAGCCCGGCGCCTACCGACGGCGAGGCCGCGCTAAGATAGACGAGGCTGGGGGCCGCAAGGGCGAGCGTGAGGGCGGGAGCGAGCAGGTCGCGCGCGTGCAGCTGCTTGCGATGCATCGCACCTGCGACCGCGACACCGGCGAACGGCAAGGTTCCGATCAGGGCGAAGGGAGACCAGAGAGCGAGGAGGGGCGGGAGAGCCACGAGGAAGCGGATCGATTGCCCGCCCTTGCTCCACAGCAGGAAGGCGAGCGCTCCTGACCAGCCGGCGAGCGCGTGGTGCGGAACCCAGAAGGCCAGGGTGATGGTCGAGGAGAATTCGGTCCCCGCCCACGCATCGAGGTGGTCGGCCCACCGCCCGGTCGCGAGGGCGCCCAGCGCATCGAGGCCGCTGAAGAGAATGAAGACCGCAAGTCCGGTCAGCCGCTCGCGCATATTGCTGAAAAGCGTGCTCGCGAGTGTCAGCAGCGTGGCGAGGAGGACGCTGTTCTGGACGAGCATCGCCCAGTCGCCGGCGACGGGGCCGAAAGCTTTCCACGCCAGCGCCGGCACGAAATACATGCCGAGCGGCGCCCGTAGGACCTCCAGTTCGCTACCGGCCTCGTAGGCGAACGACCACGGGTTTACCGCCATGTCCCGCAGCACGGCATCGCGGACCTGCCAGTCGATATTGGAATAGAAGACCCGCCCTTCGCCGCCGAGCAGGAACAAGGCCGTGGAGGCGGCAAGAGCTATCAGGAATGCCGCCAGCCGCGGGTCTGGAGAGGAGCGTTCATCTTGCGGCCTTGTGGCGGACCAGCAGACCAGCGCCACCAGGGGTGCGGCGACGGCGAAAGCGGCGGCCGGCGCCATGTCGAGGAAGCGCCAGAGCAGCAGTTGGCCAAGGCTGAGATAGGCGAGCAGGCCAGCGATCAGCCACCGGCTCGGGATCGTCCGCGCAAGCAGGGTCGAGCCCGAGCGGACCTCGTGCGCGCGAAACTGGGCCGCCGGCTCGTGTTGCATTCTTCCCCCGCTCAGGCGGGAGGATTGCTAACCGTGCTTCCCTAAAGTCGTGTTAACTATGCCGCAGGGCTTAGCCCGCGCTCTCCGCAAGTACGGTCAGGCCGCGGTCGCTGACTTCCGCGAAGCCGCCGGTCACCCGTATCCTCTCCGGCTGGGCGCCGGCGCTGCGGTAAACCGCAATCTCGCCATCCCGGAGAGTGGTCATGTAAGGCGCGTGGCCCGCCATGATGCCGCTTTCGCCTTCCGCGCCGGGGACGACGACCATGTAGGCCTCGCCGGACGAGACCAGCTTCTCCGGCGTGACGAGTTCGAAATGCAGATCGGCCATTATCTCTTGCCTTCAATCGCGCTGTCGAACGCGGATGCCGCGCTCTCGAATTTGTCCCGGCACCCGGTGTTGCAGAAGCCGACGACCTTGCCCCGATAGAGCGTCAGGCTGTCCGCGCTGACCGGTTTCCCGGACCACGGACAGACCTGATTGACGCAATCCTCGAGGCGAAGCGCGGCGGCCATTGCTTAGGCTTCCTGCGCCAGCTTCTCGGCCTTGGCGACCGCTTCCTCGATGCCGCCGACCATGTAGAAAGCGGCTTCGGGAAGGTGATCGTATTCGCCATCCACGACCGCCTTGAACGAGCGGACCGTGTCCTCGACCGCGACGAACTTGCCGGGGATGCCGGTGAAGACTTCGGCGACGTGGAACGGCTGGCTGAGGAAGCGCTGGATCTTCCGCGCGCGGCTGACGACCAGCTTATCCTCTTCGGAAAGCTCGTCCATGCCGAGGATCGCGATGATGTCCTGAAGCGACTTGTAGCGCTGCAGAGTCTCCTGGACCGCGCGGGCGACTTCATAGTGCTCCTGGCCGACAACCGACGGGGTCAGCACGCGCGACGTGGAGTCGAGCGGGTCGACGGCGGGGTAGATGCCGAGCTCCGAGATCGCGCGGCTAAGCACGGTCGTCGCGTCCAAGTGAGCGAAGGACGTCGCCGGCGCCGGGTCTGTCAAGTCGTCGGCCGGGACGTAGATGGCCTGCACCGAGGTGATCGAGCCCTTGTTGGTCGAGGTGATGCGCTCCTGCAGCGCGCCCATGTCGGTCGACAGCGTCGGCTGATAGCCCACGGCCGAAGGAATACGGCCGAGGAGTGCCGACACTTCCGAACCCGCCTGGGTGAAGCGGAAGATGTTGTCGACGAAGAACAGAACGTCCTGGCCTTCCTGGTCGCGGAAATATTCGGCGATGGTCAGACCCGACAGAGCGACGCGGGCGCGCGCTCCCGGCGGCTCGTTCATCTGGCCGAACACGAGGGCGACCTTGGAGCCTTCGCTGGTCGGATTGCCGTCCGCGTCGGTGGCGATGACGCCCGCCTCGAGGAACTCGTGGTAAAGGTCGTTGCCCTCGCGGGTACGCTCGCCGACGCCGGCGAACACGGAAGTGCCGCCGTGGCCCTTGGCGATGTTGTTGATCAGCTCCTGAATCAGCACGGTTTTGCCGACGCCGGCGCCGCCGAACAGGCCGATCTTGCCGCCCTTCGCGTAAGGCGCGAGCAGGTCGATGACCTTGATGCCGGTGACGAGAATGCTGGTTTCGGTCGACTGGTCGACGAACTCCGGCGCCGAAGCATGGATGGGAGCCGTCTGATCGGCACCGATCGGGCCGCGCTCGTCGATCGGCTCGCCGATGACGTTCATGATCCGGCCGAGCGTCTTCGGTCCGACGGGGACGCTGATCTGGCTGCCGGTCGCGTTGACGACCTGGCCACGGGTAAGGCCGTCGGTCGAGTCCATGGCGATGGTACGGACCAGATTCTCGCCGAGGTGCTGTGCGACCTCGAGAACGAGGCGGTTGCCGCCATTGTCGGTCTCAAGCGCGGAAAGGATCGGCGGAAGCTCGCCTTCGAACGCGACGTCGACGACGGCGCCGATGACCTGGGCAACGCGGCCGGTCAGGTTGCTGGTGCCCTGCATCGCCGGGCCGGAGCCGGTGGCGGAGCCTTGGCTCTGGCCGGTCTTGCGGGAGCGGGTCTTGGTTTCGGTGGCGGCGGTGGCCATGGCGTCTTCCTTGCCTTCCTGGGGTGTTCGTTAGAGCGCTTCGGCGCCCGAGATGATTTCGACGAGCTCGGTGGTGATGGCGGCCTGGCGCTGACGGTTGTACATGATCGACAGCTTGTTGATCATGTCGCCGGCGTTGCGCGTGGCGTTGTCCATCGCGGTCATCTGCGATCCGTAGAAGCCGGCCTGGTTTTCGAGCATCGCACGGTAGATCTGCACCGCGACGTTGCGCGGAAGCAGGTCGGCGAGGATTTCCTCCTCGTCCGGCTCATATTCCACGGCGGCGAGCGAGGTGGAGCCAGAGCCAGCGTCGTTTGCCGCACGCGGCGCGACGGGGACGATCTGGTCGATCGTTGGTTCCTGCACCAGGGTCGAACGGAAGTTCGCATAAGCGAGGTGGACGACGTCGATGCCGTTGGTCGTGTAGCGATCGATGATGTCCTTCGCGATCGCCTGTGCGTCCGCATAGGCCGGCGCCTTCATGCCGCTGGTGTCGTACTGGGCGATGATCGCATTGGGATAGAGGCGCTGAATGACCGGGCGGCCCTTGCGGCCGACGATGTAGAACAGGACCGTCTTGCCCTGCGCCGTCAGCTCGTCGGCACGGCGGCGCACCGCGCGCACGATGTTGGTGTTGAACGCACCGGCGAGACCGCGGTCGCTGGTCGCGACGACGATCAGGTGGGTGTCGTCCTTGCCGGTGCCGGCAAGCAGCTTCGGACTCTGCGGACCGACCGCGACACGGCTGGCGAGAGAGCCCACGACGTCGGCGAGGCGAGTCGAATAGGGACGGCCGGCCTCGGCATTCTGCTGCGCACGGCGCAGCTTCGCCGCGGCGACCATCTTCATCGCCTTGGTGATCTTCTGCGTCGACTTGACGGTGCCGATGCGAAGCTTGAGTGCCTTGAGGCTGGCCATTGCGGTCTAGCTGCCCTTACGCGAACTGCTTGCCGAACTCGCCGAGCGCGCCCTTGAGCGCGGCGGCGGTGTCGTCGTCGAGCGCCTTGGTGTCGCGGATCTTGGCGAGAATCTCGGGCTTTTCCGAGCGAAGGTAGCTCAGCATCGCGGCTTCGTACCGGGTGACGTCCTTCACATCGACAGTGTCGAGGAAGCCCTGGGTTCCCGCATAGATCGACGCGACTTGGTCTTCGACCGGCATCGGGCTGTACTGCGGCTGCTTCAGGAGCTCGGTCAGGCGGGCGCCGCGGGCCAGCAGGCGCTGGGTCGAGGCGTCGAGGTCCGAACCGAACTGCGCGAAGGCGGCCATCTCGCGATACTGCGCGAGCTCCAGCTTAATCGAGCCGGCGACCTTCTTCATCGCCTTGGTCTGCGCGGCGGAACCGACGCGGCTGACCGAAAGGCCGACGTTAATCGCCGGGCGAATGCCCTGGTAGAAGAGGTCGGTCTCGAGGAAGATCTGGCCGTCCGTGATCGAGATCACGTTGGTCGGAATGTAGGCCGACACGTCGCCTGCCTGCGTCTCGATGACCGGGAGCGCGGTCAGCGACCCGGCGCCGTTCGCCTCGTTCATCTTGGCGGCGCGCTCGAGCAGGCGGCTGTGAAGATAGAAGACGTCGCCGGGATAGGCTTCGCGGCCCGGCGGGCGGCGCAGGAGGAGCGACATCTGGCGGTAAGCGACGGCCTGCTTGGAGAGGTCGTCGTAAACGATGACGGCGTGCATGCCGTTGTCCCGGAAAAATTCGCCCATCGCGCAGCCGGTGTACGGTGCGAGGAACTGCAGCGGCGCCGGCTCGGACGCGGTCGCGGCGACGACGATCGAATATTCCATCGCGCCATTTTCTTCGAGCGCGCGGACGATCTGCGCGACGGTCGAACGCTTCTGACCGACGGCGACGTAGATGCAGTAAAGCTTCTGGCTCTCGTCGTTGCCGGCGTTCGCCTGCTTCTGGTTGATGAAGGTGTCGAGCGCGACGGCGGTCTTACCGGTCTGGCGGTCGCCGATGATCAGCTCGCGCTGGCCGCGGCCAACCGGAACGAGCGCGTCCAGCGCCTTGAGGCCGGTCTGCACCGGCTCGTGCACCGACTTGCGCGGGATGATGCCCGGCGCCTTCACCTCGACGCGGCGGCGCTCGGTGAATTCGATCGGGCCCTTGCCGTCGATCGGGTTGCCAAGCGCGTCGACAACGCGGCCGAGGAGGCCCTTGCCGATCGGCACGTCGACGATGGTGCCGGTGCGGCGGACGGTCGAGCCTTCCTGGATTTCGGCGTCGGAGCCGAAAATCACGACGCCGACATTGTCGGCCTCGAGGTTGAGGGCCATGCCCTTGGTGCCGTTGCCGAACTCGACCATCTCACCGGCCTGGACGTTGTCGAGGCCGTAGATGCGAGCAATGCCGTCGCCGACCGACAGGACGGTGCCGACTTCCGAGACCTCGGCGTCGGCCGAGAAGTTCTCGATCTGGTCGCGGATGACGCGGGAAATTTCAGCGGCGCGGATGTCCATGGGTCTTCTTAGCCTTTCATCGCGGATGCGAGACGGTTGAGTTTGGTGCGGATGGAAGCGTCGATCTGCTGGCTGCCCAGCTTGACGACGATGCCCCCGAGAATGGCGGGATCGACTTCAGCTTCGATATTGACGTCGCGGCCGGCGCGGGCGCGAAGCTGAGCCTTGAGCTGTGCGATCTGGTCGTCGTTCAGCGGCCGGGCGGTGATCACTTCGGCAGTCGATTCGCCCCGATGCTCCGATGCCAGGCGGCGGAACGAGCGGATCACCGCCGAAAGCTGGCCCTTGCGGCCGTTGCGGGCGAGGACGCCAACGAAATTAGTCGTGATCGGATCGAGGCCGAGCTGCGGCGCAAGCGCTGCAAACGCCTTGCCCGATTCATCGCGGGAGACCAGCGGGCTCTCCACCAGGTCGGCGAAATCCTTCGAATCGGCGAGTGCCTGCCGAAGCGCCTCGAGGCTGCGGCTGACGGCGTCGATCTGCTTTTGCTCGCGGGCAAGGTCGAATAGCGCTGACGCGTAGCGCCCCGCTAAGCTGGCCCGAATGCCGCCGGATGTCTCCACGCGCTTGTAAGCTCCAGAACTGGAATTGCCCCCATGCGAAAAAGGGCGCTGTCGCAGCCGGTTGGCCGCACGCCCCCATGGGTTGCGCGCGCCCCTAGCAAGGGGTGGCCGGGGATGCAACCGCGAGCATGCGGTTTGAACGCAAGGTTCGGGATGCTCGCAGCCCCGCGGGCGCCTATAAGAGCGGCATGCTGATGCGCGCGAACGATACGGACCAAGCTTGGGCGGCCTTCGAGCGCCGGGACCGCGGTTGGGACGGGCGAGTGATCGGCGCCGTCCTGACGACCGGCATCTATTGCAAGCCGAGTTGCCCGGCACGCCGGCCGAAACGCGAGAACGTCCGCTTCTTCGCCGATGCGGAAAGCGCGCGGGCGGCGGGGTTCCGCGCCTGCCTGCGCTGCAAGCCGGACGAGGTCGGGCGCGACCGCGAAGCCGTGGCGCGCGCGGTCCGAATCATCGAAGCTGCGGAAGAGCCGTCGAACCTTGCCGAACTGGCAGCAGCGGTCGGCTATGCTCCCCACCATTTCCAGAGGCTATTCAAGCGCGACCTTGGCGTGTCGCCGGCGGAATATGCGAGGGGACTGCGGAGCCGGAGGGCCGAGCAGGCGCTGGACGGGAGCGAGCGCGTGACCGACGCCGTCTATGACGCGGGCTATCAGAGCCCCAGCGGATTTTACAGCGATGCAAAGGAGAGACTGGGCATGACACCCTCGGCTTGGCGCGATGGCGGCAGGGGTGAGACGATCCGCTACGTAATTGCGAACAGCCCCCTAGGGCCGCTGCTGATTGCGGCGACCACTAAGGGCATCTGCCGGCTGACCTTCGGCGAAGACCAGTCGGCGTTGGAACGGCGCTTCCCCAATGCGACCGTCCTTCCGGATGACGGCACCATCGCGCCCTGGGTCGACGCGGCTCTCAAGGCAATCCAGGCGCCCGCGGAAGCTCCTGAAATCCCGGTCGACGTCCGCGGCACCGCTTTCCAGGAAGCGGTGTGGCGCGAGCTGCGCAACATCCCGGTCGGCGAGACGCGGAGCTATGCGGACATTGCGGCTGCCGTCGGCAAGCCAGGAGCGGTTCGGGCGGTCGGCACTGCCAACGGGTCGAACCCCGTCTCGGTGATCGTCCCCTGCCATCGGGTGATCCGTTCCGACGGCAGCCTGGGCGGCTACGGCGGCGGGCTGGATAACAAGAAGAAGCTGTTGGCCGCCGAAGGGCACAGCCTTGCAGCGCCGGAACTGCCGCTGGTCGAATAAGCGCTTGCCTCCGACCCTGCCTTGAGGCTCAACAGCCGCAAAAGGGGAGGGGCACAATGGAACAGACTGCAACCGTGCGCGACCGGCCGCTGTGGCGGCGGATCGTGGATTTTCCGCTCGTGGCGATGGTCATCGCGACGATCGCGTTCATGCTGGCGTCCGCCGCAGGGGCGATCGGGACGAATTCCTTTCTGAAGCTCCAGCCGCAAAACCTGCAGCTGGTGGTGGCGAGTGCAGTGACGTTCCTGCTGGTCCTGCTTGTCTACAAGCTGTTCATCACCCGGCTTGGCGAACATCCTCGCGACGATCTGCGCGGTCCGCACGCGCTTCGCGATCTCGGCCTTGGACTGCTGATCGGGTTCGGGATCATGGCGGCAGCCGTCGGCATTGCAGCCATTGCGGGCGTTTACCGGATCGTCGGGCCCGGCGATGCCAGCTACCTGATCCCCGCATTGGTGGGCGCGGCGATCATGCCGGCCTTTACCGAAGAGCTGCTGTTCCGCGGTATCCTGTTCCGCTTCATCGAGGAATTCGCCGGCAGCTGGGCAGCGCTTGCGGTGACCTCCGCCTTGTTCGGGCTTGCCCACATCCTGAACCCGAACGCGACTTGGTTCTCCTCGTTCGCAATTGCCGTCGAAGCGGGCGTGCTGCTCGGCGGCGCTTATATGCTGACGCGCAATCTCTGGCTTGCGATGGGGCTCCATGCCGGGTGGAATTTCACGCAAGGACAGATTTTCGACGTCAACGTGTCCGGCATCGACCAGAAGGGTTTTGTGGAAGCGCAGATGAGCGGCCCGGAACTGCTGTCGGGCGGCCAATTCGGCCTTGAGGCTTCGATCATCGCCTTGCTGCTGGCGACTGCCGCAGGAGCGTACATGATCGTACTCGCGGTCCGTCGCGGGCACCTGGTCGGCCCCATGTGGTCCCGTTCGAACCGGCCCGCCGAACCGCTGCCCGCCTAGAGGAAGCTGTACGGATCCACGTCGACGCTGACGCGAACCTTCGAGCTCCATTCGTTGGCCGCGAGCCAGTCGCGGATGACGTCCTGGACGTCGAGGCTGCGGCTGGCGTGGACGAGGATGCGCTGGCGGTGGCGGCCGCGGAGCATCGCAAGCGGCGCGGGGGCCGGCCCGAACACCGCCATTCCTTCGACCTGCGGCGCCGAATGGCCGATGCGGCGAGCGACGCTTTCGGCTTCTCCCGCGTCTTCGGAAGAGATGACGATGGCCGCGAGGCGTCCGAAGGGCGGCATCGCTGCTTCGTGGCGGGCCTCGGTCTCTGCGGCGTAGAAACCCGCGACATCTCCGGAGATGAGCGCAGCGATGACCGGAGCGTCCGGGTCGTGGGTCTGCACCAGAACTCGGCCGGGCTTGTCGCCTCGGCCCGCGCGGCCCGCGACTTGCTGGATCTGCTGAAAGCTGCGTTCGGCCGCACGGAGGTCGCCCCCGGCCAGGCCGAGGTCCGCATCGACGACGCCGACGAGGGTGAGGTTCGGGAAGTGATAGCCTTTGGTGATCAGCTGCGTGCCGACGACGACGTCGATGGCGCCCGCTTCCATCGCGCCGACGAACTCGGCGGCGCGGATCGGCGACCAGATCGTGTCGGACGTTACGACTGCAGTTCGGGCCTCGGGAAACAGTGCCGCGACTTCATCGGCGATGCGCTCGACGCCCGGTCCGCAGGCGACCAGGCTGTCTTCGGTGCCGCACTCCGGGCATTCCTTGGGCGGCGGCATGACATGGCCGCAATGGTGGCAGGCGAGGCGGTGCATTAGGCGGTGCTCGACCATCCATGCGGTGCAGTTCGGGCACTGGAAGCGGTGACCGCAGTGCCGGCACAAGGTGAGCGGCGCGAAGCCGCGGCGGTTGAGGAACAGCAACGACTGCTCGCCGCGGTCGAGGTTCGCTTCGAGCTCGTTGACCAGCTCGGGCGCGAGCCAGCGGCCGCGCGGCGGCGGGTCCTGCGTCAGGTCGATGGCGCGGATCTCCGGCAAGGACGCGCCGGCGAAACGCTGAGGGAGGCTGACTTCGCGGTAGCGGCCGATCTCGACCATGTGGCGGCTCTCGATCGCCGGCGTGGCGGAGGAGAGGATCACCGGAATGTCCTCGAAACGCGCACGCATCACCGCGCAGTCGCGGGCGTGATACTGAACGCCTTCTTCCTGCTTGAAGGTCGGTTCGTGCGCCTCGTCGACGACGATGAGGCCGAGGTTGGAATAGGGCAGGAACAGGGCCGAGCGAGCGCCGACCGTGACCGCGGCCTCGCCGCTGGCAATGCCGCGCCAGGTCCGCCGCCGCTGCGACGAGCGAAGGTCGGAGTGCCACGCGGCGGGCGCGCAGCCGAAGCGGGCCTCGAAGCGCTTGAGGAACGGCTCCGTGAGCGCGATTTCCGGCAGGAGGACGAGGGCCTGTCTGCCCTGGCGCAGGCATTCCGCGATCGCTTCGAAATAGACTTCGGTCTTTCCGGATCCCGTGACGCCGTCGAGCAGGACCGGGTCGAAGCCTTTGCCGATGGCGGCGGCGAGGCTCGCGGCGGCGTCCTGCTGATCTTCATTGAGATCGGGCGGGGCGTGGTCCGGGTCCGGGCAGTCGAGCGGCCGGTCGGCAGTGACGGCGACCGCTTCCAGCGCGCCCGCATTCACCAGGCCGCGCATCACGGAGTCGCTGACACCGGCGTGGTCGGCCAATTCGCGCACCGTGCCTTGGCGGCCCTGGATCGAGGCCAGCGCCTTCTCGCGCTGCGGGGTCAGACGGTCGGGGACGAGGACGGTCGGTCTATATTCGGTGAGCTGGCGGGGGCCGTCGAGCGCGGCCGAGGAGGGCAGGACCATCCGCAGCACCGAGGCGAGCGGCGACAGATAATAATCCGCTGTCCATTCGCAGAGGCGGCGAAGCGGCGTGGCGATCGGCCGCACGTCGAGAACACGCGCAAGCGGACGCAAGCGCTCGTCAGGCACTTCGCTGGTCGGCAGGCGCTCCGCTTCCCAGGCGACACCGAGCAATTGGCGTGGGCCAAGCGGGGCGACGACGACCGAGCCGGGTTCGACCTGCATGCCGTCCGGCACCCGGTAATCGAGCGGCCCGAGCGCGGCATTCATGGTGACGACACGGGCGCGCGGCATGTCAGTCGGCGCGAAACCCAGCGATTGCAGCAGTCTTACGCGTGTGCGCGCAATAATCGGTCCCCGGCGCGAAACGCAGCGATTGCAGCAGCCCTACGCGCGCACGGGCCCGCTGATGGCAGTATGTCGGGAAAGCAGCTGAAGACGGACCGGTTGCGATCATCGCCGCCGCTTAAGCACAGAGGCGGCGCAGTAGGACAGAGCTAAGAGGCGCGACCCGGGCATTTCCGCCGGGCGGCCACGAAAACTTACCCGCGCGGCAGCCCCCCGAGCCGCTCCGCGATGCGGTCCCGTGCCGTGACGAGCATCGGCCGTTCGCCGACCTCGTCGATGAACGCGGCGACGATCTTGTCCGCGGGGGGACCGAGCTCGCCGAGCCTTGCCCAGAGCTCCGGCACCCGGCTCATCAGCCCGAACCCGCCGATCGGCCCCCATCTCGGGCAATCGACAGGAAGCTTCGACACCTCGAGTTCCGGCGTCAGCTGCCATTCGAGCGCGAGGATCCGGCTGGAGAGGAGCGGCATCAGCTCGCCGTGCAGAGGAGGTCGCGGCGCTGGTCGTGTTCCTGGCGTCGGACGAAGCGCCCTATATCACCGGATCCGAGTTCGACATTGACGGCGGCCTGCTCGCCGGATCGGCGGCGTCGCCGGGCTAGGCCGCGGCAAAGGTTGCGATTTCCGGCGGGCACAACCATCTACCTGCAATGCCTACAGTTCAGCTGAATTCCGACGCCGCGCTTGGCGTCGCCATCCCGTCGCGCAATGCCCGCGGGCGCATCGCCCGGCTCGGGCCGGTGGTCGACGCCGTGCTTGCCAGCCACAAATATCCGCCGGTGCTCGAGAAGCTCCTTGCCGAGGCGCTGACGCTGACGGCGCTGCTCGGTTCGCTGCTCAAGGAGCCGCAGGGCCAGCTGACGCTTCAGGCGCAGACCGAAGGCGGGCTCATCGACCTGATGGTCTGCGATTATAAGAGCGGCGAGCTGCGCGGCTATGTCCGCCACGATCCCGAGCGGCTTCACGGCCTGCCCGAGAAGCCGACGCTGCAGGAGCTGTTCGGCAAGGGCTATCTGGCGATCACGTTCGACCAGCCGGTCGCCAACGAGCGCTACCAGGGCATCGTCCCGCTGGAGGGCAAGAGCCTGGGCGATGCGGCGCAAAGCTATTTCGCGCAGTCGGAGCAGATCCCCAGTCTGGTGCGGCTGGCGGCGGAGAAGCGCGGCGGCCACTGGTTCGCGGGCGGTCTGCTGCTCCAGCATTTGCCGGAGGGCGAGGAAGGGCGCGAGCGGCTGCACACGCGGCTCGACCATCCTGACTGGCCCCATGTCGCAATCCTTGGCGGATCGGTGAAGCCCGATGAGCTGACCAATCCGGAGCTGCCGCTGGACAACCTGATCTGGCGGCTGTTCCACGAAGAGGACGAGGTGCGGACGCTCGCGGCGATCCCGCTCAGCCGCGGCTGCCGCTGCGATCCCGACTATGTCCGATCCGTCATCGCCCGCTTCCCGGCGGACGAGCGGGCCGACATGGTCGGCGAGGACGGCTTCATCCGGGTCGACTGCGCCTTCTGCTCGTCGAGCTTTCCGATCGCGCCGAACGAACTCGGCTAGGAATGTCGGCTTGCCGTCATTCCGTCTCCAAATTGCAACTTAGACGTGGTAATCAGCGGTCATGCGCAGGCCGCTGATCGTCTTGTCCGTCCTTGTCGTGCCCGCCGCCGTTGCGGTGGCGCAGCCGAGCGCGCTTACGCAGGTCGCGGGCGGGCTTTGGGAAGTGAGCGGGGCGCCGGGTGCGCGCGCGCCGGTGCGGGTCTGCGTCGGCCAGGCCTTGATGCTGGCGCAGTTCGAGCACCGCGGCGGCGACTGCAAGCGGACGGTGGTCGGCAACACCGCCGGTTCCACCGTGATCAACTATAGCTGCGGCGGGGCGGGGTTCGGGCACAGCCGGATCGACGTGATCACGCCCCGGTCGCTGAGGATCGATACGCAAGGCATCTCGAACCAGCTGCCATTCGCTTATGTGCTGCAGGCGCACCGCGTCGGCGATTGCGGAAAAAGCGCTTCATCTTCACGCCATTAAGCCGGCGTTTAACCATCTTGGGATAGCAATGCGGTTGTGCCGGATTCGGCACGCTTTCCTCCCAATCGGGCAAGCGCCCGATACCTGGGCCGCCCCTCGAAAGACGGGCGGCCCTTCTTTTAGCGGCGCCGAGCCCCTAAGGGCGCGTGCCGTGCTCTATCTCGTCATCAAGGCCGCGCTGTCGGGCGTGATCGTCGCCGCCGTTTCGGAGGTTGCCCGGCGCTACCCCGGTTGGGGCGGGCTGTTGGCGTCGCTTCCGCTGACGTCGCTGCTGGCGATGGTCTGGCTGTGGCGCGACAGCCATGACCCGGAGAAGGTCGCCGCGCTGACCGGCAGCGTCTTCTGGTTCATCCTGCCGTCGCTGCCCTTGTTCCTGGCGGTGCCGGCGATGCTGCGGTCCGGCATGAGTTTCTGGCTGACGCTGGCGATCGGGGTGGCGGGAACGCTGGCGCTCTACGCGCTGATGTTCTGGGCGGCCCCCAAAGTCGGGATCAAGCTGTGAAGCCGGCCATCGTCCTGCTGTCCGGGGGCCTGGATTCCATGGTCTGCGCGGCACTTGCGCGCGAGCAGGGCTTTTCTGTGGTTGCGTTGACGGTGGATTATAACCAGCGGCACAGGGTCGAGCTGGACGCGGCGCGGCGGATCGCGGCTGAGCTCGCGGACCGCCATATCGTCCTGCCGCTCGACCTCCGGGCATTCGGCGGATCGGCGCTGACCAGTGACATTGCGGTGCCGAAGGAGGGCGTCGGCGAGGGGATTCCCGTGACTTACGTGCCGGCGCGCAACCTCATCTTCCTCAGCCTTGCGGTGGGGCTCGCGGAGGCGAGCGGCGCATCCGACATCTTCATCGGCGTCAACGCGCTCGATTATTCGGGCTACCCCGATTGCCGGCCCGAATTCATCCGTTCGTTCCAAAGCCTCGCCGACGTGGCGACGAAGGCTGGCGTGGAGGGCGAAGGCTTCACCATCCACGCGCCGCTGCAGGACATGACCAAGGCCGAGATTGCGCGCGAGGCGCAGCGGCTGGGGCTCGATGCCGGGATCAGCCACAGTTGCTACGACCCGCTGCCGGACGGCAGGCACTGCGGCGAATGCGACGCGTGCCGCTTGAGGGCGAAGGGTTTTGGCGAGGCCGGGATCGCGGATCCGACGGCTTACGCATGAGCTATGCGGTCAAGGAATGCTTCCTGACGCTGCAGGGGGAGGGCGTTCAGGCGGGCCGGCGGGCTGTGTTCCTGCGCTTTGCCGGCTGCAACTTGTGGTCGGGGCGGGAACAGGACCGGGCAATTGCCGAATGCCGCTTCTGCGACACGGACTTCGTGGGCACGGATGGGGAGGGCGGCGGCAAGTTCGGCGATGCCGACGCGCTTGCCAGTCAGGTCGAGCGGCTATGGGGCGAGGGCGCCGAGCGGCGGCTGGTGGTCGTGACGGGCGGCGAGCCGATGCTGCAGCTCGACACCGCGCTCATCGATGCGCTGCACGCGCGCGGGTTCGAGGTGGCGGCGGAGACCAATGGGACGCTTGCCGCTACGCCGGGGCTCGACTGGATCTGCGTCAGCCCAAAGGCCGGCACGAAGGTCGTGCAGCGGTCCGGCAACGAGCTGAAGCTTGTCTGGCCGCAGGACGGTATCGATCCGGAAGAGCTGGAAGCCTGGAGCTTCGACCATTTCCTCGTGCAGCCGATGGATTGCGCGGATCGAGAAAGCGCCATCGAAGCGGCGGTGCGGCTGGCGATGGAGCGGCCGAAGTGGCGCCTGACGCTGCAGGCGCACAAGGTCGTGGGGCTGGCTTAAGCTTATTCCGAGCTGTTGCTCGTCGCCCCCGCCGGCTTCGGCGCGGCAGCGGGCTTGTCAGCTGCCTTCTTCGCCGCCGGCTTTGAAGAGCCGGGCTTCGCCGGGGACGCCGCGTTGAGGTCCGCGCTGTCCACCGCCGGGCCGATATCGTTGATCTCGGCCGCTTCGGCGAGATTGGCGGCGTCGCCGGTCACGGCATCGATCGCCGTCACGTCGTTCGAGACGATATTCTCGGCCGTCAGGTTCTCGTCCACGTTCATGCTGTTGTCGCGCTGGTCGTTGTTCGAGCAGGCGGCGAGGACGAAGACTGCGGAAACGAGGATCAGCGCGCGCATCGAAAACTCCGAAGACAAAAAAAGAGGCTGCCGAAGTAGAACCCCGGCAGCCTCTTGAAAAGCCAACACCCCGGCAAGCCGGGGTGCGACAATTACATCGCGTTGTTGGTCGTGGCGTTGGCCGTCGCGTTCGCGTCGGTGCCATTCTCGACAACCGTGACGTTGCCCGCGGTGAGGTTCACGTCGGCGCCGTTCATGTCGGTCGCGTTCATGTCCGTCGCGTTCATGTCCATCGTGTTCATGTCGGTCGTGAGGTTCTCATCGACGTTCATGGTGTTGTTGGCGTTGTCGTTGCTGCTGCAAGCGGCAACCGCCAGGGCCGCACCAGCGACCAGGATAAGAGCACGCATTCAAGACTCCCTATTTATTGCGATCTGCAGAGGGTGAACCCCCGGCGCAAATCGCGCGAACCATAGTCTGAAGCGCAAGGTTCCTTCAAGACTCTTTGCACTGATGGTCCAAACTGTTGAGAAACCGCTGAAAACTACGCTTCAAGGCGGCATCAACACGCGTGAGCCCTATTTGTTTCCCTTCCTGCGCCAGGCTGGTGACCCCGAATTCGCTGATGCCGCAGGGAACGATGCCCCCGAAATGCGACAGATCGGGCGCGACGTTGATGGAAAAGCCGTGAAGCGTGACCCAGCGCTTCACCCGGACGCCGAGCGCCGCGATCTTGGCCTCGCGCGCGCCTTCGCCGACCCAGATGCCGATGCGGCCGGGGGCGCGGTGCGCTGCGACGCCGACCTCGGCCAGGGTGTCGATCATCCAGCCTTCCAGGGAGTGGACGAAGCGGCGGATGTCCTTTCCGCGCTTTTCGAGGTCGAGCATCAGATAGCCGACCCGCTGCCCTGGGCCATGATAGGTATAGCGGCCGCCGCGGCCGGCCTCGTAGACCGGAAAGCCATGCGGGTTGAACAGCTCGGCCGGGTCGGCGCTGGTGCCGGCGGTGAACAGAGGCGGGTGTTCGAGCAGCCACACGCATTCCGGCGCGGTCCCGGCGCGGATCGCCGCCGCCCGCTCCTCCATGAAGCGGAGCGCCTCCTCATAGGGGACGAGCCCGTCGCTCGTCCGCCACTCGATGCCGTCGATGAACTCGGTCACGCGTGGGAGATGGCGTTGCCGCGCGCTTCGAGCAAGCGCCGTTGCGCAAGCGGCGCTGCGCCAGCATAAGGTCGGCAAAAGGGGAGGGTTGATGCCGAAATTGTCGCTGTCGCGTGCCTGGGACGAGACCCGCCAGGTGCTATCGCGGGACGGACGCCTGATCGCCGCAGTGGCGCTGGCGATCGTCGTCCTGCCGCAGACGGTGATCGGCCTGTTCACGCCGCAATCGCCGGCCAAGAACTTCGGCCTGGCGTTCGGACTGCTGCTGGCGAGCCTGCTGTTCGGGTTCATCGCCCAAGTGGCGATCAACCGGCTGGGCATCGGCCCGTCGACGACGGTCGGCGCGGCGATCATGCGCGGGGTTTCGCGGATGCCGGCGCTGCTCGGCGCCTTCCTGCTGATGATGATCGCCTTGTTCATCATCCTCATTCCGATCGTCCTGGTGCTCAGCCTTCTCGGTATGGTGAGCGGCACGTCCAGCACCGAGGCGTCGCCGGCCGTCGTCCTGATCATCCTTCTCGCGGTCGCGCTTTCCTATGCGGTGTTCCAGCTCGCCGTGCCCGCCGCGGCTGCGGAGGACGGTGGGCCCCTCCACCTGCTCAAGCGCAGCTGGCGCCTGGCCAAGGGCAATTACCTGCGGCTGCTTGGTTTCGTCGCCATGATGTTCATCGGCCTGATGATCGTGCTCCTCGCCGGGCAGCTGGTGATCGGCTCGATCATCGCGGCAGCGCTCGGGCCGCCGGACCAGCTAAGCCTGTCGGCGCTGCTGATCTCGCTGGTCGCCGCGGCGATCCAGGCACTGTTTACAGTCGTGTTCGCGGTGATGCTGGCGCGGATCTACACCCAGCTTGCGGGCCGCGGCGAGGTTCAGGCTTCGGTGCCGAGCAGCGGAATCTGAGGCGCGCAGTCCTTCGGTAAAATCCCGAGCAGTCGCGGGTCGGGGAAGCGCTCGACCGCTCGTTTGTAAGGCGTGAAGCCCGCGCGTCGATAGGCCGACAGCGCCGCCGGATGGTCGAGCGAACAGGTATGGACGTGGACGCGGCTTATGCCCTCGCGCCAGGCGAGGCGCAGGGCGCGGGCAAGCAGCCATTTGCCGTAGCCTTGGCCGCTCAGTTCCGGGACCAGGCCGATGAAGGCGAGCTCGCACTCGCCGGGCTGCCGGAAGTCCAGCTCGACCATGCCGACGACGGCTTCCACGGCAGCGACTTCGAACAGCTCGACGGCGGGGTCGCGGATGATGGCCTCGAGCTTGTTGTCGTCGAGGACCAGGCGGGAGAACCACAGCCATGGCTCGCCGACTTTGCGGAACAGGGCGCGATACTGCTCGGCGCCAGGCTCGGCGACGCGGCGGAGCTGCAGCGTGGACGAGGGAACCTCGGCCGATGGCCGCTCGCGCATCTCAAGATAGGTGACGACCGCGGCAAGCTCGTTCGGCGGCAGCTCGTTAAGGCTCACGCTCTTACTTCCACTTGGCGAGCGGGGGGAGGCTCATGAGGATGGCGTCGACGTTGCCGCCGGTCTTGAGGCCGAACAAAGTGCCGCGGTCGTAGAGGAGGTTGAACTCGACGTAGCGGCCGCGGAACTCGAGGAGGCGGTCCATGTCCTCGTCGGTGAACGGCATGTCCATGCGCTTGCGGACGATCTGCGGGACGATGTCGAGGAACGCTTCGCCGACGTCTTTGGTGAAGGCGAAATGCTCGTCGAAATGGTCTTCAAGATAATCGTAGAAGATGCCGCCGACGCCGCGCGACACATTGCGGTGAGGGAGCCAGAAATATTCCTCCGCCCACTTGGAAAAGCGTGGATAGAAGGTCGGGTCGTGGGCTGCGCAGGCGGCGCGGAAGCGCGCGTGGAAGGCTTCGGTGTCCTCTTCATAGGGGATAGCCGGATTGAGGTCGGCGCCGCCGCCGAACCAGCGCTTGGTCGTGCACAGGAAGCGGGTGTTCATGTGCACGGCGGGGACGTGCGGGTTGGCCATGTGGGCGACGAGGCTGATGCCGGTGGCGAAGAAGCTCGGGTCCTCCGCGGCGCCGGGAATGCTCTTGGCGAAATCGGGGCTGAACTGCCCGCCGACGGTCGAGACGTTGACGCCGACCTTCTCGAACACCTTGCCGGCCATCTGCCCGCGCACGCCGCCGCCGCCCGTGCCGCCGCTAGCATCGGTGCGGTCCCACGGCGTGTAGGTGAAGGAGGCGTCGGAGCCCGCCTCGCGCTCGATCTCTTCGAAGGCGGCGCAGATGCGGTCGCGCAGCGATTCGAACCAGGTGCGGGCGGATTGCTGTTGGTTGTCGAGGGTGAGCATGGCGCCGCTCATTGCGGCTGAGCCCCCGCGGATGCAACCGCGGGCAAATACTTAAGCCGACGGCGTCTCGTCGGCGGGCCAGGCGCCGAGCTTGCGAGCGCCGGTCCAAAGCTCGGTCCGGCGGCCCTCGCGCCAGCCCTGCGCGAGGCCGAGCGCGCGCTCGTCGCTCTCGGCTTCGAACTCGTGGCTGTGGAGGATGCGACCGCCGAGGCCCTGGAGGAAATAGAGCCGGTACTGGTTGCGTTGAGGTTCAACAGCCGGACTTGGCTGCGGCCCACTCCCCCGCTCGACTCCCATCTGACTGCTCCCCCGAGCGCTTTGCCCCGCGATGATGCGCTCAAGCACTATTCAATAAAGAGCCGCGATTTCAAGTCTTTAACGAAGGTTAATGAGGGCTCGCGACGATCAATAAATCCGCCGCTGGGCGGACACGAGCATGCGCAAGAGCATGGCGATTGGACGGGGGACACCGACCTTGCCTTCAAGCCACAGGCTGACTGCGGAGCGGGATACGCCGATCGCCTGGGCGAGGTCGTTCTGGGTGCGGTAGCCGAGCGTCCGCATGGCCCCGCGCAGCTCGTCCGGCGACATTGAGGCGAGGCGTTCGTCCATCTGGATCAGATGCCCAATTCGTCATGCCGGACTTGATCCGGCATCCGCCTGCGTGCCTGCATGCGGGCAGCTCTAGGTAAAGGCAGACCCCGGCTCAAGGCCGGGGTGACGCCTTAACATCAAAGTGCATCATGCCCGCGGTCGCCTGTGCGGATGCGGATCGCCTGGTCGACGTCGAGGACGAAGATCTTGCCGTCGCCGATGCGCCCTGTGCGAGCGGCATTTTCGATCGCTTCGACGACATTGTCGGCAAGGCTGTCTTCGACCACCACCTCGATCTTCACCTTGGGCAGGAAGTCGATGACATATTCGGCGCCGCGGTAGAGCTCGGTGTGGCCCTTCTGGCGGCCGAAGCCCTTCACTTCGCTGACGGTGATGCCGGAGACGCCGACGTCGTGAAGCGCGTCCTTCACGTCGTCGAGCTTGAACGGCTTGATGATCGCTTCGACCTTTTTCACGCCTGCGCACCCCTTTGCGGTCTTCGTTCGACCCATAAAAGAGCTTGCCGCAGCAATGCCACAGTTTTCCGGGAGAGGGCCGCCGAGATGATCGACCGTGCCATCCTTTTAGCCGCCGGGCTGGGCTCGCGCCTGCTGCCGCTGACGGCCGATCGGCCCAAGTGCCTGATCGAAGTCGGCGGGCGCACGATCCTGGAGCACCAGGTCGAGGCGCTGCGGGCCGCGGGCGTGCGCGGAATCACGATCGTCGGCGGGTATCGCTTCGACAAGCTGCAGGCGTTCGTCGAGGAACGTTGGGCGGTCGAGGAGCGGCCGGAACTGGTGTTCAACCCCTTCTATGCGGTGTCGAGCAGCATCGGCAGTGTGTGGGCCGCGCGGCATCGCCTTGAAGGCGAATTCTGCCTGCTCAACGGCGATACGGTCTATGATCCGAAGCTCGTAGCTGACGGGCTGCGGCGGCTCGAGCCGGGCCTCAACCTGTTCGTCGAGCCGGTGTCGAGCGTAGCGGTGGACGACATGCTGGTGCGCATCGCCGGGGACCGGGTCGTCGCGGTCGGCAAGGATCTGAGCCCGCTACTCGCGCATCATCGCAGCCTTGGCTTCATCGCCTGGCGCGGCGAAGGGGCGGCGCGTTATTCGGCAGTGCTTCAGTCGGTGATCGGCGAGGTCGACGGCAGCCAGGCTTTCCACCATGCCGTGGTCGATCGCATCGCCCGCGAAGAGGGTGTTCACGCGGTCAGCTTCGAAGGCGGGCAGTGGACGGAGATCGACCGCCCTGAGGACATTGCCCAATGGGGCGGCCCCGCGGCGGCAGACAGCGGCGAAGCGAGCAAAGCCGCCGGCTTTTAAATGCCACGCCCGAGCGGCGCGCCGGTCGCCTTCCTGTTCCTCGGCGAAACGCTCCTAATCCCACACCTTTACCCGATCGTCGAAGCACTGGCGGCCGACGCGCCGAACCTTCCCATCGACTGCTGGGTCGCGACGTCGGTCCATGAAGGGCTGATCGGCGGCTGGCTCGCCGAGGCGGGGCTTAAGGAGCGGGTGCGCGTGCGGCGTGTGCCGGGCTTCCTGAGCCTCCCCGAGCTGAAGCGGGGCGAGAACCCGGCGTTGCCGCCGAAAATCCCGACTCTGCTCCGGCTGCTGCCGCACCTGATGCGCGCGCGGCTTATCGTCTGCGCCGAGCAGACCAGCCTGTGGCTGCCGCGCATGCTGCCGTTCTTGAGGCGGCGCTTCATCAAGACGTCGCATGGCGTCGGTTCGATGAGCGCGCGCGACGATGCGCGCCGCCGCGCCGCCTACCGCATGCTGGTGCCGAGCCAGCGCGAGAAGGACACTTATCTGGTCCGCGGCTTCGGGGACGAGCAGGTCGTCGTCACCGGCTATGTGAAGGCGGGCTTCCGCGCGCTTGCGGAGCCGCGGCGGCTGTTCGCCGACGACAGGCCAGTCGTCGTCTATGCGCCGCACTGGCAGCGCCATCGTTCGTCCTGGTGGGCGTGGGGGCGCGAGATCGTTGCGATGCTTGGAGGCCAGGAGCGCTTCAACGTCATCCTCGCCCCGCATCAGCGGCTGGTCGAGAAGGCGCCGGACGTGAGGGACGTGCTGGCCGGCGTCGCGGCGCTTCCCCACGTGCATGTCGACACCGACAGCTTTTCGATGGTCGACGGGACATACATGGCTGCCGCCGACATCTATTTGGGGGACACCTCGAGCCAGGTGGTCGAGTTCCTGATGCGGCCGCGGCCCTGCGTGTTCCTCAACCCCGACAAGCTCGACTGGCAAGCCACGGACGATCACGGCTTCTGGGAGTGCGGCGAGGTCATCGACGAGCTTTCGCAGCTCATGGCTGCGTTGGAGCGCGCGCCGGACGAGCATGGCCGTTACAAAGAGCTACAGCGCAGCTTTGCTGCCGATGCTTTGGGCGACGCGAGCCCGGCGGCTGCGCACCGGGCCGCCGCAGCGATCATCGCCGCGCTTTAAGCGTAGGGCGGCTTGTCGCGCCCGGTCGGGCTCTTCGTGAAGATCTCGCAGCCGTCTTCCGTGATCCCGATCGAGTGTTCGAACTGGGCCGAAAGCGAGCGATCGCGGGTGACCGCCGTCCAGCCGTCGTCGAGCACCTTCACGTCCGGGCGGCCGAGGTTGATCATCGGCTCAACGGTGAAGATCATGCCGGGCTTGAGCTCCGGGCCAGTGCCCGGCCGTCCGGCGTGGATGACTTCGGGGCTGTCGTGGAACAGACGGCCGACGCCATGGCCGCAGAAATCGCGAACGACGCTGTAGCGGTGCGATTCCGCGTGGCGCTGGATGGCGTTCGAAATGTCGCCCAAGTGATTGCCGGGCCGCGCCTGCTCGAGGCCGAGCATCAAACATTCGTAGGTGATGTCGACCAGCTTGCGGGCGCGCAGCGGCACGTCGCCGACGAGGAACATGCGGCTGGTGTCGCCGTGCCAGCCGTCGACGATCGGCGTCACGTCGATGTTGACGATGTCGCCGTTCTTCAGCGCCTTGTCGCCCGGGATGCCGTGGCAGACGACATGGTTGATCGAGATGCAGCTGCTCTTGGTATAGCCGCGATAGCCGAGCGTCGCCGGGATGCCGCCGCCGTCGAGCATCATCCTGTAGACGATATCGTCCAGTTCCTGCGTGGTGACGCCGGGCACGACGTGCGGGGCAAGGGCGTCGAGAATCTCTGCGGCGAGGCGGCCGGCCTTGCGCATGCCGGCGAAGCCTTCGGGGCCGTGCAGCTTGATGACGCCGTTGCGCGCTTCGGCGCGATCGTCGGCGGCAACGGTGATGTATTGAGTCATGCGCCATAGATAGGCATTCCCGCCCGCGATGTCACCGGAGGTCCCGTGAGCGCAGAATCGAAAAGCTGGACTGCGGCGCTGCTGGTGATCGGCGACGAGATCCTGTCGGGGCGGACCCAGGACAAGAATATCGCGCAGGTCGCGACCTGGCTGAACGAGCAAGGGATCCGGCTTGCCGAAGTTCGCGTGGTGCCGGACGTGACGGAGCGGATCGGCGATGCGGTGAACACGCTTCGCACCACTTACGACTATCTGTTCACGACAGGCGGCATCGGGCCCACCCATGATGACATCACCATCGATGCGATCGCCGCGGCTTTCGGCGTGCCTGTGGTCATCCACCCGGAAGCGCGTGCGATCCTCGAGGGCTGGTACAAGGACCGGCCGGGCGGGGTGACCGAAGCGCGTCTGAGGATGGCGCGGGTGCCGGAAGGTGCGGAGCTGATCGACAATCCGAGCTCAGGCGCGCCCGGAGTGCGGATCGAGAATGTCTTCATCCTTGCCGGCGTGCCGGGGATTGCCGCGGCGATGCTCCATGGGCTCACCGGCAAGATCGAGGGCGGGAAGCCGATCGTGTCGGTGACGGTCGGCGCGCGGGCGCCGGAGAGCGACGTCGCCGAGCTGTTGCGCGAGACCGAGGAAGCGAACCCCGGGGTCGCGATCGGCAGCTATCCGTTCTTCAAGGACGGAAAATATGGCGCGAATTTCGTGATCCGGTCGGAAGACGGAGACCTTGCGCAGCGGACCGGCGAAGCGCTGGCCGACAAGCTGGGCGAGGCCGGCTTCGACCCGGTGATGGGCGGCCTGTAAGCCGACGCTCGGCGGCGTTGACGGGCCGAGGGTGCGCACCTAATTCGAGCGCCGGCGCCGCGGGTATGATGTAATGGTAGCCTGTCAGCTTCCCAAGCTGAACGCGCGGGTTCGATTCCCGCTACCCGCTCCAGCCGATCCCCATTTCACAGGTGCGGAACGCGCGGCAGCAGGAACTCGGCTGCGCTTTGTGCATTGCTTAATATAAGCAAGCTTACTATATCCGTAGCAAATGGAAACCATTCCCTTCGAGATCGCCGAAACGGCGCACGCGATGCGCAAAGCTTTCGACCGGCGGGCCGCCGGCATGGGAGTCACGCGCGCCCAATGGAAAGTGCTGTTCCGGCTGACCCGCCAGCCCGGGCTGCGGCAGATCGAGCTCGCCGACATGCTCGACATCGAGCCGATCACCTTGTCGCGGATCATCGACCGGCTTGCCGAGGCCGAGCTGGTCGAGCGTCGGGCCGACCCGGCGGACCGGCGGGCCTGGCGGCTCTACGTGACGAAAAAGGCCGAGCCGCTGGTCAAGCGACTGCGCGCCGTGGCCGAGGAGATGACCGGCGACGCGTTTGAGGGCGTCGGTCGCGAGGACATCGAGACCATGCGCCGGGTGCTGGCGCGAGTGCGTGAAAATGTCAGCCGCAATGCGGCTTTCAGCAAGGCGTCGAACGAATGAACAAGATGAATAGCGAACCGCTGACCGGCACTGAAAGTGAAGAGACGATCGTCGTCGAGCGCAAGCGCCGCGGCGCAGTGAAGACGTTCGCCATGCTGATCGTGCCCGTGCTGCTGCTTCTCGCCGGCGGCTATTATTGGCTGACCGGCGGCGAGACGGTCGCGACCGACAATGCCCAGGTGAAGCAGGATATCGTCGCCGTCAGCCCGCAGGTGAATGGGCCTGTCGCGCAGGTCTTCGTTGAGAATGGCAGCCGGGTGAAGCGCGGGCAGCTGCTCTTCAAGATCGACCCGGCGCCTTATCGGGTGGCGCTCGAGCAGGCGCAGGCCCAGCTTGCTGCCGCGCGGCTGCAGACGACGCAGCTGCAGACGCAGGCGGCCGGCACCGGCGCCGACATCACCGGGGCGCAGGCGAACCTCGCGATCAAGCGCAATGCGCTCGGCCGGCAGCAGGCGCTGCTGAAGCAGGGCTTCACGACGCGCGCCGATTATGAGGACGCCCTCAACGAGGTGCGCTCGGCCGAGACCCAGCTTGCCGATGCACGCGCTCGCGCCGCCAATGCGAACGCCGCGATCGCGCCGGGCGAGCAGCCGTCGATCGCCCAGGCCCAGGCGGCGGTCGACAAGGCGCGGCTCGACCTTTCGCGGACTGAAGTTCGGGCGCCGATGGATGGCGTCGTTGAAAATGCCGACAATCTGCAGATCGGCCAGATGGCAGTGTCGGGCGTCGGCATGCTGAGCTTGGTGCGCAGCACGGCGGCCTGGGTCGAGGCGAACTTCAAGGAGAAGGACGTCGGCAAGATGGTGCCGGGGCAGAAGGCGAAGATCGAGGTCGACGCTTATCCCGGCCAGGAGTTCGACGCTCATGTCCAGAGCATCGGCGCGGGCACGGGAAGCGAATTCTCGCTGCTTCCGGCGCAGAACGCCAACGGCAATTGGGTGAAGGTCACGCAGCGGGTACCGGTCCGGATCGTGTTCGACGGCAAGCCGAGCAAGCCGATGATCGCCGGCCTGTCGGTCAACGCGACCATCTTCCTCGACCCGGCGAAGAAGTAGCGGCGAGCCCGATGGCCGAAGTCCCGGGCCAGATCGCAGCGCACCCGCTTCCTGCGGGGCAGCGGATCATCGTCACCATCGGGGTGATGATGGCGGTGCTGCTGCAGGTGCTCGACACCACCATCGCCAACGTGGCGCTGCCGCACATGCAGGCGAGCCTCAGCGCGACCCAGGACACGATCAACTGGGTGCTGACGAGCTATATCGTCGCATCGGCAATCGCCCTTCCGATCAGCGGCTGGCTCGCCGACCGCGTCGGACGCAAGCGGCTGCTGCTGATCTCCGTGGTCGGGTTCACCATCGCTTCGGTGCTGTGTGCGACCGCCACGTCGCTGACCGAAATGGTGCTGTTCCGCGCCTTCCAGGGCGTCAGCGGCGCCTTCATCGTGCCGCTCGCCCAGGCGACCCTGTTCGACATCAACCCGAAGGAAAAGCACGGCCAGGCGATGGCCCTGTTCGGCGGCGGCGTGATGATCGGGCCGATCCTGGGCCCGGTGCTCGGCGGCTGGCTAACCGACAATTACAATTGGCGATGGGTGTTCCTGGTCAACCTGCCGGTGGGCATCGTCTGCACCTTGCTGATGCTCCGCTACATGCCCAAGACGGAGACGATCCGGCGCAACTTCGACATGCTCGGCTTCGCGCTCCTGGCGCTGGCGCTCGGCGCTCTGCAGATGTTCCTGGACCGCGGCGAGCAGAAGGACTGGTTCGAAAGCTGGGAGATCATCGTCGAAGCGGGGCTCGCCATCGGCGCGGCGTGGATGTTCACCGTCCACATGGTGACGGCGAAGAACCCCTTGTTCGACCGCCAGCTATTCACCGATCGCAATTTCGCGACCAGCCTGCTGTTCATGGTGGTGACCGGCGTGCTGCTGCTCGCCGGCCTGGCACTGCTGCCGCCGCTCTTGCAGAACATGTACGGCTATTCGGTGCTCCAGTCGGGCTTCCTGACTGCGCCGCGCGGCGTCGGGACGCTCATCTCGATGCTGCTGGCCGGGCGCCTGACGGGCAAGGTGGACTCGCGGCTTCTCGTGGGCATCGGCGTCGTTCTGATGGGCGTGTCGCTCTACATGATGACCGGTTTTGCGATCGACCAGCCGGCGCGGCCGGTGATCGTCAGCGGCATCGTCCAGGGCCTCGGCCTCGGCCTGATCTTCGTGCCGCTCCAGACGCTCGCGTTCGAGACTTTGTCGGCGCGGCTGCGGACCACCGGCGCCGCGCTGCTCAACCTGTCGCGCAACATCGGCGGATCGATCGGTATTTCGATCGTCAGCACGCAGCTGGTGCGGATGACCCAGATCAGCCACGCGGACCTTGCCCAGAACATCACTCAGCAGACGATCCCGACGGCGAACCCCGAAATGCTGCAGACGATCGCGCCGGTCGCCGGGCCGGCGGCGCTCGCCTACATCAACGGCATCGTCACCAAGCAGGCCTTGTTCATCGCTTATCTCGACGACTTCAAGCTGATGATGATCGTGACGTTCGCCGTGCTTCCGCTGCTGCTGCTGATGAAGCGTGGCGGGCAGGCCGGCGGCGCGCCCCATGTGGCCATGGATTGATCTGCGGCGGCGGCTCGGCAGCTAAAAGGAGGAACAAGGATGTTCGGAATCGCAAAGAGGCGGCTCGGCCGCGACGGACCCGAAGTGTCGGCCATCGGCCTCGGTTGCATGGGCATGAGCGAATTTTACGTCGGCGGCAGCGAAGCGGAATCGATCGCGACCATCCACCATGCGATCGAGCGCGGCGTCACCTTCCTCGACACCGCCGACATGTACGGCTGGGGCGCGAACGAGGAGCTGGTCGGGCGTGCGATCGCCGACCGCCGCGGCGACGTGTTCCTCGCGACCAAGTTCGGCAATGTCCGTGGGCCCAACGGCGAGTTCCTGGGCGTGCGCGGCGACCCCGATTATGTCCGCTCCGCCTGCGAGGCGAGCCTCAAGCGGCTGAATGTCGAGACGATCGACCTCTATTATCAGCACCGCGTCGACACCAAGGTGCCGATCGAGGACACGGTCGGCGAGATGGCGCGGCTGAAGGAGGAGGGGAAGATCCGCTTCCTCGGCCTTTCCGAAGCAGCGCCGGAGACGATCCGCAAGGCGCATGCGGTAAGCCCGATCAGCGCGGTGCAGACCGAGCTGTCGCTGTGGAGCCGCGATGCGGAGGCGGACGTGCTTCCGACGGTGCGCGAGCTCGGCATCGGCTATGTCGCTTATTCGCCGCTCGGCCGCGGTTTCCTGACGGGCGAGTTCAAGACGCCGGACGATTTCCCGGAAGGCGACTTCCGCAAGAACCATCCGCGCTTCCAGGGCGAGAATTTCGAGAAGAACATCCAGCTGGTCCGCGAAGTCGAGGCGATGGCCGAGGCGAAGGGCTGCACGACGGCGCAGCTGGCGCTCGCCTGGGTGCTGGCGCAGGGCGAGGATATCGTGCCGATCCCCGGTACCAAGCGCGTCCGCTACCTCGACCAGAATATCGGCGCGCTCGAGGTGCGGCTCGATGACGAGGAGCTAAAGCGCCTCGACGCGATCCTGCCGCCGGGAGCGGCGGCGGGCGAGCGCTACCACGCGCAGGGCATGGCGACCGTCAACCGCTAAGGCGCGACGACCAGCTTCCCCCCTTTGACCACGAGGCGGACCTGGCGCACGGCCGAGATGTCGTGCGTCGGATCACCGTCCACGGCGACAAGGTCGGCGAGGAGGCCCGGGCGGACGGCGCCGCGGTCCTTGAGCTTGAAGATGCGCGCATTGCCGGAGGTGGCGGCGATCAGCACCTGGGCGGCGGGCATTCCGGCGCGCTGCATGGCCTCCATCTCGAGCCAGTTCTTGCCGTGCGTATAAACGCCGACGTCGCCGCCCATGCAGATGGGCACGCCTGCCTGCATCGCGGCGCGAAAGGCGCGGCGGTTCTGCTGGACGCTTTCAGGCGCCGGCTCCTGGCCGTTCCACTTGGCGAAGTAGCGGGCAGTGGACTCCGAGGCGGCGAGGGTAGGGCAAAGTGCGATCCGTCTTGCGGCCATTGCCTTGAACACTTCCGCGGTGCCGCCATAGCCGTGCTCAATGGTGTCGGCGCCGGCGCGGACTGCCCGCATCATGCCCTCGGGCGTGCTGGCGTGAACGGCGACCTCGCGGCCCGCGTCATGGGCCGCGGCGACGCCGGCGTCGAGCTCCGCCTGCGATAATGTCGGGCGGCTCGGCTCGCCTTTGCCGTGGCGATAGTCGGCATAAAATTTCACGAGGTCGGCGCCGGCGGCGATCTGGTCGCGAACGGCGCGAACGGTCTCCTCGACGCCGCTGACTTCCTGCGCGCCTTGCGGCACCTCAACACCCGGCTCGAAGCCCTTGGGGCCGTAAGCTCCGCGAGCGACGATCGCCCTGGTTGCGACGAGCAGGCGCGGCCCCGGGACGATGCCTTCGTCGATCGCCTGTTCCAAGCCGACATCCGCGAAACCCGCACCCTCGGTGCCAAGGTCCCGCTCCGTAGTGAAGCCGGCTTTCAGCGTCCGTTGCGCCTGAACGACCGCGCGCGCCGTGCGCAGGGCAAGCGGCTCGTGCAGAACCTGATCATCCCAAAGCGTCTCGTCATAGGGGTGGAGGAACAGGTGCGAATGGCCCTCGATCATGCCGGGCATCAGCGTCGTGCCGGGAAGGTCGATGATCCTGGCACCCGCAGGGGGCGCGAGGTTCGGTCCTGTGGCCACGATCTTGTCGCCGTCGACCAGCACCTGCCAGCCTTCGTGCGGCCTCGGGTCGACGCCGTCGAATACGCGCGCCGGCCGCAGCAGGAGCGGGTCCGCAGCGGCCGGTGAGGCGGCCAGGGCGAGCGCGTGAAAAGCAGCGATTGCAGCAGCCCGACGGCGGGCGGCGGGCGAGCGGATGAGTTGGTGAAGGCGGCTGATCATAGGGGCGAGTGGACCATAGAAGGAAGCGGCAGGAAAGGGCCTCTTGCGTCCATGCCGGGAGCCTGCCAATACTGAACTATATGGTTCAGTATGCGAGTCCCGCTCTCGATCTCTCCTTCGCGGCGCTGTCCGATGCGACGCGGCGCGGCGTGCTCGAGCAGCTCGGCCGGGCCGACGCCTCGATTTCCAGCCTGGCCGACAAGTTCCACATGACGCTGACGGGCATGAAGAAGCACGTCGCCGTGCTCGAGCGGGCAGGGCTGGTCACGACGAAGAAGGTCGGGCGCGTGCGGACATGCAAGCTCGGGCACGGGTCCCTCGAGGCCGAAGCGCAGTGGATCGAAGACTATCGCAAGCTTTTCGAGGCGCGGTTCGATGCCCTCGACGAGCTTCTCAACGACATGAAACAGGAGGAAAGAGATGGACCAGCAGGCGACTAACCAGGAGGCGGCGCAAAACCGCACCGCGATCGAACGCAAAGGCGACCGGGAGCTGGTCGTGACCCGCACCTTCGACGCGCCCGCGCATTTGGTGTTCAGGGCCTGGAGCGAGGCCGAGCTGTTCCGTCAATGGTGGGTGCCCAAGGGTGCGCCGAGGACGCTGGTCGCATGCGAGATGGACGTGCGCACGGGCGGTACGTACCGGCTGGAGTTCGGCGCCGGCGGGCAGACCATGGCCTTCTACGGCAAATATATCGAAGTCGTCCCCAATGAGCGGATCGTCTCGACCAATGAGGAAGAGGCGGACGGCGCGGTCACGACCGTCACCTTCCAGGATGTCGGCGGCAAGACCCTGCTGACCTTCCACGAAACCTATCCGAACAGCGACGCGCTCGAAGAAGCGATGCAGGGCGCGGCTGCCGGCCTGCCGCAGCAGCTCGACCAGCTCGAGGAATTGTTGCCGCAACTCGCTGCCTGAGACCCGCGGGTGGCGCGAAGGGGCGGCGCTGCGCTAGCGGTGCCGCCATGCGCCTCGCGATGTTCGAGCCTGAGATCGCCGGCAACGTCGGCACCGTGATGCGGCTGGCGGCCTGCATGGGCGTCGCCGTGGACCTCATCGAGCCGATGGGCTTCGCTTGGGACGATCGCCGGGTGCGGCGGACCGCGATGGACTATATCGACCACGTCACTGTCGTCCGGCATCCGGACTTCGCCGCCTTTCGGCAGTCGATCGGTGGCAAGCGGCTGGTGCTGTTCACGACCAAGAGCCAGCGATCGGCCTATGACTTTCTGTTCGACCGTGACGACGTCCTGCTGTTCGGCAAGGAAAGCGCCGGCGTGCCGCAAAAGATCGCCGATGCCTGCGACGAAAAGGTGCGGGTGCCGATCCGCGCCGAGGTGCGGTCATTGAACGTCGCGACTGCCGCGGCGCTGGCGCTTGGCGAGGCGCTACGCCAGACCGGGCAGCTGCCCCATCAGTCGTCGAATACGTAGATCCGGTCGGACTGGGCTTTCTCCTTGGGCGTCATTCCGTAGGAGCGGAGCAGGTCGGCCGTCCTCGCGATCGCCTCGGCCTGGGCGGCGTGCACCTCCGGGCCGACCTTGTCGATGCTCGCGGCTTTCTCCTCGACCATGAGCACGGGCCGGTGGCGCAGGATCGTCTCGCGGGCGCCGAGCAGTGCCGGATATTCGGCGCCCTGGATGTCGATCTTGATGAGGTCGACGGCTTCGAAGGTGAAGCTGTCGAGCGTGCGCGCCTTCACCTTGACGACCTTGCCGGGGTCGAGGTCGCCGAACGGCACGGCGACGCCGGGATGGCTGGTCACGAAGGACGCGCCTGAAGTGTCGGTCTGATACATTTCGAGGGTCGCCGGCGCATCGCTCAAGGCATAGGGCATGACGCGGACGTTCTTGCGGACATTCTGCTCAAGGCATTCGCGCGTGGCCGGCATCGGTTCGAACGCCAGCACTTTCTTGAAGCGGTGCGAGAAGTCCCACGAGAAGATCCCGACATTGGCGCCGATGTCGATCGCGAGCCGCCAGTCCTTCACATATTTGTAGGCGGCGAGGCGGTCGTACTTCCCATATTTGAGGACCTGATCGCCAAGCGAGGTGAAGTGCGTTTCCCCGTCCGGGAAGAATAGGTTGCCGACCTTGAGCATGGCGCGCCCATGCCGACGCCTGGAGGGCGATGCAACTCGGTTGCCGGTTCGCGCTCCCCGAAATGCGAAAGGGCGGCCCGGATGTCCGGACCGCCCCTCGCGTAACGAACTGAGCTTTCGCTTAGCGCTTCGAGAACTGGAAGCTGCGGCGGGCCTTGGCGCGGCCGTACTTCTTGCGCTCGACGACGCGCGGGTCGCGGGTCAGGAAACCGGCCTGCTTGACCGTCGTCCGCAGCGCCGGCTCGTAGCGGGTCAGCGCCTGGGCAATGCCGTGCAGGACGGCGCCGGCCTGGCCCGACAGACCACCGCCGACGACGGTCGCGACGACGTCATACTGGCCAGCGCGGTCGGTAATACCGAACGGCTGGTTGATGACGAGACGAAGCGTCGGGCGGGCGAAATAGACTTCCTGCTCGCGGCCGTTGATGGTGATCTTGCCCGAGCCCGGCTTCAGCCAGACGCGCGCGATGGCGTCCTTGCGGCGGCCGGTCGCATAAGCGCGGCCGTATTTGTCGAGCTGCTGCTCGCGAAGGACGGCCTCGATCTGCGGACCCTGCGTGGAGACGCCATTATCGTCGCCGGCGACGGCGTCGGCATTGTCACCCGCGGCAGCGGCCGGAGCGTCTGGAGCCGGGGCCGCCGGGGCGGGCGCCGTGCCCGCGCTCAGCTGGTCGGCAATGGATTCACGATTGTCGGACATTAGGCGCCCACCTTGTTCTTGCGGTTCATCGACGCGACGTCGAGGACTTCGGGGTTCTGGCCGGCATGCGGATGCTCGGTGCCGTTGTAGAGGTGCAGGCTGCGCATCTGCTCGCGGCCGAGCGGGCCGCGCGGGATCATGCGCTCAACCGCCTTTTCGAGCACGCGCTCGGGGAACCGGCCGTCGAGCACCTTGCCCGCGGTGATTTCCTTGAGGCCGCCAGCATAGCCGGTGTGCTTGTAGTACGTCTTCTGGTCGAGCTTGCGGCCAGTGAAGCGCACCTTGTCGGCGTTGATGACGACGACGTGATCGCCGCAATCGACGTGCGGCGTGAAGCTCGGCTTGTGCTTGCCGCGCAGCAGGTTGGCGATGATCGTCGCGACGCGACCGACCACCAGGCCGTCGGCATCGATCAGATGCCACTTCTTCTCGACCTCGGCCGGCTTTGCCGACTTGGTCGTCTTCATCAGCGCCTTCATGGCGTTAGACCTCTTATCAAACGAGAAAAGCGGCGCCTCAACCTTGTCGGATGGCACCGCCGTGGAGGCGCTATTCGCGTCGGAGCGCCGATAAGTCAAGCAAATCCGGCACTTTGCGGACGGGTAAAATCATACCCATGAGAGTTCCTGACGGGAACGAAACGACCGGAACGATGACGGGCAGACTATCGTTTCAGCTGCAAAACCAACCAGGAGGAACGGCCATGTACATCGGTCTTGGCGGACTTTTGCTTCTGATCCTGATCCTGTGGCTGCTCGGCGTTATCTAAGCTTCAGCATCGAGATCCGCGCAGCTTAGCTGCGCCATCAATTAAGGAGTGCCGCGGGTCGAAAGCATTCGATGCGCGGCATTTCTGCGTGCCACGGGATGGCCGCCGACCGCGCCGACTTCGCTTCTCAGGGATAGCTATGCGTCCTTTCCGGTCGCCGGGCGTTGAAACCCTAACATAGATAAGGATGAAGCTTCATGCCGCTGCTTACGGAGGTTCGAGGGGGAGTTCACCCTGATCGAGCGTCCGCAGTGGCCTCGAAGCTCGAAGCCTTCACCAGATTGTCCGCCGGTGACCGGTCTGCGCTGGCACGGGTTTGCCGAACCGTGAAGACCGCGGATGCTGGCCGCGACCTGATCTCGGAAGGGGACACGCCAACCCACGTGCACCTGGTGCTCGACGGCTGGGCGTGCCGCTACAAGCAATTGCCGGATGGCAAGCGGCAGATCGTCAGCATGTTCCTTACCGGCGATTTTTGCGACGTGAACGTCTTTCTCCTCAAGCATATGGACCACAGCGTCGGCGCCATCACCCGGCTCAAGGTGGCGGCGATCACGCCTGACGAAATGGAGGAGCTGACCCACGATCGACCGCGGATCACCGAGGCGCTTTGGCGGCACGAGCTCGTCGCGATGGCCATCCAGCGGGAATGGACGCTGAACCTTGGCCAACGCAGTGCTTACGAGCGCCTCGCCCATCTTCTGATCGAGCTGTACATGCGCCTGGAAGCGGTGGGCAGGGCGCATGATGGTTGCTGCGATTTCCCGCTGACACAAAGCGACCTTGCGGATGCGGCGGGGCTTACCCCGGTGCACGTCAATCGTACGCTTCAGGATCTCCGCCGCGACAAGCTGATCGAGCTGGAACGCAGGCGGTTGCAAATTCTCGACCTGCCGCGGATGATCGAGGCCGCGATGTTCAACCCGAACTATCTGCACCTGGAGCGTGACCGCCGGCACCTCGACGCCAAGGCCTCCACGACCGCCTGATGCACTGGCGGACCGCTATTGGATGAATCCGCGCGCTTGCGCGTTGCTTCGGTCGGGGATGAGCCTTAGTTGGCGCTGACCAGAGTTTAGCGCCCCCCCGTTCAATTCACGCCGGAGAGCAAGCGCCCGTGCCGAGACGCGTAAAAGACTTCATTGATATCAGCGAATATACCTCGCTCGACGACCTGATCCGCTATCTCGAGACGATCCGCGACAATCTGCCTGCCGAGCACCAGGCGGAAATGAAGATCCGTGGCGACGAGGTGTTCGGGCGGCGCCTGACCATTACCTATTGGCGCGAGCAGACGTCGGACGAAGCCGAGCTCGAATCCAAATATGGCGGCGGCGAGGCAAATAAGGACATTGAGGCGCTCCGCCGGCAGCTCGACGACGTGCCGTTCAGCGCCGGCGAGGCGAAGGACGCCTGAGCGCGGCTATTTGCCCTTGGCGGCGATCCGCTCGATCAGCCGGTCCTGCTGCCACAGCTCATAGCGTGAACCCGCCGCACGCTCGCGCGCCTTGTTCGACGCGTCGACATCGTCGGCCGCCTCGATCCAGTCGGCACCGCTGATGCGGCCAGCCCCGTCGAGCCGGTACAGGCGATAGTTCGGCAAGCATTCCCCCACGCGAAGTACGGTCGGACTACCATGTGTCCAACGGACGGCTATTCACCTAGGTTACATCGCCGCACGGCTGTTAACTATTGAAAACAAATGTGTTTTTTAATTGTATCGGATGTGTAACTTAGGTTAAGCCTATTTTCCTCGGTGCGTTGCACAAGGCGTGGCGTATGCTTGGAGCTCACCTCAAAAAACTCAAAAGACGGATCGACATCAGCTCAGAGGAAGAGCGGGTGATTTGTGGCCTGGTCAGCGAGATGCGGACGGTCAGCGCGGACGACGTGGTCGTTCGCGCCGGCGAGCCTCTCGGCTCCAGCTTCGCGCTCGAAGACGGCTGGATGGCGCGAAGCAAGGACCTGCGGAGCGGCGAGCGGCAGGTGATCGAATTGCACGTCGCGGGCGACTTCCCCGATCTTCACGGCTTCACGCTGAAGCACCTAGACCATGATGTCGTGGCGATGACCGACTGCTCGATCGCGGTGGTCCCGCACGATCGGTTGCGCGACATGATCGAGCGTTATCCTCGGCTCGCGCGGGCTTATTGGTTCCTCACCAACATCGATGGGGCGATCCGCGGCGAACTGGCGCTCTCGCTAGGCCAGCGGTCGGCGATCGCGCGCATGGCGCATCTCTTCTGCGAAATGAACGTACGGCTCGACATGGTCGATGCCGTCAAAGACAACGGCTACGATTTCCCTCTGACCCAGCGCGAGCTGTCGGAATGCCTGGGCCTGACGGTGGTCCATGCCAATCGCACCATCCAGGAACTGAGGCGGCGCGGCCTGATCGAGCTTGAGAACCGCCGCCTGACCATTCTGGATCGCAAGGGTCTCGAAGGGGTGGCGGAATTCGATCCCGGCTACCTCTACCTCGACAAGCACGACTTCTAGCCGGCGCTGTCTTCGACCCATGCAGCGTAGCTGCTCAACACCTTGTCGATCGGCCAGGTGACGATGCACGGCACGTCATAGCTGTGCAGGCCGGCGATCCGGGTGATCAGCCGGTCGACGCTGCCGCTCGAGGTCTTGAGGATAGCGGCGACTTCCTGGGCTTCTTCCACCTCGCCTTTCCAGCGGTAGATCGAGGTAACCGGCGCCAAGATGTTGATGCAGGCGGCCAGCCGCTCTTCGATCACGGTGCGGCCGATGCGCGCCGCTTCCTCGGCATCCGCGAAGATGGCGTAGACCGAAACGACGCTCACGCCGGGCGGCGTCCCAGCTCATGCGCTCCCCAGACCGTCGCGGCGACGAGCAGCGCGCCGGTGGCCTGATGGAGAACGGCAAGCCAGATGGCGACGCCGGACAGCACCGTGAAGATGCCGAGCAGCACTTGCGTGCCGAAGGCGCTGTGGATGGCGATCGAAGCGCGGCGGGCGCCTTCGAGCTTGCGGATCTTGCGGGCGAACAGGACCATGAAGGCAACGACGACCCACGCCCACCAGCGGTGGATGAAGTGCAGGAGGAAGGGGTCGTGGGTCAGCGCCCAGCCGGCGCCGCGGCTCCAGTCGATGCCTTCGGGCACCAGGCGGCCCTGCATGTCGGGCCAGGTCGGCGCCACCTGTCCGGCGTTGAGGCCGGCAACCCAGGCCCCGTAGAGCAATTGCACGAACAGGACGCCGATCGTGGCAACCGCGAACGGCTTCAGGCGCGACGGGTTGTCGGTGCCGGTCCGTGCAAGGCGCCTGAGGTCGAGCGCGACCCAGATCAGCGCGCCCATGATGGTGAGTGCCAGGAGGAGGTGCGCCGAGAGGCGGAAATGGCTGACGTCGGTGCGGTCCGCGAGGCCGGAGACGACCATGTACCAGCCGAGGGCGCCCTGGGCGCCGCCGAGCACCAGCAGGCCCACCATCTTCCAGCCATAGCCGCGGGGGATCGCGCGCTTAACCGCGAACCAGAGAAGGCCGAGGCCGAACACCAGGCCGATCAGCCGCCCGAGCTGGCGATGGATAAACTCCCAGAAGAAGATCTGCTTGAACTCGGCGAGGCCCATGCCGGCGGGGCCGTTGATCTCGCGATATTCAGGCGTTTGCCGGTAGAGGTCGAACGCGTGGTTCCAGTCCGCCTGAGTGAGCGGCGGCACGGCGCCGGTAATCGGCTTCCACTCGGTGATCGACAGGCCGCTTTCGGTCAGCCGCGTGATGCCGCCGACCACGACCATGCCGAAGACGAGGAATGCAACGAACAGCAGCAGGTTCGACAGCGCGAGCGGGCGGGCGCGGCTGCCGCGCTCGGTGGCGGGCGAGGAGATTGCGGCGGTGCTCATGAGACGAGTGCCTATTTGCGTGCGGCGGACCGACAAACAAGTGGTGAAAAGCGACGCATGATATATTGTATCGGGCGAAGTGTCGGCCTATGTACATTCGGCCATGGCATCGCAGCCCATCTCTGTCGGTCGTCTCGACCGTCTTGCAATCGGCCTTTCGGCCCTTTGCACGGTCCATTGCGTCGCCACTGCGGTGCTTCTGGCGGTTGTCGCCTCGGCCGGCGGGTTGCTCGGCAAGCCGATCATCCATGAAGTCGGCCTCGGGCTGGCGATGATCCTTGGCGCCGTCGCACTCGGACGCGGCATCCGCGACCATGGCTTCGTGCTGCCGAGCCTGGTCGGCGCCGCGGGGCTCGTCATCATGGGCTTCGCGCTGACCCTTCACGAGACCGGCTATGAGCCCGTCTTCACCATCGCCGGGGTGCTGATCCTGGCCCTCGGCCATCGCCTCAACGCGCTTGCCGCCGAATAGCCGTTCGCTTGCTCCTCGGTGCAGCGAACGCTACCCAAGAGGTCAGCCATGAGCCGTCACGATCACAAGCTCCATGAGGGCGAATCGCTGAAGGCCGCTGCGCGCCAGCGGCTGACCGATGCTGGCGAACAATGGACCGGGATGCGCGAAGCGGTCTTCGACGTGCTCGCCAGCTTCGACAAGCCGGCGAGCGCCTATGACGTGGCCGAAGCGCTCTCCAAGAGCGAAGGCCGCCGGGTCGCCGCCAACAGCGTCTACCGCATCCTCGACCTGTTCGTGGGCGCCAACCTCGCGCGGCGGGTCGAAAGCGCCAACGCTTACATCGCGAACCAGCATCCGGAATGCCTGCACGACTGCATCTTCCTGATCTGCGACGAATGCGGACAGACGGTGCACATCGACGACGACAGCTTGTCGGGGAGCATCCGCAAGGCCGCGGCAGGAGCCGGCTTTTCCGCGCCGCGCCCGGTCATCGAGGTTCGCGGCACGTGCGGCGACTGCGACACCTGAGCCGCCTGAGGCACAGCTGAGCATTCGCTGAAATCGGCCGCAAAGGCCGTGGCAGCCCTTTAGCCCGTGATGACACTCGTGTGAGTTGCGCGTAAGGCGCCCCGAATGAGCGATCGCCCGCAAACGCCGCTGCTGGACCAGGTCCAATATCCGGCCGACCTCCGGCAGCTGAGCAAGGATCAGCTTCCCCAGCTTGCCGACGAACTTCGGCAGGAGATGATCTCGGCCGTGTCGGTGACTGGCGGGCATTTGGGCGCGGGGCTCGGCGTCGTCGAGCTGACGGTCGCGGCCCATTATGTGTTCGACACCCCGAACGACAAGCTGATCTGGGACGTCGGCCACCAGGCCTATCCGCACAAGATCATCACCGGACGGCGCGATCGCATTCGCACGCTTCGCCAGGGCGGCGGGCTTAGCGGCTTCACCAAGCGCAGCGAGAGCGAGTACGACCCGTTCGGCGCCGCCCACAGTTCGACATCCATCTCGGCAGCGCTCGGCTTCGCCATTGCCAACAAGCTGTCGGGCGCGCCGGGCAAAGCAGTCGCGGTGATCGGCGACGGCGCGATGTCGGCCGGCATGGCCTATGAGGCGATGAACAATGCCGCCGCCGCCGGAAACCGGCTGGTCGTCATTCTCAACGACAACGACATGTCGATCGCACCGCCGGTCGGGTCGTTGCGCAACTCGCTCGCGCGGCTGGTCAGCTCCGGCAAATATCTGGCACCGCGCAAGCTGGCGCAGAGGCTCGCCCGGGCGATGCCGCAGCCGCTGCACGTCGCTGCCAAGCGGATGGAGGAATATGCGCGCGGGCTGGTGACCGGCGGCACGCTCTTCGACGAGCTCGGCTTCTATTATGTCGGTCCGGTCGACGGGCACGACGTGAACGCGTTGGTCGAAGTGCTGGAGAATGTCCGCGACGCCGACATGGGCCCGATGCTGGTCCATGTCGTCACCCAGAAGGGGAAGGGCTACGGCCCGGCGGAAAACAGCGCCGACAAATATCACGGGGTCGTCAAGTTCGATGTCGTGTCGGGCAAGCAGGACAAGGGCCCCGGCGGCGGACCGCCTTCATACCAGAACGTGTTCGGCGAAAGCCTTGCCAAGCTCGCCGACAATGACGCGCGGATCGTCGCCATTACCGCGGCGATGCCGTCGGGCACCGGCGTCGACAAGTTCGCGCAAGCCCATCCGGACCGCGCGTTCGACGTCGGCATTGCCGAGCAGCATGCGGTGACCTTCGCGGCCGGCATGGCGGCGCAGGGCTATCGGCCGTTCGTCGCCATTTACTCGACGTTCCTGCAACGCGCGTACGACCAGGTCGTCCACGACGTTGCCATCCAGAACCTGCCGGTCCGCTTCGCGATGGACCGCGCCGGGCTGGTCGGTGCCGACGGCGCGACCCACGCCGGCTCGTTCGACCTCGCTTATCTCTGCACGCTGCCCAACTTCGTGATCATGGCGCCATCGGACGAGGCCGAGCTTGCGCACATGGTGAAGACCATGGCCGAGCATGACAGCGGCCCGATCGCGGTGCGCTACCCGCGCGGCGAGGGACGGGGAGTGGCGCTGCCCGCGGAGCCGCAGGTGCTGGAGATCGGCAAGGGTCGCGTCGTGCGCGAGGGCAAGAAGGTCGCGATCCTCTCGCTCGGGACGCGGTTGGCGGAAGCGGAGAAGGCGGCCGACCAACTCGACGCCAAGGGCCTGTCGACGACCATCGCCGACCTGCGCTTCGCCAAGCCGCTCGACAGCGAGCTGATCCGGCGGCTGATGGCGACCCATGAGGTCGTCGTGACCGTCGAGGAAGCGGCGATCGGCGGGCTTGGCGCCCATGTGCTGACGCTGGCGAGCGACGAGGGGCTGACCGACGCCGGCCTGAAGATCCGCACCATGCGGCTGCCGGACGTCTTCCAGGACCACGACAAGCCCGACAAGCAGTACGACCAGGCGCGCCTCAACGCGCCGCACATCGTCGAAATGGTGCTGAAGGCCCTGCGCGTGAACAGCGCCGGCGTCGAAGAGGTTCGCGCATAGCCAAGGTCCGCGCGGACCAGTTGCTCGTCTCGCGAGGTCTGGCGGAGAGCCGGTCGCGGGCGCAGGCGCTGATCATGGCTGGGGCGGTGTTTTCGGGTGAGCGGAAGCTGGGGAAAGCCGGCGACATGCTTGCTGAAGATGCGCCGCTAGAGGTTCGGGGGAAGGACCATCCGTGGGTCTCGCGCGGCGGGATCAAGCTCGATCATGGGCTGACGCATTTCGGTTTCGATGTGAGCGGGGCGATCGGCCTCGATATCGGCAGCTCCACCGGCGGCTTTACCGACGTGCTGCTCTCGCGCGGCGCGGGGAAGGTCTATGCGATCGACGTCGGCACTAACCAGCTGGCATGGAAGCTTCGGCAGGACCCGCGGGTGGTCGTCCACGAGCAGACCAACGCCCGGACGCTCGACAGCAGCACCGTCCCGGACGCGGTCGACGTGGTCGTGTGCGACGCGAGCTTCATCAGCCTCGCCAAGGTGCTTGAAGCGCCGCTCAGACTCGCGAAAGCGGGCGCGAAGCTGGTCGCGCTGATCAAGCCGCAGTTCGAAGCGGGACGTGAGGAAGTCGGGAAAGGTGGTGTCGTCCGGGACCCGCAGGTGCACGAGCGGGTTTGCGCAGAAGCGAAAGCATGGATTGAAACCCAGGGCTGGACCGTACTCGGGATCGTGCCGAGCCCGATCACCGGGCCGGAAGGCAATGTCGAGTTCCTGATGGGAGCGGAGAAGAATGGCTGAAGCGACCCGCAAGCGCAGCATGTGGAACCTGGCGCTGGTCTGCGTCCTGCTGATCGAGGTCGGCGGCGGGATCAGCGGCTGGCTGTCCAATTCCGGCTACGACAACGGCTGGTTCGCGCGGCTGGACAAGCCGAGCTTCATGCCGCCGGGCTGGGCGTTCGGGGTCGTCTGGCCGATCCTCTACGCGATGCTCGGCGTCGCGCTGGCGATGGTGCTTGCCGAGCCGGAATCCGACCGCCGCAGGATCGCGGTCACCTTCTTCTTCGCGCAGCTGGCGCTCAATTTCGCTTGGTCGCCGATCTTCTTCGCCGCCCATGACATCGAGCTCGCCCAGGCGGTGATCATCACCATGATCATCGTCGCCGCGATCACCGCCGGCCAGTTCTACCGCATCCGCCGGGCCGCGGGGCTGCTGATGGTGCCGTATCTGTGCTGGCTGGTGTTCGCGGCGACGCTGAACGGCAGCATCGCCAAGCTCAATCCGAACGCCGGGACATCGCTGCTCGGCATCTGAAAACTGGGGATAGTCTCAGCCAGTTGGGGATAGGTTTTGAGGCCGGGGTGGCGGATTTGCGGCCAAGTGCCTATTTCCGCGACCGAAAGGGAGAGCTGAAATGCAATCCGAAAACAGGCTGTTCGACGATTTCGTGAAGATGGTGAACGGCGTCGCCGGCACCTTCGCCGGCATGAGCCGCGAAGCGGAATCCGGCGCGCGGGAGAAGTTCCGCGAGTGGCTTGCCGGCACCGACTTCGTCGGCCGCGACGAGTTCGAGGCCATCAAGGCGATGGCGAGCGCCGCGCGCGACGAGAACGAAATCCTCAAGGCCCGCATCGCCGCGCTTGAAGCGAAGGTCGCGGGGCCAGCGGCCGGCACGAAGAAGAGCGGCGGCGCGAAGGCGAGCCCGGAGGCGTGAACCTGAGCGAGGAAGAGATTCAGGACGAGCGCGACGACGGCGCGCCGATCGAGGTTCTCGAGCAATATTTCGAGGCGCGCGGCTGGGCCTGCGAGCGGACCGGCGAAGGCGAGATCATCGCGTCGGCGACGGGCAGCTGGGCAACCTATGAGCTGCGCGGCGTGTGGCGCCCGGAAGACCAGGTCCTCCAGTTCCTCGCTTTCCCCGACATCAAGGTGGCGTCGGAAAAGCGCTCGGCGATCTATGAATCGCTGAGCCTGATCAACGAGCAATTATGGCTCGGCCATTTCGAGATGTGGTCGACGTCCGGCCTCGTCGTGTTCCGCCACTCGACCATCCTCGACGCGCGCGAAAATGAAGGGCTGAGCTTCGAGCAGGCCGAGGCGATCGCCGAAGCCGCGGTCGAGGAGTGCGAGCGCTTCTATCCGGTGTTCCAGTTCGTGCTGTGGGGCGGCAAGGCGCCGACCGAGGCGATTTCCGCCGCGCTGATCGACACGCATGGCGAAGCCTAGAGCAGGCGAGGAATGAGCGATCTTTTGAAGCTACCGGAGCCGACCTGGTTCGTCGGCTGCGGCAACATGGGCCAGGCGATCATCGACGGCTGGCGGCTCGGCGGCCTCGACGTCTCCGGCGTGACGGTCATCCGGCCGAGCGGCAGGCCCGTCGAGGGCACCAACACGATCAGCCGCTTGCCGGACTCCGCCTCGCCGCCGCGCCTCGTCGTGCTCGGCTTCAAGCCGCAACAGCTCGACGCTGTTGCCCCTGAGTTGAACGACTTCCTGCTCGACAACAGCGTCGTCGTGTCGCTGCTTGCCGGCGTCGAAGTTGCGAGCCTGCGCGCCAGGCTGCCCAATGCCGGATCGATCGTTCGGGCATTGCCGAACCTTCCCGTTGCGATCCGCCGCGGCGTGATCGGCCTCTACACCGCGGATGCGCCGGACGATGCGCGGCAGGACGTCGGCAACATGTTCGCCGCGCTCGGCTTTGCCATGTGGATGGCCGACGAAGCGAAGCTTGCCGCGCTCGGCTCCGTCGCCGGCGCCGGCCCGGCCTATGTCGCGCGCTTCATCGCCGCACTGACGAAGGCTGGCGTCCAGCGTGGCCTTACGCACGACATTGCGGCAGCGATCGCGCGCGAGACCGTGCTCGGGACCGCATGGCTGGGTGCAACGACCCGCGAGGACATGGGCGCGCTGGCGCAGCGCGTCGCAAGCCCCAAGGGCACGACCGAGGCAGGCTTAGCGGTGCTCGACCGTGACGGTGCATTGGACCGGCTGGTCGGGGAGACGATCGAAGCCGCGTCGCGGCGCGGCGCCGTGCTTGCTTCGGAGGCGCGGGTCCCGTCGCTTGAAGAGGGTTCGCTTGAAGAGGGCGGGCGCCTGCACTAGGCGCGCCTCATGGCACCACCACCACAAGCGCCGTTCGACGACCGCGACGGCTGGATCTGGTTCGACGGCGAGCTCGTGCAATGGCGCGACGCGCGCGTCCATGTCCTCACCCACGCGCTTCATTATGCGTCGTCGGTGTTCGAAGGGCAGCGCGCCTACAACGGCGTGATCTTCAAGCTGACCGAGCATAGCCGCCGGCTGCGGCGCAGCGCCGAGCTGCTCGGGTTCGAGCTGCCGTGGAGCGTCGAGCAGATCGATGCCGCGTGCAACGAAGTGCTCGAGGCCAACGGCATGACCGACGCCTATATGCGCCCGGTCGCGTGGCGCGGGTCGGAATCGATGGGGGTCGCCGCCGGCAGCACCAAGCCGCACCTGGCGATCGCCGCGTGGGACTGGGGCAAATATTTCGATCCCGAACTCGCGAAGAACGGCATCCGCCTCGACATCGCCCCGTGGCGGCGGCCTGCGCCTTACACCGCACCGACGGAGTCCAAGGCGGCGGGCCTCTACATGATCTGCACCTTGTCAAAGCAGCATGCCGACAGCCGCGGCTTTGACGATGCGCTGATGCTCGACTGGCGCGGGCAGGTGGCCGAGGCGACCGGCGCCAACGTCTTCTTCGTGCGCGACGGTTCGCTTCATACGCCGACGCCCGACTGCTTCCTCGACGGGATTACGCGCCGAACGGTCATGGATCTCGCCCGCAACCGCGGAGTCGACGTGATCGAGCGGACGATCTGGCCGGAAGAGCTCGAAAGCTTCGAGCAATGCTTCCTGACCGGAAGCGCCGCCGAAGTGACGCCGGTGCAGTCGATCGGTCCCTGGAAGTTCGAGGTCGGCGACCTGACGCGGCAGCTCGCCAAGGATTACGACGACCTCGTCAACGGCCGCATACCGAACGAATAAGCGCGGCTCTGGCCCCTTTGCAGCGGGCCAGCGGCCGCTATAAGCGCGCCTTCTCCCGCACAAGCGGGCGCGCTGCTGGGGCGTCGCCAAGTGGTAAGGCACCGGTTTTTGGTACCGGCATTCGCAGGTTCGAATCCTGCCGCCCCAGCCAGCATTTATCTCGAGGTTAGGGCAACCTAATCCGGAACCCTGGTTGACGTCGGCGCCGATAGCCCGATGGTGCGCCTCGCGATGACAAGCAGCAGCAACAGGATGGCGGAGCGGCGTGGCGGATGGGCGCTTGCGCTGGGCGTAATAGCGGTGGTTGCCGGCGTGCTGCTGCACATGCCAATGTTCGCGATGGCGCGGACCATGGACTACCGCCTGACCGGCATGGCGATGGACGGGGCCATGGTCGGCGGCATGGCGCTGATCGTCGCCGGCGTCCTCCTTGCCGCTTACGGCCTGCTGCCGACTCGCATCGTCGAACAGCGCGCGGCGGGGCAGGAGATCGTCGTCTCGCCGCCGGAGGACGCGCCGCTCGGCTGGGCGCACTGGCGGCTGATGATCGTCCTCGTCCTCGCGCTGGCGATCGACATCATGAAGCCGGCAAGCCTCGGCTTCACCATCCCCGGCATGCTTGCCGAATATGAGCAGCCGCGCGCCACGGTGTCGCTGGTGCCGTTCGCGGCGTTGGTCGGGACCGTGCTTGGGTCGGTGATCTGGGGCACGCTGGCGGACATTTACGGGCGCAAGGCGACCATCCTGCTGTCCGCGGTGATGTTCGTCGGCACGTCGATCTGCGGCGCCATGCCTTCGCTCGCGTGGAATGTCGGCATGTGCTTCATGATGGGCATGGCGGCCGGCGGCATGCTTCCCGTCACTTACGCGCTGCTCGCCGAGATGATGCCGAGCCGTCACCGCGGCTGGAGCCTGGTGCTGGTCGGCGGCCTTGGCGCAGCGCTCGGCTATGTCGCGGCGAGCGGGTTTTCCGCGCTCCTGCAGCCAATCTTCAGCTGGCGGATTCTGTGGCTGCTCAACCTGCCGACCGGGATCGCGCTTGTCCTTCTCGGCGGATTGATCCCTGAATCCGCCAAGTTCCTGCTGGCCCGGGGGCGGAGCGAGGAAGCGGCGCGCGTGATGGAGCGGTTCGGATCGAAGGCCCACAAGAGCCGGCCCGAGCCAGAGCCGCGCGTCGCCCGAGCGTCTGGTGCGGCTCTGACGGGCCGGGCTTTTGCGGGCAAGCTGGTCGCGCTCAGCCTCGCGGCGATCTGCTTCGGCCTGATCTATTTCGGGCTTCTGCTGTGGCTCCCGTCCGACCTGGTGTCGAAGGGCTATAGCGTCGAGCTGACGAGTAAGCTGCTCGCCGAATCCGCGCTGATCGCGCTGCCGACGACCTTCTTCGTCGCCTTCACCTACAGCAGGTGGAGCGCGAAATGGTCGGTCGTCGGATCGCTGGCGGTGACCATCGCCGGCCTGCTCGGCGTCCTAAACCTCGAGTTCACCGGTCGCGGCAGCCCCGTTCTTCCCGTGGCGCTGCTGATCGTCGGGACCAACGCCTTGATCGCCATGCTTCTTCCTTATGCGGCCGAGAGCTTTCCGCTGCGCATCCGCGGGCGGACGACCGGCACGGTTGCGGCGTGCAGCAAGGCCGGGGGCGTGTTCGCGCAGCTGCTCGCCATCCTTGCGCTGGTGCCGCCGCTGGCGATCGTGACGATCATCATCATCGTCCCGACCGTGGCGGCACTCGCGCTCGTCGCCATGTTCGGGAAGGAAACGCGCGGCCGCGACCTTCGCGACCTCGATCCCGACGGCCAGACCTTCGCCGGCAGCGGGCTATAAGGCGGGCTACGGATACGTATTCGTTCTTTGCGGGCGCGAAACGGCCCGTATAGCAGGAGCATGGCCGCGAAATCCTCGACGCTCCTGATGTTCGGCGCCACCGGCGACCTCGCCAGGCGCATGTTGCTGCCGTCGCTCTACGGCCTCGACGCCGACGGCCTGCTGCCGGAGGATCTGCGGATCATCGGTACCGCCCGGACCGAGATTGACGACAGCGGTTTCCAGCAGCGCGCGGACGAGGCGCTGCGCGAGCACCTGCCCGACGGCTTCTACAAGGATGAGGTCGCGGGCCGGTTCCTGCGCCGGCTCCGCTACGTGCCGCTCGATATCAAGGACGAAGCCGGGTTCCGGCGGCTGGCGGAAACCGTCGGCGATCCCTGCCATGGCGTCGCGATTTTCCTGTCGACGGCGCCGTCCTTGTTCAAGGCGACGATCGACGGCCTCGCCGCGGCCGGGCTTGCCTGCCCGACGGTGCGGATGGCGCTCGAGAAGCCGCTCGGCAACGACCTCGAGTCCAGCCGCGAGATCAACGACGCGGTCGCCGCCGCGTTTCCGGAAGAGCGCACGTTCCGGATCGACCATTACCTCGGCAAGGAGACGGTCCAGAACGTCCTCGCGCTTCGCTTCGCCAATGCGATGTTCGAGCCGCTGTGGAACAGCACGCACATCGACCATGTCCAGATCACCGTCGCCGAGACGGTGGGGCTGGAAGGCCGCGGCGATTATTATGAATCGAGCGGCGCGCTTCGTGACATGGTGCAGAACCATATGCTCCAGCTGCTCGCCCTTGTGGCGATGGAGCCGCCGACCGACTTCAATGCCGCGGCCGTTCGCGACGAGAAGGTGAAGGTGCTGCGCGCGCTTCGCCCGATCACTGCCGACGGCGTCGAAGCGAATAGCGTTATCGGCCAATATGGGCGCGGCGCGATCGATGGTGAGACGGTGCCCGGCTATGCCGACGAACTCGGCCGCGCCAGCGACACGGAGACGTTCGTCGCGCTCAAGGCCCACATCGACAATTGGCGGTGGAAGGGCGTCCCATTCTACCTGCGCACCGGAAAGCGGATGCCGCGGCGCGATACCGAAATCCTAATCCAGTTTCGCGACGTGCCTTATTCAATTTTCGCGTCCCGCGGCGCGACGACCAAGCCCAACAGGCTGATCATCGGACTGCAGCCGGAAGAAACGATCAGCCTGCACCTGATGGCGAAGACTCCGGGGCTCGACCGGCAGGGCGTGCGGCTGCGCGAGATCCCGCTGGATATCGGGCTCGCCAATGCCTTCAGCGAGTACCGCCGGCGCATCGCCTATGAACGGCTGCTCCTCGACCTCATCGAAGGCGACCCGACGCTGTTCGTCCGCCGCGACGAGGTGGAGGCGCAATGGGCGTGGATCGACCGCATCCGCGCCGCCTGGTCCGAAAAGGGCATGACGCCGCGCCCCTATGCGGCGGGAACCTGGGGCCCGTCCGCCGCCATCGCGCTGACCGAGCGCGACGGCATTAGCTGGCACGAATAGGATCGAAGGCCCACATCAGCGCCATGGCCCTCAATCCCACCATCGCAAGAGTCACGGACCGCATCATTGAGCGGTCCAAGCCCAGCCGCCGCCGCTATCTCGAACTAATGGCCGAGCAGAAGGAGCGCGGGATCAACCGCCCGCGCCTCAGCTGCGGCAATTTCGCGCATGGCTTTGCCGGCTCGGGCGAGGACCAGTCCGCGATCCGCGACTTGCGCGGGCCGAACATCGGCATCGTCACCGCCTATAACGACATGCTGTCGGCGCACGCGCCGTACGGAAACTATCCGGCGCAGATGAAGATTTTCGCGCGCGAAGTCGGCGCGACGGCTCAGGTCGCGGGTGGCGTCCCGGCAATGTGCGACGGCGTGACGCAGGGGCAGGCGGGCATGGACCTGTCGCTGTTCAGCCGCGACGTGATTGCGATGAGCACCGCGGTCGCGCTCAGCCACGGCATGTTCGAGGCCGCGGCCCTGCTCGGCATTTGCGACAAGATCGTGCCGGGGCTGCTGATCGGCGCGCTGCGCTTCGGCCATTTGCCGATGCTGCTGGTGCCGGGGGGGCCGATGCCGTCCGGGCTGCCGAACAAGGAGAAGCAGCGCGTCCGCCAGCTCTATGCCGAAGGGAAGGTCGGCAAGGAGGAGCTGCTGAAGGCCGAGGCGGCGTCATACCACACGTCCGGCACCTGCACCTTTTACGGCACGGCCAATTCAAACCAGATGATGATGGAACTGATGGGGCTGCACATCCCCAACGCGGCCTTCGTCAACCCGGGCACCCCGCTGCGCCAGGCGCTGACCCGCGCGGCGGTCCACCGGCTTGCGGAGCTCGGCCGAAGCGGCGAGCGGCCGCTGGCCGAAGTTGTGGACGAGCGGGCGGTCGTCAACGCGATGGCCGGGCTGCTCGCGACCGGCGGGTCGACCAACCACGCAATCCATTTGCCGGCGATTGCGCGCGCCGCCGGGATCCGCATCGACTGGGAAGATTTTGCCGAACTGTCAGGAGCCGTGCCGCTGATCGCGCGCGTCTATCCGAACGGCGCGAAGGACGTGAACGACTTCCACCGTGCCGGCGGCATGGCGTTCGTGCGCCAGACGCTCGGTTCCGAGGGCCTGATGCACAGTGATGTGCTGACAGCGGGTGCGGAATCGATGGACGCCTGGACGGGCAATCCGGAACTCGACGGCGACGCTTTGGTGTGGAGGCCGGTGGAGGACAGCACCGACCTCGACATGCTGCGGCCAGTCTCCCAGGCTTTCCAGCCGGAGGGCGGCATGCGCCTCGTCCAGGGCAATCTCGGCCGCGCAACTGCCAAGGTCAGCGCCGTCGAACCGGATCGCTGGGTCGTCGAGGCGCCGGCCCGCTGCTTTTCCGACCAGAATGAAGTGCTCGAGGCGTTCAAGGCGGGGGAACTCGACCGCGACGTGGTCGTCGTGGTGCGGTTCCAGGGTCCGCGCGCGAACGGCATGCCGGAGCTGCACAAGCTCACCCCGGCGCTCGGCGTCATCCAGGACCGCGGGTTCAAGGTGGCGCTGGTCACCGACGGCCGGATGTCCGGCGCCAGCGGCAAGGTGCTCGCGGGCATCCATTGCTCGCCGGAAGCGCTGCCCGATGGTCCGCTCGCGCGGATCCGCGACGGCGACATCGTGCGCCTCGACGCTCGCGAAGGCGTGCTCGAAGCCGTCGGGGTCGACATCGCGTCGCGGGCGCCGGCAAACTCGCCGCCTCCGCCTGTCGGCACCGGGCGCGAGCTGTTCGCGATGATGCGCATGGCATGCGACGATGCAGAGGCCGGCGCTTCGGCGATGCTCGCCGCGATGGACGCAGAGGGCGCATGACGCGGCGCATCGCCGTCTCGGACATCGGCGGCACGCATGCGCGGTTCGCGCTTGCCGAGATCGAGAGCGGGCGCGTCACGGCACTGGACGAACCGGTGACGCTCAAGACGAACGAGCATGGCAGCTTCCAACTGGCGTGGCAGGAGTTCGGCCGGCGCTGCGGCGGCGACCTGCCGAACGAGCTGGCGATCGCATTTGCCGGGCCCGTGGCCGGCGAGGTGCTGAAGCTTACGAACAATCCGTGGGTGATCCGGCCGGCGCTGATCAAGGAGCGGCTCGGCGTCGACCGCTATACGATCGTAAACGACTTCGGCGCGGTGGGGCATGCGGTGGCGACGCTTGGCGGCGACGATTTCCGTCACCTTTTCGGGCCGGATCGGCCGCTGCCGGACAGCGGCATGATCAGCATCGTCGGCCCGGGCACGGGGCTTGGGGTCGCCGCCCTGCTAAGGACGGACGGTGGATACAATGTCGTCGAAACGGAAGGCGGCCATATCGACTTCGCGCCCCTGGACGTGCTCGAAGACCGGATCCTTGCCGAGCTTCGCCGGCACTTCCGTCGCGTCTCGATCGAGCGGGTCGCGTCGGGGCAGGGGCTTTGGAACCTCTACGAAGCCTTGGGTGCGATCGAGAACCATGACCTGACTTTCCACGACGACAAGGCGCTGTGGAGCGCGGCTCTCGCCGGCACCGACAGCCTCGCCAATGCGGCGCTCGACCGGCTGTGCCTGACGCTCGGCGCAGTGGCGGGGGACCTCGCGCTCGCACAGGGCGCGTCGGCCGTCGTCATCGCGGGCGGGGTCGGGTTGCGCCTCGCCGACCATCTTGCCCGCTCCGGATTCTACGACCGCTTCACCGCCAAGGGGCGGTTCGAACGGCGGATGAGTGACATGCCGGTCAAGCTGATCACCCATCCGCAACCCGGGCTGATCGGCGCTGCAGCGGCCTTTGCGAAGGAGCATGGATGACCATCGATCAGATCATGCGCACCGCGCCGGTGATCCCCGTGCTCGTGCTCGACGGCGAGCAGGATTGGGCGGCGCTTGCGCAAAGCTTCGTCGACGCGGGCCTCCCCGTCCTCGAGGTCACGCTGCGCACGCCGCAAGCATTGGGCGCGCTGCGGCGGATGCGCGAAATTCCCGGAGCGATCGTCGGGGCGGGGACGGTGCTCGACGAGCGCCAGCTCGACGATGCAGCCGAAGCCGGCGCTCAGTTCATCGTGTCGCCGGGCCTCACGGAGCCGCTGGCGCGCGCCGTTGCCGGGTCGGGCATTCCCTTCCTGCCGGGAGTAGCGACGCCGGGCGACATCATGCGCGGGCTCGATGTCGGGCTCGACCGGTTCAAGTTCTTCCCGGCCGAAGCATCCGGCGGCATTGCCGCGCTGAAGGCACTCGCAGGTCCATTCGGCCAGGTGCGATTTTGCCCGACCGGCGGCATTCGTCCGAATACGGCGGGCGACTGGCTCGCGATCGACCCCGTGCTGTGCGTCGGCGGGACCTGGTTCTATGCGGCGGGTGACAGCATGGAAACGGTCGCAGAACGCGCCGCTGCGGCCGCTGGGCTGGCCCGCTAGCGCTCCTTCACCCGCAGCATGGCGAGCGCAGCAATCGCCATCACGACTGCGGCGGCGAGCATCGTCCAGATCGGCTGGTCCGGGAAAAAGGCCTTCATGATCGAGCCCATCACGGTTGCGACGAGCAGCTGTGGCACGACGATGAAGATGTTGAACAGGCCCATGTAGATGCCGAGCTTGCGCTGCGGCAGGCTGCTGGCGAGGATCGCGTAGGGCATGGCAAGGATCGACGCCCAGGCGATGCCGATCCCGACCTCTGAAACCACCAGCATCTGCGGGTCCCGGATTACGAAGAAGCTCGCGTAGCCGGCGGCGCCGCAGAGCAGGCAGACCATATGCGTGCGCGCCTTGCCGATCGTTCTCGCAAGAACCGGAAGGAGGGCAAGAGCCGCGATGGCGGCGACACCATTGTAGACGGCGAACAGGACGCCGACCCAATTGCCGGCTTCCTGATAAGCGGCGCTCGCCGCGTCGGCGGAGCCGTAGAAATTGCGCGCGACCACCGGCGTGGTGTTGATCCACATGATGAACAAGGCCGACCAGCTGAAGAACTGGACGAGGGCGAGGCGCTTCATGACCGGCGGCATGCCGGCGAAATCGCCGACCATGCTGGCGAGCATGTTCGACGTGGCGCCGCGCCGCGCGAAGGCGATGCCGGCGGCGCTGGCGACGCCGTAAGCGATCAGCAGACCGCCGAGCAGATAGACTTCCTTTTCCAGCCCCAGCTCGGCGACGGCGAATACCACCAGCGCACCGGCCGCGATCCACAGGCCGCTGGTCGTGAAACTGCGCGCGGCGAGCGCGCGCACGGTCGTGTCTTCACCCGCTTCGGCATCCTCGCCGAACGCGGCCATTTCCGCCGGCGAATATTCGCGCGTGCTGAGCACGGTCCACAAGACCGCGAGAAGCAAGGCTGCGCCGCCGAACCAGAAGCTGAACTTGACCGTATCCGGGATGGCGCCGTCGGCAGCGACGTTCGACACGCCGAAATGGTCGAGCAGCCAGGGGAAGATCGAACCGACCACGGCGCCGGCGCCGATGAAGGCGGTCTGCACCGCGTAGCCGGCGGTGTGCTGGTCCTTGCGCAGCATGTCGCCGACGAATGCGCGGAACGGCTCCATCGAAATGTTGAGGCTGGCGTCGAGCATCCACAGCAGCATGGCGGCGAACAGCAGCTGCTGCGACAAGGGCATCAGGAACAGCGACAGTCCAGCCAGTATTGCGCCGGCGACGAAATAGGGGCGGCGGCGGCCCAATCTGCCGAGCCAGGTACGGTCGGACATGTGGCCGATGATGGGCTGGACGAGGAGCCCGGTCAGCGGCGCGGCGACCCACAAGGCAGGCAAGTCGTCGAGGCTCGAGCCGAGCGACTGGAAGATGCGGCTCATGTTCGCATTCTGCAGCGCGAAGCCGATCTGGATGCCGAAGAAGCCGAACGAGATATTCCACAGCCCGGCTAGCGATTGCCGCGGCTTCTGCGCCTGCGCCGCCATGTCCATCGGCTTGTCCCCCACAGCTGACCCGGTAAGAAGGCTGGCAGAGCTTCGCGGGCATGACAACGGCGTGTATTCGTATGCAGGCTGTGAAGGGGTGACGAGCCACCGGCTTCGCGATAGCCATGGATCGAAGGGCAGGGGGCAGTGGCGATGGTGATTCCGACGGCAGCAACTGAAGGCGAAGCCAATTCATCCTCGCTCGAGCTTCCCGACGGCGGCGTCGATGCGCCGAGCCTTCGCTATTTCGTGTTCGCGCTGTTTTTCATCTTCGGCGGCATCACCAGCCTCAACGACGTGATCATCCCGAAGCTGAAGGAGCTGTTCACGCTCAACTACACCCAGGCGATGCTGGTGCAGTTCTGCTTCTTCACCGCTTATCTGGTGATCGGCATTCCCGGCGCCCAGCTGGTCAAGAAGATCGGCTATATGCGCGGCGCCGCGGCCGGCCTGCTGATCATGATGGTCGGCTGCCTGCTTTTCATCCCGGCGTCGTCCACCGCCACCTACGGGCTGTTCCTGCTTGCCTTGTTCGTGCTCGCAAGCGGCGTCGTCGTCGTCCAGGTCGTGTCCAATCCGCTGATCAGCCTGCTCGGCCCGGCGCGGACGGTGCATAGCCGCCTGACCTTCGCGCAGGCGTTCAACAGCCTTGGCACCACCATCTTTCCGCGCGTCGGTTCGGCGCTGATCCTCGGCGGCCTTGCCGGCGTCTCGGCGGCGCAATTGTCGGGCGCTGCGCTCGACGAATATCGCACCGCGGAAACGCAGGCGATCGTCCACACCTATATCGGCCTGGCGGTCGCGCTTGCCGTCATTGCCGCGGTCGTTTGGGCTTTCCGCGACAAATTGCCGGGCGAGAAGCACGACCGCAGCTCGCCGCTCGCCGGCTTCTCGCTGATCAAGCGCACCCGCTTCGGCTTCGGCGCCTTGTGCATCTTCCTTTATGTCGGCGCCGAGGTTTCGATCGGCTCGCTGATCGTCAATTATCTGATGCAGCAGGACGTGCTCGGCCTGACCGACGCCGCGGCCGGCAAGCTGATCATGTATTATTGGGGCGGCGCGATGGTCGGCCGGTTCATCGGCTCCTGGTTCCTGCGCATCATGAGCCCGGGCAAGATCCTCGCCTTCGTCGCGATCGGCGCAATCGTGCTGATCGCACTTTCCGCGAACACTACCGGCTCGGTGTCGGCCTGGAGCCTGCTTGCGATCGGGCTGATGAACTCGATCATGTTCCCGACGATCTTCAGCCTGGCGTGCGAGAAACTCGGACCGCGGGCGGCTGACGGTTCGGGCATCATCAACATCGCCATCTTCGGCGGCGCGGTGGTTCCGCTGCTGACCGGCATGCTTGCCGACACGTCGGGCAGCCTCAAGTTCGCGCTGCTGCTGCCGGCGCTTTGCTATGCAGTGATCGCGGCGTTCGGGATTTACGCGCGGCGGCCGGCCGAAGGGCCGGTAATGCAGCCGCTCGCCGGCTAGCTCGACTCGCGCACCGTCAGGCGGACCGGCAGGACCCGGTCCGTCGCTGCGCCAAGTTCCACGGCTTCGATGACCGTGTCGATCAGCGCTTCCGCGGCGGCGCGCACGTCCTGCGTAATGGTAGTCAGCGGCGGGCTTGCGAGCGATGCCGCGGGGATGTCGTCGAAACCGACGACGCTGGTTTCCGGAACGCTTCGCCCGGCATGCTGCAGCGCATGGAGCGCACCGATCGCAGCGACGTCGCTGGCCGCGAAGATGGCGTCGAAGTCGGCGCCCCGGCCAAGCATCTCGGCAACGGCGGCGCGTCCTTCCGCTTCGCTCGGCGCGGCTTCGGCGCGCGGCTGGTCGGCGGGGTCGATGCCCGCTGCATGAAGCGCACGGCAATAGCCGCGCCATCGTTCCTCGACTTCGGGGAAGCCAGGCCCGCCGGTGCCGACGAATGCGATCCGCCGCTTGCCGCGCTCCAGCAGGTGGCGCGTCGCTTCATAGCCGCCCTGCTCATTGTCGCACGACACCGTGGCGCCGATGTCGCCACCATTGGCGGAACATCCCCAGCGCACGAAATGCGTGCCGCGCGCCACCAGCTGCTCCAGCCGCGGGCGATACTGAACATAGTCGCCATAGCCGAGCAGGATGATCCCGTCGGCCTTCCGGCTGTCTTCGTAATCGACGTGCCAGTCGGACGACAATTGCTGGAAGGAGATGAGCAGGTCGTATCCGCGGTCGGCGCAGCGGCGCACCATCGGCCCGAGCAGCGAGAGGTAGAAAGGGTTGATCTCCGAACCGTCGGGCAGCTCTTCGAAGAACAGCAAAGCAAGCGTCCGCGCCTGCTGGCGCCGCAGCGCCGAGGCATTTCGGTCGACTTTGTAGTTGAGCCGTTCCGCGGCTTCGAGCACCCGCTGACGCGTCGGTTCGCTGACCGATGAACTGCCCGATAGCGCGCGCGACACCGTCGGCTGGGAAACGCCGGCGAGCGCAGCGATGTCGAAGGAGGTCGGCCGCCTCTGCGTCATGAAGGTGAAATCTTAGCGACTTGAATACGTATGTATAGCTGTTCCGCCGCTTCCGCTCGCCCAAGCGTCTGATATTCCTCAACGTCGGGAGAGGGGCTTTCGAAGGCCTCGATCATGTCTGTCCGGCATCGGCCGGCCTGAGGGGGAATTCGGATGATCAGAACATCTTCACGTTGGCGTCTGTGCGCTGCGGTCAGCCCGCTGGCGCTTGCGCTCATCGCGACGCCGGCATTCGCGCAGGACGCCACGGCGGACGCGGCCCAGCAGGCTGCGACGGCGGCTCAGGCGGCTAATGTTCAAGCGGGCGAAGCTACGGCGGCTGCCGCGACTGCTTCCACTGCTGCTCAGGCTGCGGCGCAGGCGACCTCGGACGATCAGCCGACCGGCACCCAGCCGACGGCGGACGCGAACGACTCGATTGTGGTCACCGGCTTCCGTGCGGCTCTCCGCAACGCGACCGCCACCAAGAAGCGGCAGGACCAGATCATCGAAGCGGTCAATGCCGAGGATATCGGTAAGCTGCCCGACAACAGCATCGCGGAATCCATCGCGCGCCTGCCGGGCCTCGCCGCCCAGCGCACCCAGGGCCGCGCCAGCATCATCTCCATCCGCGGCTTCGGCCCGGACTTCTCCGTCACGACGCTGAACGGGCGTGAGCAAACCACCACCAACGACAGCCGGACTGTGGAATTCGACCAGTTCCCGTCGGAAGTCATGAACCAGGTCGTCGTGTACAAGAGCTCGTCGGCGGACCTCGCGCCGCAGGGCCTCGTCGGCACGGTCGACCTGCGCACGGTGCGGCCGCTCGATTCCGGCAAGCGCGTGATCGCCGTTGGTGCGCGCGGTACGTATGTCGGCGAAAGGCTGATGCCGGACGCCAGCAACAAGGGCTGGCGCGGGTTCGCGACCTACGTCGACCAGCTTGCCAACGACACGATCGGCGTCGCGCTGTCGGCCTCCTACACGGACGAGCCGTATCAGACGAAGGACTTCCAGGCGTGGGGCTTCAGCAACTACGACGCCAACACCTACAAGCCGGACGGCATCAAGCAGTGGTTCGAAGCCAGCTCGCTGAAGCGTCTCGGCCTCATGGGCACCGTTCAGGCGAAGGTCTCGGATTCGCTGACGATGACGTGGGACGGCTTCTATTCCCACTTCAAAGACTTTGTGAACCAGCGCGGCATCGAGTTTCAGGGCAACAATCTCGTTGGCACGGACAGCGATAACGGGTTCCTGACTGCCGGCACGTTCAACGGCATCCATCCGATCGTCGAAGGCTATGCCAACGATCGCGATGCGAAGCTCTACTCGGTCGGCTGGAACACGAAGTACGACGGCCACAATGGCTGGCGCGGGATGATCGACCTTGCATGGTCGCGCACCGACCGTACCGACGAGCGTCTCGAATCGACGATCGGCACCGGCTATGCGGGCGCCGGTCCGGCGACGAACATCGACTATGTGTGGACCGACCACGGGCCGGAATTCACGCTCAACGGACCAGTCGATTTCGGCGATCCGTCGCAGCTCGTGCTGACCGACACCCAGGGCTGGGGCTGGTCGCGCGTCCAGGCCGGCTATGACGCTGTCCGGACCACCCGCGACGATATCAAGCAGGCGCGCGCCGAACTGGAGCGCGAGATCGGCGGCGGGTTCATCGACTCGATCAAGGCCGGTGTCACCGTTTCGAACCGGTCCAAGAAGCTCAACGTCATCGAAGGTTTCCTCGTGCCGGGCGGTACCGGGACCTGCCCAGTCGGCGACCCCAGCGTCGGAACGGCGAACACCCCTTGTTCGATCGCCATCCCGCAGGAAGCGCTTGTCGGCACGATTGACTTCATGCGGGGCATCGGGCCGATCGTCGCCTACGATCCGCGCATCCTGCTCGACAACGGGACGCTGGTTTTCCAGCAGAACTTCGACAATGCGGTGCTCAAGCGTCCGTACAAGGTCACCGAAAGGGTCTTCACCCCGTTCGTGATGGCCAAGATCAACGGCCAGGTCGGTGCTGGCGACCTCACCGGCAATGTCGGCATCCAGGCCGTCCACACCGACCAGACCTCCGAAGGCGTCGCCTTTCCGAACGGGGTCGCGACACCGACCAAGGTCGGGATCAAATATTGGGAGTGGCTGCCGAGCCTGAACCTCGCGCTTCGCCAACCGAGCGGGCTGGTGTTCCGCTTCGCGGCGGCTCGCCAGATGATGCGCGCGCGCCTGCCGGACATGGCGTCGAACATCGACTACGGGACCAACGCGCAGCAGGGCTACATCATCACCGGAAGCGGCGGGAACCCGTACATCAAGCCGTACATGGCCACTGCGTTCGACTTCAACATCGAGAAGTATTTCGGCAACAGCGGCTACATCTCGCTTCAGACCTACTACAAGAAGATCACGCGTTACATTTCGAGGGGCGTGATCCCGTTCGATTACAGCGATCTTCCGCCGCCAACCGGCATTCCGCCGGTCAGCGATCAGGGCACGCTGAACACGCTGGCCAACACGAAGGGCGGCAAGCTCTACGGGTTCGAACTCGCCGGTACGTTGCCGTTCGAAGTGCTGACGCCGGCGCTGTCCGGCTTCGGCATCACCGGCGGCATCAGCTACACCAAGACCAGCGTCCGCAACTTCGCGGGCGAAAAGGACGTCATCCCCGGTTATTCGAAGTGGGTCGGGAACCTCACCGCCTTCTACGAAAACAGCGGGTTCAACGTTCGCGGCAGCATGCGGTACCGCGGCGGGTTCAAGGGTGAGTTCCGCGACTACAAGGGCGACGATTCGCCCCAGTTCGTGCTCGCGGAGACCGTGTTCGATGCGCAGGTCGGCTATGACTTCCCGAACACGTCGCGGTTCGGCGGCCTGTCGCTTTACCTGCAGGGCCAGAACCTGACCAACGAGCCTCTTGCTACCGTCGACCCGAAGGCCTCTGACAACGATATTGCCTTCCTGCGCTACCAGACGTTCGGGCGCAGGTTTGTCGCGGGCGCGACGTACAAGTTCGGTGCGGAAGCGCCGTTGCCGCCTCCGCCGCCGCCGCCTCCGCCGCCCCCCGTGGTAGCGCCGCCGGCGACGCAAACCTGCAGCGACGGGACGCAGATCCTGGCCACGGACGTGTGCCCGGTTCCGCCGCCCCCGCCGCCGCCGCCCGCGCCGGCTCCAGAGCGCGGCTCCTGATGCGCCGAGCCCCCGGGAACGAACCGATCGTTCCCGGGGGCGGAGCAGGGGCGCGTTCGGAAACTAGTTGCAGCCGGAAGATTCAGCCGATCAGGTCGAGCCGATGAACGCCCCAACCATCTCGATCGTCATCGCAGGCGGCGGCTCGGCCGGCTGGATGGCCGCCGCCGCTTTGTCGCGCTTCCTCGGCCAGGCAGCGAAGATCACGCTCGTCGAATCCGAAGCGATCGGCACGGTCGGCGTCGGTGAAGCGACGATCCCGCAGATCCATCATTTCAACAACGCGCTAGGAATCGCGGAGGCCGATTTCCTCCGCGAGACGAACGCAACGTTCAAGCTCGGGATCGAATTCGCAGGCTGGCGCGACCGCGACCATCGCTACATGCACGGGTTCGGGCTGTTAGGCCGGGCTGTCGGCGTCCACCCGTTCCGCGACCTTTGGCTGCGTGCGAAGTTCGCGGGGGTCGCGGGCGACCTCGGGCTCTACAATTTCAACGAAGTCGCCGCGCGGGCCAATCGCATGATCGGGCTCGGACACTCGCCGAGCAACGTGCGCGACCTCGTCTACGCCTATCATTTCGATGCGAGCCTCTACGCCGCTTACCTCCGGAAACTGTCGGAGGCGAACGGGGTCGTCCGCCTCGAAGGGATGATCGAGGCCGTCGAGCGTGACGGCGAAAGCGGCGACATCAAGGCGCTGAAGCTGAACGGCGAGCGCCGGATCGACGGCGACTTCTTCATCGATTGCACCGGCTTCCGCTCATTGTTGTTGGGGAGCACGCTGGGCGTGCCGTTCGACGACTGGTCGCATTGGTTGGCGTGCGACCGGGCTCTCGCCGTTCCATGCGCTCGCATGGAAGGACCGTTGCAACCCTACACGGGTGCGACGACGCGCAAGGCGGGCTGGCAGTGGCGGATCCCGTTGCAGCACCGGACCGGCAACGGCCATGTGTATTGCAGCGCGCACATCAGCGACGACGAGGCTGCGTCGATCCTGCTGTCGAACCTCGACGGCGAGGCACAGGCCGACCCGCGGCCGATCCGTTTCACGACTGGCCGGCGGACCGACGCCTGGTCGCACAACTGCCTCGCGCTTGGGCTTGCCGCCGGATTCATGGAGCCACTGGAATCGACCAGCCTTCACCTGGTGCAAACAGCGATCGCGCGGTTCATGAAGTTCATCCCGGGCTCGCCAGGCGAGGACCAGGGACGCAAGATCTTCAACCGCCAGATCGCGACAGAATGGGAGCAGATCCGCGACTTCCTGATCCTTCACTACACGGTCAACGGCCGCCAAGGCGATCCGTTCTGGGACCAGTGCAGGAATATGGCGCTGCCCGACACCTTGGTCGAGAAGCTGCGCCTCTTCGAACAGTCCGGCGTCATCGTGAAGGAGGAGGGCGAGTTGTTCACCGAGGAAGGCTGGGCGCAGGTGATGATCGGCCAGGGCATGGAACCGCGTTCGCATACGCCGCTCACCGCGACGATCGACGGCGATGAGCTCCGCGACTTTCTGGCGAGCCTTGCCAAGGCCTATCAGCAGCGCGCGCTTTCGCTCCCGACCCACGAGGACTGGCTGGCCAAGGTCATGAGCGGCGAAACGCGTGCCGTCGCGAGCCCGGTCCAATGATTGCGCTTGCTGCGCTAGCAATGGCGGCGGCTAGCCCGTCGTACGTCCATCGGCTTCCCGAGGACGAGGTCATCTATTTCCTGCTCCCCGACCGCTTCGAGAATGGCGACACGAGCAACGACCGCGGCGGCTTGCCGGGGGACCGACTGACGACCGGCTTCGACCCTGCGCAAAAGGGTTTCTATCACGGCGGTGACCTCAAGGGGCTGACCCAGAGGCTCGATTATATCCAGAAGCTGGGCGCGACCGCCGTGTGGCTGGCGCCCGTCTTCAAGAACAAGCCCGTGCAGGGGCCGGCGGGTCAGGAAAGCGCCGGCTATCACGGCTATTGGGTGACCGACTTCACCCAGGTCGACCCGCATTTCGGGAGCAATGCCGACTTCAAGGCCTTCGTCGACGCGGCGCACGCGCGCGGCATGAAGGTCTACATGGACATCATCACCAACCACACCGCGGACGTAATCAAGTTCACGGAATGCGAGGCGATGGGCGCGTGCCCGTACCGCAGCATCGCCGATTATCCCTATCAAAGGCAGGGTGGCGTCACGGGCAAGCCGATCAATTCCGGCTTCGCCGGCGAGCGGGCCCGCAGCGCGGCGAACTTCGCGAAGCTCAAGGACCCGAACTACGCTTATTCGGTCCGAGTGCCGCCGGCCGAGCGCGACGTGAAGGTCCCAGCCTGGCTCAACGACCCGATCTATTATCACAATCGCGGCGACAGCATCTTCCAGGGCGAATCCAGCACCATGGGCGACTTCGTCGGCCTGGACGATCTGTTCACCGAGAACCCGAAAGTGGTCGCCGGGATGATCGACGTGTTCGGCAGCTGGATCGACCGCTTCGGCATCGACGGTTTCCGCATCGACACGGCGCGCCACGTGAACCCGGAGTTCTGGCAAGCCTTTGTCCCGGCGATGCTGAAGCGAGCCAAGGCGCGCGGCATTCCCAACTTCCACATCTTCGGCGAAGTCGCGAACGACGATTTCCAGCCCGGCATGCTCGCCCAGCATTCGCGGCGCGACAAGCTGCCGGCCGTGCTCGACTTCGCGTTCAAGCAGGGCGCGTTGCGCGCCATCGCCGGCACCTCGGCACCGGACATCTTCCGCGACTTCTTCAACCAGGACGTGCTCTACGAAGGCGGCGAGGCCGCGGCGCGGCGGCTTCCGACCTTCCTCGGCAATCACGACCAGGGCCGCTTCGGATTCTACGTCCGCAAGGCCTTTCCGAATGCCAGCGACGAGGAAGTGCTGAAGCGGGTGATGCTCGGCCATGTGCTGATGCTGACAGCGCGCGGCGTGCCGACCGTCTATTACGGCGACGAACAGGGCTTTGCCGGCGACGGCGGCGATCAGGACGCGCGCGAGGACATGTTCCCGTCGGCGACCTCGGTGTACAACGACAACAAGCTGGTGGGGTCCGCCGCGACAACGGCGCAAAGCAATTTCGACGGCGAGCACCCGCTGTACAAGCTTATCGCCCAACTCTCGGAGGTGCGGTCGCGCGAACCGGCGCTGCGCCGGGGAAGTACCGTCTTTCGTACGGCGACGGGCGACGCGCCGGGCCTGCTCGCTTTCTCGCGCATCCTCGGCGGCCAGGAAGTGCTGGTCGTCCTGAACACGTCCACGGCCCCGGTTACGGCGAACGTGACGGTCGATGTGGACTCGCGTGCCTTCACAACGCTTGCGGGATCGTGCCCGGGCCAAGCCTCGGCGCCCGGCAGCGTGCGCGTCGAGCTGGCGCCGCTCGGCTATGCGGTGTGCCGTGCTCGCTGACGCTCCTTCACGCGACCTCAAAGCCAGTGCCGTCACCGAATGGTGGCGCGGTGCCGCCATCTACCAGATCTATCCGCGCAGCTTCGCGGATTCGGACGGCAACGGCATCGGTGACCTGCGCGGCATTACCGAGCACCTCGACTATGTCGCCGATCTCGGCGTCGACGGCATTTGGCTGTCGCCCTTCTTCACCTCGCCGATGCGCGATTTCGGTTACGACGTTTCGGACTATTGCGATGTCGATCCGGTGTTCGGCACGCTTGCAGACTTCGACGCGCTTCTCGCGCGTGCCCATGCGCTGAAGCTCAAGGTCATCATCGACCAGGTCTATTCGCACAGCTCGGACCAGCACCCATGGTTTGCGGAAAGCCGCTCGAGCCGGACCAATGGCAAGGCCGACTGGTACGTCTGGGCGGACGCGAAGCCCGACGGGTCGCCGCCCAACAACTGGCAGGCGGTGTTCGGCGGTCCGGCCTGGCAGTGGGACGCGCGCCGCGGCCAATATTATCTGCACAATTTCCTGCCTGAGCAGCCGGACCTCAACGTCCACAATCCGGCCGTCCAGCAGGCGTTGCTCGACGTTGCACGTTTCTGGCTCGACCGGGGCGTCGACGGCTTCCGTATCGATGCGATCAACTTCGCGATGCACGACCCGCAGCTGCGCGATAATCCGCCGGCAGCGGATGGCGGCAAGCGGACGCGCCCGTTCGACTTCCAGCAGCACATTTACAACCAGTCGCACCCGGACATCGTGCGGTTCCTGGAACGGCTGCGCGACGTCATCGACAGCTATGGCGACCGCTTCACGCTTGCGGAGGTCGGCGGGCCCGAGCCGCTTGCCGAGATGCAGGCCTTCACCAAGGGCCAGGAGCGGCTCAACAGCGCTTATGGCTTCGACTTCCTCTATGCCGAGCGCCTGACGCCAGCGCTGGTCGCGAACGTCGTTGCGGACTGGCCGGAAGATGGGGGCTGGCCGACCTGGGCCTTCGAAAACCATGATGCCCCCCGCGCAATCTCGCGCTGGGCGGGCGGCGCCGACGCAGATCTGTTCGCGCGGACGAAGATGCTGCTGCTCAGCTGCCTTCGCGGCTCGATCATCCTCTACCAGGGCGAAGAGCTGGGACTGCCCCAGGTCGACGTTCCGTTCGATCGCCTCCAGGACCCGGAAGCGATCGCCAACTGGCCGCAGACCCTCAGCCGCGACGGCGCACGCACGCCGATGCCGTGGGTCGCGGATGCGCCGAACCTCGGCTTTTCGTCCGCGGCTCCATGGCTTCCGACCGGCGACGCTCACCGCCCGCTCGCCATCGACCGGCAGCAGGCCGATCACTCTTCGCTGCTCGCCTTCACCCGCCGCTGCCTTGCGCTCCGCCACGATCGACCGGCACTCCGCAGCGGCGCGATCCGCATGTTGGAAGCCGGCGAGCAGAAGCTGGTATTCGAGCGCGCCGGCGGCGGCGAGCGCCTCCGCTGCACCTTCAATCTGTCGAACCGTGATGCGTCGTTCGCGCCCGCCGGTACCAGCCTGCTGCAATGCGGCAGCGTCTCGGCTGAGCGGCTCGGCCCCTTCGCGTCGATCGTCGAGGAGATAAGATGAGCCTGTTCCGCCTGCTTGCCGCGTTGATCCTGTTGCTGTTCGCGGTGCCGGCGGCGGCCGAGCAGGCGCCGAGCGGGGCGGAGATCGTGGCCAGCGCGGATTCGCCCGGCGGCCTGATCCACCTCGACGTGACGCTGAACGGCGAAGGCCGCGTCGGCTATATCGTCTCGCGCCAAGGCAAGCCGGTGATCGCGGAAAGCCGCCTCGGCTTCCTGTTCACCGATGCGCCGCAGATGCTGCGCAACTTCACGCTCGCCTCCAAGTCGACCCGTGCGGCCGATGAGAGCTGGGAGCAGCCGTGGGGCGAGTATCGCACGATCCGCGACCGCCATAACGAGCTGACCCTCAGCTTCGACGAGAAGAACTGGATGAAGCGGCGGATGACGATCGTCTTCCGCTTGTTCGATGACGGCATCGGCTTCCGCTACGAGCTGCCGAGCGGACCAAATTTCACCCATGCGAACATCGCCGAGGAACTGACCGAGTTCACCATCGCCGAGCCGGGCACCGCCTGGTGGGATGACGCACAGGAGTGGAACCGCGAGGAATATCTCTACCGGACGACGCCGGTGGACGAGATCGGCATGGCCCAGACGCCGCTGACGATCCGCACCGCAAGCGGGCTCCACCTGTCGATCCACGAAGCGGCCCTGGTCGATTATTCGGGCATGGACCTCCGCCGCGTTGCGGACCGGGTGTTGAAGGCGACGCTCATGCCTTCCTCGAGCGGTGCGAAGGTCAGCCGCGACCTGCCGCTGGCGACCCCGTGGCGGGTGATCATGATCGCGCCCGACGCGCCGGCGCTCTACAAGTCCGCGCAGATCATCCTCAACCTGAACGAACCGAACAAGCTGGGCGATGTCAGCTGGTTCAAGCCGATGAAATATGTCGGCATTTGGTGGGGCATGCACCTCGACACCCAGACCTGGGGTTCCGGGCCGAAGCACGGTGCGACGACCGCCAACACCAAGCGGATGATCGATTTCGCCGCGAACAACGGCTTCGGCGGCGTGCTGGTCGAAGGCTGGAACAAGGGCTGGGACGGCGACTGGTTCGCGACCGGCTGGGACTTCAGCTTCACCGAGCCATATCCGGACTTCGACCTGCCGGCACTTGCCGCTTATGCGCGCAAGAAAGGCGTCGGAATCATCGGCCATCATGAGACTGCGGGGAACATCGCCCACTACGAAAAGCAGCTCGAGCCGGCGCTAGACCTGTACGCGCGGCTGGGCATCCACGCGGTGAAGACCGGCTATGTTGCCGACGCCGGAGGCATCCAGGCCGCCGGGCCGGACGGGAAGACGCGGTTCGAATGGCACCAGGGCCAGGTGATGGTGAACCATCATCTGAAAGTCGTGAAGGAAGCCGCGGAACGGCGCATCGCGGTCAACCCGCATGAGCCGGTTAAGGATACGGGGCTGCGGCGCACCTATCCGAACTGGGTGAGCCGCGAAGGGCAGCGCGGCATGGAATATAATGCCTGGGGCGCGCCGAAGAACCCGCCGGAGCACGAGGCGAACCTGGTGTTCACGCGGATGCTGTCGGGGCCGATGGACTTTACGCCCGGCGTGCTCAGCCTGACGGGCAGGGGCGATACACCGATCCCGTCGACGCTCGCCAAGCAGCTGGCGCTGTACGTCGTCATCTATTCGCCGATCCAGATGGCGGCGGACCTGCCGGAAAACTATCGCGCCAATCCGCGCGCCTTCCAGTTCATCAAGGATGTGGCGGTCGACTGGGACGACAGCCGCCTGATTGCAGGCGAAGTGGGCGACCTCGCGGTCTTCGCGCGCAAGCAGCGCGGCGCCGCGGCCTGGTTCATCGGCGCCGTTGGCGATGAGCAGGAGCGCCGCTTCGACGTGCCGCTCGACTTCCTCGATGCCGGCACGCGCTACAAAGCGGAAATCTATCGCGACGGAGACGATGCCGACTACCGCACCAACCCGCGGGCCATCGCCGTCGAATCAAGGGTCGTCACCGCCGGCGACCGGCTGGCTATCCGTCTCGCGCCCGGCGGCGGCGCCGCGGTTCGCCTGGTGCCGCTCGCCGCGAAGAGCCGCTAGCGCCAGGTTCGGTCCGAATTGCACCCTTTCCCGGGCGCGGTTACGGCAGCCGCGATACGGGAGGGGTGCAGGTGAACATCGCAGTCGTTGGCCTCGGCTATGTCGGCCTGCCGCTCGCCATCGCGCTGGCGCGCAAACATGACGTCGTCGGCTTCGACATCAGCGGCCCTCGCGTCGCGGCGCTGCGCGAGGGCAATGATTCCACGCAAGAGGTCAGTGCCGAAGCGCTACGCTCGGCCACGCTGACGATCACCGACCGTGCCGACGACATGAGAGGCTGCGAGGTCTTCATCGTCACCGTCCCGACGCCGATCGACGCCGCCAACCGTCCGGATTTCGAGCCGATCTTGCGTGCCTGCGAGCTGCTCGGCCCCGTCATCGCCAAAGGCGCGATCATCGTTTTCGAAAGCACCGTCTATCCGGGTGTGACGGAAGAGATTTGCGCGCCCGCCCTCGAACGCTCGTCGGGGCTCAAGGCCGGCAGCGACTTCAAGCTCCGCTACAGTCCGGAGCGGATCAACCCCGGCGACAAGGAGCGTCCGCTCGAGAAGATCACCAAGATCGTGTCCGGCGAGGACGAGGCGACGCTCAACACGCTCGCAGAGATCTATGTGTCGGTGATCGAGGCGGGCATCCACCGCGCGCCGTCAATCAAAGTCGCCGAAGCGGCCAAGGTCATCGAGAATACGCAGCGCGACCTCAACATCGCGCTGATGAACGAGATCGCGAAAATCTGCCACCTCCTCGGCAACCGCACCACCGACGTGCTCGCCGCCGCCGGGACAAAGTGGAACTTTCTTAAGTTCTATCCGGGCCTGGTCGGCGGCCACTGCATCGGCGTCGATCCTTATTATCTGACCGCCAAGGCCGAGTAGCTCGGCTACCAGCCGGAAGTCATCCTCTCCGCGCGGCGGATCAACGACGGCATGGGCGCCTATCTGGCGCAGAAGGTGGTGAAGCTGATCGCGGCGGCCGGAGCGGGATCGTCAATGCGCGGGTCGGCATCCTTGGCTTCACCTTCAAGGAGAATGTTCCGGACGTCCGCAATTCCAAGGTCATCGACACCTATCGCGAGCTGACTGAGTTCGGGATCAAGCCGCTGGTTCACGATCCGCTCGCCGATCCGGAGCTCGTCCGTAAAGCATATGGGGTCGAGCTGAGCCCGCTCGAAGCCTTCACTGACCTCGACGCGCTGATCTTCGCTGTCGGGCACGATGCTTACCGGCCGCTCCAAGGCAAGCTCAGCGACATGGTTGCGAACGGCGGGGCCATTGCCGACGTGCGGTCGCTGATCGATCCCGGCACGCTTCGCGGTGATATTGCTTATTGGAGCCTTTAGGCGCGCCGGCCCGGCATCGGGTCCATAACGGAAGAAAGCTTCAGACCTCGGTGAGGGTGACCAACTACCCCGGCGTTCATGTCCGGGGGGACCTCACGAAGCGCGCACAAGCCGCGCGAACTTCGACGCCGCGTCGTCGCGGCCGCGCGGCTGCGCCAGGCGAGCGGCTGGAGCGACGCGTCGATCCTCAACATCTCCTCGCGCGGGCTGCAGATCCATACCGGCCGCCATCTCGAACCCGGCAGCCGGGTCGAGCTGCGCCGCGGCGAGCTGGTGATCAACGCGCAGGTGATCTGGTCGAAGGGGGCTCGCGCCGGGCTCAAGGCCGACGAGCGGATTCCCGTCGAGGAGATCGCTGCCAACGAGGTGGGCACCAGCGTCCGCCCGATCGCGGGTGAGCGGCGGCGGCAGCCGCGAAGCCAGGAGCAGGAGCGCCTGCGTGGCCGAGCCATCGAGTTCGCCGGGGTCGCCGGTATTGCTCTGGTACTCGCCGCGGGCACCTTCCTGATGGTCGGGCAGGCGCTCGCAAGGCCGCTTGCCGCGGTCGCCCGCGTGCTGGGTTAGGCGGCGCCTTCCTTTTCGAGATAGGCCGCGAGTTCCTGGCTGCCGCCGATCGGCTCGCCGTCGATGAACACCAAGGGCGTGGTGCGCACGCCATGCTCCTCCTTGAACGCGTCGACCTCGTCGCGTGAGGTCAGCAAATGCTCGTCATACGCCATGCCGGCATCGTCGAGCATGCGCTTGGCGAGCAGCCCGTAGGGGCATTCGTGGTCGGGGAGCTTCATTCGGTGGAGGATGACTTCGCGGTCGGCCATGTCGCTTCTTTCCTGCAAGAGGGTCAGGCCGAAGGAATGCGCCGCGGGCATACAAAGTTGCCTCACTCGCGGTGAACCGAGGTCCGCGCTATGCGAACGGCGATGAACCCGATCTACGAACAGATGAAGACCAGCGTCTTCGAGCTTATGTCCGGCCTCGCGGTGGAGCATGGCGCAGTGAACCTCGGCCAGGGCTTTCCGGATTTCGGCTGGCCGGAGGAGATCCTCGACGAGGCGGCAAGGGCGCTGAAGCACGGCTCGAACCAATATGCGCCCTCGCGCGGGATCGTGCCGCTGCGCGAAGCCATTGCGGCTCATTACAACCGCCTCTTCGGCCAGCAGATCGACGCCGTCCAGGTGTGCGTCACCAGCGGCGCGACCGAAGCCTTGGGCGCCGCAATCCTGGCGACCGTCCAGCCGGGCGATGAAGTCATCATCTTCACGCCGGCTTACGACAGTTATGCGCCGATGATCAGGCGGGCAGGGGGGACCCCCGTCGAGATCGCGCTCAAGCCGCCGTTGTGGGATATCGACCGCGAGGCGCTGGAGCAGGCCATCACGCCACGCACGCGGGCGATCCTGTTCAACAATCCGCACAACCCCACGGGGCGCCTTTACGGCCGGGAGGAGCTGGAGGGGCTCGCCGCCGTATCGCGGCAGCATGACCTGATCCTCATCAGCGACGAGGTCTGGGAGCATATCGTCCTCGACGGACGGCAGTTCACGCCGCTGGCGACGCTGCCCGGCATGGCGGAGCGGACGATCAAGATCGGCTCGGCAGGCAAGATCTTCTCGCTGACCGGTTGGAAGGTCGGCTGGATGGTCGCCGCGCCGGAGCTGGCGCCGGTCGTCGCCCGCGCGCATCAGTTCCTGACCTTCTCGACGGCCCCGAACCTGCAGGCGGCGGTCGCGTTCGGCCTCAACCACGGCGATCCCTGGATCCAGCCGATGCGCGACCGTTTCCAGCGCTCGCGCGACCTGATGACGCAAGGACTCGAACAGGCCGGTTATGCGGCGCTTCCCGCCGGCTCGACCTATTTCATGTGCGTCGACCTGAAGGCGTCCGGGCTTGAGGTCGAAGATGAGAGGTTCGCCGACCTTGCCGTGAAGGAGGCCGGTATTGCCGTGGTGCCGCTGTCCGCCTTCGCCGAGCAGGACCCGCCGCGGCACCTGGTGCGCCTGTGCTTCGGCAAGAAGGATGAGACGATCGAGGCGGGCATTGCCGCGATGAAGAAGGCGAAGGAGTTGCTTGCGTGACGCCAGCTGAAGATGCTGCACAGCTGCTCGAACGTTTCGGCGTCCGCTCGGCCGGAACGCTGGCGAGCCATTCGCCGATAGACGGCACAGAGATCGGCCGCGTTGCGCCTGGCGATCCTGGTGAGGCGTGCGCCCGCGCGGTGGATGCTTTCGCGATCTGGCGCTCGGTCCCGGCGCCGCAGCGCGGCGAGCTGGTCCGGCTACTCGGCGAAGAGCTGCGCGGCGCCAAGGAGCCGCTCGCACGCATGGTCACGCTCGAAGCGGGTAAGATCATGGCCGAGAGCCTGGGCGAAGTGCAGGAGATGATCGACATCTGCGACTTCGCCGTCGGCCTGTCGCGCCAGCTCTACGGCCTCGCCATCGCCAGCGAGCGGCCCAACCACCGGATGATGGAGCAATGGCATCCGCTCGGACCCGTGCTGGTGATCAGCGCTTTCAATTTCCCCGTGGCGGTGTGGGCGTGGAATGCCGCGCTGGCGCTGGTGTGCGGAAACCCCGTGATCTGGAAGCCCAGCGAGAAGACGCCGCTGTGCGCCGAGCTGGTGATGAAGCTTGTCGAGCGCGCGCTGGAGCGCTTCGGCGCTGCGCCGGACGGCCTCGTCCAGCTGGTGCAGGGCGAACGCGCGACCGGCGAGGCTTTGGTGCGCGACGCCCGCATCGCCTTGGTGTCCGCAACGGGATCGACGCGCATGGGGCGGATGGTGGCGCCGGTCGTGGCCGAACGGTTGGGCCGGGTGCTGCTGGAACTCGGCGGCAATAATGCCGCGATCGTCTGCCCGTCGGCCGACCTCGACCTCACCGAGCGCGCGGTCCTTTTCTCGGCAGTGGGGACGGCGGGGCAGCGCTGCACGACCCTTCGCCGCCTGATCGTTCACGAGAGCATCGCGGACCAGCTGGTGGCGCGGCTGCGGCAGCTGCTCGGTGCGGTGAAGATCGGCGATCCGCGGGATCCCGACACGCTGATCGGGCCGCTGATCGATGAAGGCGCGTTCGAAGCGATGCGCGCGGTGCTCGGCGAGGGGATTGACCGCGTGAATGCGGTGCCCGGCGGCTTCTATGTCCGGCCGGCGATCGTCGAGGTGGACCGGCAGGAAGGCTCGGTGGTGCAGGAAACCTTCGCGCCCATCCTGTACGTGCTCCGGTACCGCGAGCTTGAGGAGGCGATCGCGCTCAACAATGCGGTGCCGCAGGGGCTGTCCTCATCCATATTCACCAACGACGTGCGCGAGGCGGAGCGCTTCATGGCCGCGGCGGGGTCCGACTGCGGCATCGCCAATGTGAACATCGGCCCATCGGGCGCGGAGATCGGCGGCGCATTCGGCGGCGAAAAGGAAACCGGCGGCGGACGTGAGAGCGGCTCGGATTCGTGGCGCGCCTATATGCGGCGGCAGACCAACACGGTGAATTACGGCAGCGAGCTACCGCTTGCCCAAGGCATCCGGTTCGACATCGCCCCATAGTTCGAGGGATGCGCCGCCGATGAGGGTCGGCCAACTGCGGCGGAAGTCGGCGAGCCAGCTGCCGAGACGCTCCGGCTCCAGCGGCGGGGAGACGAGATACCCCTGGACGCGGTCGCAGCCGATCTCGTGGAGGATGCGCAGTTGCTCGGCAGTTTCGACACCCTCGGCGCAGCACAGCAGGCCGAGGCCGCGCGCCAGCTCGGCGATACTTTTGACGATGAGGGCTGAATCGCGCGAGTTCTCCAGGTCGCCGACGAACTCGCGGTCGATCTTCACTTCGGTGAATGGCAGCTGGCGAAGCTGCATCAGCGAGGAATAGCCGGTGCCGAAATCGTCGATGGCCAAGCCGATGCCCTTGATCCGAAAGCGGGTCAGCGTGTCCATCAGCTTGACCAAAGGTTGAGTCGCGCCCTCGGTCAATTCGAGCACCAGGCGGTCGGCAGGGACGCCGAGGGCCCGGCACATCCGCTCGACCAGGTCGGGGAAATCGAGATGCTTGAGGCTGAGCGCCGAAATATTGAAGGCGATCGACGTATCGATCCCGGCATCGCGCCACTCGATCCACTGGCGCAGGATCCGCCGCAGCCCCCACTGTGTCAGATCTTCGATCAGCCCATGCTCTTCGGCGAGCGGCACGAAGCGGCTCGGCTCGATCGGGCCGAAATCGGGATCTTCCCAGCGGACCAGCGCTTCGACACAGACGAGCTTGCCATCGCGCATCTGCACCTGCGGTTGGTAGAGCATCCTCAGCTGCTGCTGGCGCAGTGCTTCGGGAAGCTTGCGGACCAGCTGTGCGGCGGTTGGGGAGGCCACGGCTAGAGCGTTGCCCTGACGCTTGCCAGCAGCTCCTGAAGGACCTCGAACCGAACCGGCTTTTCCAGCGGTCCCACCATGCGCAGGCCCATCGCCTCCCCGAGCCGGTAGGCGGATTCGAGCACGCGGCGGTCGAATCCGCTGACGATCAATACCGGCGCCTCACACTGATTGTCGGCGAGGAAACGGATCAGTTCGACGCCATCCATGCCGGGCATGCCGAGGTCGAGGGCAACCATGTCGGGCCGGTCGGCAAGGAAGGCTTCGCGGAACTCCTCGTCGCGGCGGGTGATGACCGGCTGGAACCCGGCCTCTTCCGCGGCTGTTGCGAGGAATTCGGCCAGCGCCTCCTCGTCATCGATCAGCAGCAGGCGCGGTCCGGGCATTCGAGGTCATTCTCCTTTTGTCGCGGGTAGACATCATCCATGCCGCATTTCAACCGGCGCAACGCACTTTTAACTACGCGAGCGATAAAGTCCCATTTTGGCGCGAAACGCGCGCGTGAAAGGGGCGTCGAACGCATGTTTGCAACGCTGATCCGCAGGAAATGGTCAGGCCAGCCGGTATCGCAAACCGACGCGGCCTTCGAATCAACGACCGTTTCACTGTCGACGAACGTACCCCGCCCGGTCGAACGCCGCGATGACGACCGTGTGCCAGCGATGCTCCGGGTCGGCAAGATGATCGACGCTTCCGGCCACCAGCAGCTGATCAAGGTCAAGAACATGTCCGCCGGCGGGATCATGGCCATCGTGTCGCGCCTGCCGAACGTCGGCGACCCGGTCGATATCGAGGTCTCGGGGCAGAAGATCCCGTCCTCGGTAGTCTGGACTCGCGACGATCTGGTCGGCGTCAAGTTCGACCAGAGCGTCGACCTCGGCGAGCTGCTGGCCGGACGCAAGCAGCGCCTGGGCTTCCGCCCGCGGCCGCCGCGCCTGCAGATCGCCTGCAAGGCGTCGGTCAAGGTCGGCAAAATCTATTACACCGTCGACGTCCACGACATCTCGCTCGGGGGCATGAAGGTCGAGCCGATCGAGGAATATTGCGTCGGCAAGAAGGTCGTCGTCGTGATCGAAAGCCTCCGTCCGGTGAAGGGCGAGGTGCGCTGGTTTTCCGACCGAGTGGCGGGCATCGTCTTCGACAAGCCGCTTGAGTTCGACGAGCTCGCCGAATGGGTCGGCAAAAGGCTCGAACTCGCCAGCCTCAAGGCGTCTTACCAAAAGTAGCTGCTCTTCCTATCTCCGCTGCAACAGCAGACAGGAGTGGAATATGGCCGACGAAGTCGCGGTTCTTGCAGGCGGGTGCTTCTGGTGCACCGAAGCGGTGTTCCTGGACGTGGTCGGAGTGAAATCCGTCGAGAGCGGCTACACCGGCGGCCACACGGTGAACCCGACCTACAAGGAGGTGTGCGGCGGCAATACCGGCCATGCCGAAGCGATCCGGATCACCTTCGACAATGAGCAGCTGAGCTACGACGACCTGCTCGACATCTTCTTTGCGACGCACGACCCGACGCAGCTCAACCGCCAGGGCAACGACATCGGCACGCAATATCGCTCCGCAATTTTCCCGCAGACGGATGAGCAGGCGCAGCAAGCGGACGCAGCGATCGAGCGCAACAATGCCGATCATGGCGGGCGGATCGTCACGACGATCGAGCCGATGGCCGAATGGTATCCGGCCGAGGATTATCACCAGGACTATTGGTCGGGCGAGGGGCAGCGGAACCCTTATTGCATGGCGGTGATCCCGCCCAAGCTTCAGAAGCTCCGCAAGAGCTTCCAGGCACGCACGAAGAGCGCTTCGGCTACGGCCTAGGCGCGGCGGCGCGGCTCAGGCGATCGTTGATGGCCGAGCCGAGCCCGTCGTTCGGGACCGGGGCGACCGCGATGCGCGGCTTTGGCGAGGCGTCCGCCTGGTGAAGCAGGTCGAACAGGCGCCGCGCGGCCTCGACCAGGTCGCCCGATGCGCTGAGGCTCGCGTTGCCGGCGATTGGCCCGAAGCCAATTAGATATTCGTCCGCGTCGGCTCGCTCGGCGTCGAGCCGCAGCGGCTTGGCGGGGGCATAGTGGCTCGCGAGCTGACCCGGCGCTTCGATCTTGCCGCTGCTCTCCAGGGGGGCGTCCACCTCGACCGGCCCTTTGCGCAGCAGGCGGAGCGTGCCGCCGGTTGCTGCGACGATCGTGGACTCGATGCCGCGCCTGGTCGCGCCGCCGTCGATGACAGCCGCAATGCGGCCTTCGAGGCTCTTCAGGACATGCTCGGCTCGCGTCGGGCTGATCGAGCCGCTAGCATTTGCCGATGGCGCCGCGAGCGGGCGTCCGCACTTGCGCAGAAGCGCCTGCATCGCGGGATGGTCCGGCACCCGAAGCCCGATCGTGTCGAGGCCCGCGGTGACCAGCGAGGCGATACCGCTGTCGGCGCGCAGCGGAACGACGAGCGTCAGCGGTCCAGGCCAGTGCTCGCGCGCCAGCGCCAGCGCGTCATTGCCGAACTCGCCGATGACCTGGGCGGCCGCGAGGTCCGGCACATGGACGATCAGCGGATTGAAGCTCGGCCGGCCTTTCGCCTCGTAGATGCGCGCGACGGCGTCGCCGTTGGTCGCGTCCGCGGCGAGGCCGTAGACGGTCTCGGTCGGCACAGCGACCGGCTGCCCGGCAAGGATCAGCCGCGCGGCTTCGGCTATGCCGTTTTCGTCATCGGTGAGGAGCCGGGTCTGCACCCGTTGCGGCTAGAGGATTAGCGCGCCGGGCGGAAGTTCAGGCGGTTTCCCGCTGCAGCAGTTCGCTGGCGTCGATCCCGAGCCGGCTCATGCGCGCCCGGATCTCCGGCCATTCTTCCTTGAGGAAGCGAGTGCGTTCGGATTCACTGAGCCGCTGGCGCGCGCCCGGCGCGACGAACATGCCGACGCCGCGCTTGACGACGATCAGCCCTTCGTCCTGGAAGCCCTGATAGGCCTTGGCGACCGTCAGCGGGTTGGCCTGTTCCTCGGCGGCGAGCGCCCGCACCGAAGGAAGCGGATCCCCGTCCTTGTACTTGCCGGCGAGGATCGCGTCGGCAATCACTTCGCGGAGGCGGACGTAGACCGGTTTTTCATGCTGGGTGCGAAGCGTCATGCTGTCATAATACAGCGCCGCGCGGAAAGTTCAATCTGAATCTTGGACTTGCGGCGAGGCCCAGGCGCTGACCACTTCCGCAAGCGAAGGCCGCGGCCGCTCTTCGATCTCGCGGCCAGGCTGACCGATGAAGATGAAGCCGGCGATCCGCTCGCCATCGCCGCAGAAAGCGCTGCGCACGCGCTCCGAATAGGTCCGCCACCCCGTGACCCAGCCGGCGACATAGCCGAGCGCATGAGCGGCATGGAGAAGGTTCATCGCCGCCGCCCCGCAAGACAGCTCCTGCTCCCACACCGGGATCTTGTGATTGGGAACCGGCGCCGAGACGACCACGACCAGCTGGCCGGCATAATGAGCGAAATCATGCTCCTTCTGGTGGTGGGCGATGCTGGCGCAAGGATCGTGCTCGGCCAGCGCTTCGCGAAGCAGTGCCTCGAACCGGTCGCGCTGGTCCGCGCCGACGGTCACGAACCGCCAGGGGTGCAGCTTGCCGTGGTCGGGCGTGCGCGCGGCAATGGTCAGGATACGCTGCATCTCCTCCGCGGTCGGCCCGTCGCCGATCAGTTCGCGCGGCTTGGCGGAGCGGCGGGTCTCGAGAAGCGACAGCGTCGACGAACGGTCATTCAGCATCGACGGGGCACATAGGGTGGCCCGCAGCATGCAACAATGCGCTTCACAACGCGCTTTGCGTCGTTACGGTGCGCGACAAATCGAGTTGAGGTCTGGGGAGACTGTTAGTGAAGCCGATGCAAACCTGGAATGAGGGTGACTGGATCGCCGCGATTGCGACCCTCATCCTTGCAGCCTTCCTCGCCATTGGCTTGGCCATCGGCCTCAGCCGCAAGCAGGAGGTGATCGGCCACCCGAAGGGCCTGTTCATGCTCTTCTTCGCCGAAATGTGGGAGCGCTTCTCCTACTACGGCATGCGGGCGCTGCTGATCTTCTACCTGACCAAGCATTGGCTGTTCGCCGACGACAAGTCGAACCTCATCTACGGCGCCTACACGAGCCTGGTGTACATCACGCCGGTGCTCGGCGGCTATCTCGCCGATCGCTACCTCGGCCAGCGCAAGGCAGTGCTATTCGGCGGCATCCTGCTCGCGCTCGGCCACGGGGCGATGGCGATCGAAGGCACAGGCGGCCAGGAAGATGCGACGATCAACGTCTTCTGGCTGGCGCTTGCGCTGATCATCGTCGGCTCCGGATTCCTCAAAGCGAACATCTCGGTGATGGTGGGCCAGCTCTACCGGCTGACGGACACCCGCCGCGACGCCGCCTACACCATCTTCTACATGGGCATTAACCTCGGCGCCGCCGCAGGCTCGATCCTCGTCGGCTACCTCGGCGAGACGATCGGCTGGGGCTATGGCTTCGGGCTTGCCGGCATCGGCATGCTCGCCGGCCTTGCCGTCTTCGTGATCGGCAAGGGCGTTCTCAACGGCGCTGGCGAGCCGCCGGCATCGCTTCCCAAGGGCCGCGAACTGACGCTCTACGGGGTCGGCCTCGCCGCCGTGGCGGTGATGTGGGGCCTCATCCAGTACCAAAACGTCATTCAGATGCTGCTGATCATCTCCGGCATCGCGCTGCTCGCCTACGTGCTCTACGAAGCCTTCAAGCTGGACCGCGAGCCGCGCCACCGCATCTTCGCGATCCTGTTCCTGATCGCCCTCAACCCGCTGTTCTGGGGCCTGTTCGAACAGGCGGGCGGCAGCTTCAACCTGTACACCGACCGCTATGTCGACCGCGGGAACATCCCCGCCTCGGTCTTCCAGTCGGTGAACTCCATCTACATCATTCTGCTCGCGCCTTTGTTCGCGGCCCTTTGGCAGTATCTCGGCAAGAGGAACCTGGAGCCTTCGGCACCCGCCAAGTTCGGCCTCGCGCTGATGCAGGTCGGTGCGGCATTCCTGGTGTTCGTCCTGGGTGCGAACCTCAGCGGAGACGCGCTGACCCCGGTGTTCTTCGTCTTCGCGCTCTACTTCCTTCAGACGACCGGCGAGCTGTGCCTGTCGCCCGTCGGCCTCAGCGCGATGAACCGTCTCGCACCGAGGTTCATGGCATCGCTGATCATGGGCGCATGGTTCTACATGACCGCCGTCGGTAACTTCGTCGCCGGCAAGATCGGCGAGGCGACGGGCGGCGAAAGCGGCGAAATGTCGAGGGACCTGACCTTGTCGATCTATAATGAGATCGGCTGGATCGCGGTCGGCTGCGGTGTGCTGGTGCTCGCGGTTTCGCCCTTGATCAAGCGCCTCATGCACCTCGACACGCTGAAGGACGAGGACCTGGCGGGCCGTGCGGAACTGGCCGAGAACCAAGGACCCGGCATGTTCCCGCAGCGCGAGGACGTGGAGGGGCGCAGCCCCAAAGGCGTCTGATGCGGCTCGGGGGGGCGATCATCTTGGTGGCGGCAGGCGCGGGATTGACCGCGTGCGCCGCGCTCAACCCGCCGGCGAAGGATGCGGCGGCGGTCCGGATCAACGAAGATCCCTATCCGTCGACCTATGCCCGCTACGCGGGCGCGCCGACGGTGATCCGCAACGCGACCGTGTTCGACGGCGACGGCCGCCGCATCGACGGGGGCACGGTGATCTTCGCCGATGGCGCGATTCAGGCGGTCCGCGGACCGGCACTGGCGACGCCCGTGGGCGCGGTGGAGATCGACGGTACCGGCAAGTTCGTGACCCCCGGCATCATCGACGTGCACAGCCACCTCGGCGATTATCCGTCGCCCGGCGTGGAAGCGCTGTCGGACGGCAACGAAGCGACGTCCCCCGCGCGGCCCGAAGTGTGGGCGGAACATAGCGTCTGGCCGCAGGACCCGGGCTTCAGCCGGGCGCTTGCCAATGGCGGCGTGACCACGCTGCAGATCCTGCCGGGCTCAGCGAACCTGTTCGGCGGCCGCTCGGTGACGGTGAAGAACGTGCCGGCGCGGACGGTGCAGGGGATGAAGTTCCCCGGCGCTCCCTACGGCCTCAAGATGGCGTGCGGCGAAAATCCGAAGCGGGTTTACGGGTCGAAGGGCAACATGCCGCAGACGCGGATGGGCAATATCGCCGTCACGCGTCAGACCTGGATCGATGCCCAGGCGTACAAGCGCAAGTGGGACGCTTATACTGCAGACGGCGGCGACATGCCCGACCGCGACCTTGCCAAGGACACGCTGATGGGCGTGCTCGACGGCAAGATCCTGATCCACAACCATTGCTACCGCGCCGACGAAATGGCCCAGATGATCGATATGGCCCATGAGTTCGGCTACAAGGTCACGGCCTTTCACCACGCGGTCGAAAGCTACAAGATCGCCGACATCCTCGCTCGCGAAGGCATCTGCTCGGCGATGTGGGCGGACTGGTACGGCTTCAAGATGGAAGCCTATGACGCGGTGAAGGAGAATATCCCGCTGGTTCACAATGCGGGCGCCTGTGCCATCGTCCATTCCGACGACCCGAACGGCATCCAGCGCCTGAACCAGGAAGCGGCCAAAGCGCTTGCCGACGGACGCCGTGCCGGGATCGACGTCAGCGACGCCGTTGCCTGGACGTGGCTCAGCCGCAACCCGGCCCAGGCGCTCGGCATCCTCAACAGGACCGGCACGCTGACGCCGGGCAAGATGGCGGACGTGGTGCTGTGGAACGGCAATCCGTTCAGCGTCTATGCGCGGCCGGAACGCGTGTGGATCGACGGCGCGCTCATGTATGACATGAACGATCCGAAGCGGCGGCCGGTCAGCGACTTCGAGCTGGGCCAGCCGGGCGAAGGAGACGTGAAATGATCCGCGCGCTGCTTGCCGCATTGCTGGTCACGACGAGCGTTCCAGCCGCCGCCCAAACCTTCGCGATCGTCAACGGCACTGTTGCCAAGGGCGACGGCTCGGAACCGATCCCTGGCGGCATGGTCGTCGTTCGCAACGGCAGGGTCGTCGCCGCGGGCGACATCCGCATGAAGTTGCCCGCGGATACGCAGGTGATCGATGCCACCGGCAAATGGGTGGCGCCGGGGATCGTCGCCGGCTTTTCCCGCCTCGGCTTGTCGGAGGTCGACCTGTCCGCTGAAGGATCGGAGGACGTCAGCGCCAATGGGCCGTTCAGCGCCGCCATCGATGTGGTGCCGTCGGTCAATCCGCGCGCCTCGACGATCGCCGTGAACCGTGCCGACGGAATCACGCGCGCCGTCGTCGCGCCCGGCGCCGGCAAGAGCATTTTTGCCGGGCAGGGGGCGGTGATCGACACCGGCGCCGACATGGACCCGATCACCGCCGCCCGCCGCTTCCAATATGTCGAACTTGGCGAGAGCGGCGCCGACAATGCCGGCGGTTCCCGGTCCTCGGCCTTTGCCTTGTTCCGCAACGCCTTGCGCGAAGCCTCGCAGCTCGGCCGCTATGCGGCGCCCGTGAGCAGCGGGACGGCGGAACGGCAGGACGAACGCGACCGGCCCGTGGTGCGTAACCCGAACGAATCCCGCCTCTACGATCGGCAGCGTAACAGCGACGTTCTTCTGACCCGCTATGACGCCACGGCGCTCGTTCCGGTGCTGCAAGGGCGGCAGCAGCTGCTTGTCCACGTCGAGCAAGCCCGCGACATCCTCAACGTTCTCAACCTCAAACGCGAGTATCCGGGCCTGAAGCTAGTGCTGGTCGGGGCGAGCGAAGGCTGGACGGTCGCTGACCGCATCCGCAGCGCCGGCGTGCCGGTCATTGCCGCTCCGCTGAACGATCTGCCGGCCTCGTTCGAGGAGCTTGCGGCGACCCAGTCGAATGTCGGCCGCCTGCGCGCTGCCGGCGTTCAGGTCGCGCTCGGCACGATCAACGGGGATGATACCCGCAATATCTTCTGGCAGCGCCAATATGCCGGCAACCTCGTCGGCCTTCAGCGGGTGCCCGGCGCCGCCGGCGTCAGCTGGGGCGAGGCCTTGGCGATGATCACCTCGCGCCCCGCAGAAGTGATCGGCCTCGGCAATGAGCTGGGCAGCCTGGCGCCCGGGCGGCGCGCCGATGTCGTCATCTGGTCGGGCGATCCGCTCGAAGGCTCGAGCGCGGCCGAGCAGGTTTACATCGACGGCGTTCGCCAGCCACTCGAGACGCGCCAGACGCGCCTGCTCCAACGCTATCGCGACCTTCAGCGGCGCGATCTTCCGGAGGCATACCGGCATTGACCTTGCAGATGGGCCTTTTGCTGTCGGCGATCGCATTCGTCGGCACGCACTTCCTGATGTCGCACCCGCTTCGCGGGCCGATGGTGCGGGCCATGGGCGAAGGGCCGTTCCGCGGCGTCTATTCGCTGGTATCGCTGATCACGTTCGGCGCGATGATCTATTTCTATCATGCGATCGGGCGCGAGCCGCCGTTGTGGGCGACTGAAGAATGGATGTGGATCGTCGCCGCGGTGCTGATGTGGTTCGCCTGTATCCTCTTCGCCGGCTCGTTCACCGGCAATCCGGCGCTTCCCGGCGCACCGGGTCCGCGCGGCGGCCCGCGTGGCGTGCTGCGCCTCACCCGCCACCCGATGATGTGGAGCTTCGCGATCTGGGCGGTGGTCCACCTCGCGCTCATCGCCATGCCGAAGGCGCTGGTGCTGGACGCCGCCATCCTCCTGCTCGCGCTCGCGGGTGCGGCGATGCAGGACCGCAAGAAGGCCGCGGCCATGGGTGAGGACTGGCACGACTGGACCGCGCAGACCGCCTTCGTGCCCTTCACGCGCGGGCTTGCAAACCCGGGCCTCGTCGCACTGATCGGCGGCACCATCCTGTTCCTGATCGCGACGTGGGCGCACCCGATCCCTGTCGGGTTCTGGCGCTGGATCGGCTGACCGCGCTAAGGGCCGCTGATGGCACGGAAATTCTTTGGCACTGACGGCATTCGCGGCACCACCAATGCGGAGCCGATGACGGCGCAGACGGCGCTTGCCGTCGGCATGGCGGCGGGCGCTCACTTCATGCGCGGCGACCACCGCCACCGCGTCGTGATCGGCAAGGACACGCGCCTGTCGGGCTACATGATGGAATCGGCGATGGTCGCTGGGTTCACCAGCGTCGGGATGGACGTCGTGCTTCTCGGGCCGATGCCGACGCCGGCGGTAGCGATGCTGACGCGATCGATGCGCGCCGACCTCGGCGTCATGATCAGCGCGTCGCACAATCCGTTTGCCGACAACGGGATCAAGCTGTTCGGGCCCGACGGCTACAAGCTCAGCGATGATGCCGAGCAAGCCATCGAAAAGCGGTTCGGCGACAAGCCGCAGCTCGCCAAATCGGAACTGATCGGCCGGGCGCGGCGGATCGACGACGCGCGCGGCCGCTACGTCCAATTCGCGAAGGATACTTTCCCTGAGCATCTGCGGCTCGACGGGCTGAAGGTGGTCGTCGATTGCGCCAACGGCGCCGCTTACCACGTCGCGCCCGATGCGCTGTGGGAGCTTGGGGCCGAAGTGATCCCGCTCGGCGTCGCGCCCAACGGCCTCAACATCAACGACAAATGCGGCTCGACCCATCCAGAGACCATGCAGGAAGCCGTGGTCGCGAGCGGCGCCGACATCGGCCTTGCGCTGGATGGCGACGCCGACCGGCTGATCGTCTGCGACGAGCAGGGACGGCTCGTCGACGGGGACCAATTGATGGCGCTGATCGCGCTCGGTCTTCAGGCGCGCGGTGAGCTCAAGGGCGACGCAGTCGTGGCGACCGTCATGTCCAACCTCGGCCTTGAGCGGAAGCTCGAGGAAGCCGGGCTCAAGACCGTCCGCACCAAAGTCGGCGACCGCTATGTGCTCGAGGAGATGCGCAAGTCCGGCTGCAATGTCGGCGGCGAGCAGTCGGGGCACATCATCCTCACCGATCATGCGACGACCGGCGACGGCCTCGTCGCCGGGCTGCAGGTGCTCGCGGCGCTGGTCGAGGGCGGCAAGCCGGCCAGCAGCCTGCTGCGCCAGTTCGAACCGCTGCCGCAGCTGCTCAAGAATGTCCGCTTCAACGGGGGCGTCGATCCGCTGGAAACGGACAGCGTCCGCAAGCGCATCGCCGCCGCGGAAGCCGAACTGGAAGGCAAGGGCCGCCTGGTGATCCGCAAGTCGGGGACGGAGCCGCTGATCCGCGTGATGGCCGAAGGCGACGATCCTGCGACGGTTAAACGGGTTGTCGACGACATTTGCGAAGCAGTCCAGGCGGCCGCGTGAACCATTTCTTGGTATTTGCGGCGCTAACCGCCACATCGTGCACATGGACAACTTCGCCCCCAACGCCGGGTCGAAGGCGGGTAGCGTAACGCCGACGGCGCGAATTCTCGTCATCGCGGGCTCCGACAGCGGGGGCGGCGCAGGGATTCAGGCTGACATCAAGACCATCGCGATGCTCGGCGGCCACCCGATGACGGCGATCACCGCGATCACCGCCCAGAACACGGTCGGCGTCACCGCCATCCATCCGGTGCCGACGGAAACCGTCCTTGCGCAGATCGACGCGGTCGCCGAGGATATCGGCATCGATGCCGTGAAGATCGGCATGATCGGCAGCGCCTTCACCGCGGGACTCGTCGCCGATCGTCTCGAACAGCTGAAAGCCGTCCAGCCCGGGCTGCCGATCGTGTTCGATCCTGTGATGGTCGCAACGAGCGGCGGGGTCCTTGCCGACGACGCCACGGTCGCGGCGTTCGCGCGGTTGATGAAGGTCGCGACGATCGCCACGCCCAACCTGCCGGAACTCAAGCGGCTGACGTCCGAGGAAGACCCTGTCGCCGCCGCGCTCCACCTCGTCGGTGAGCATGGCTGCGCGGTGCTGATCAAGGGCGGGCACGAGGAAGGCGAGGCGCTCGCCGACGCGCTCATTGAAACCGACAATATGACCAGCTGGCAAGGGCGCCGGATCGACACCACCAGCACGCACGGCACCGGCTGCACGCTCGCAAGCGCGATCACACTTTTCCTTGCCAAGGGCGCGAGCCTGTCGGACGCTGTCGGCCGCGCGCGCGAGTTCGTCCGCGTCGCGCTTCACGAGGCCCCGGGGCTGGGGCAGGGGTCGGGCCCGATCGGCCAGTCCTCGGTCCGCCTCGACGTTGGCGACGGGCCGCGGCTCAACCAGGTGACGGTGACCGGCACCGATTACCGGCGTTCGGTTGATTTCTACCGCAAGCTCGGGCTGCGGCAGATCGTCGACAGCCCCGACAACGGCTATGCCCGCTTCGAGCTGGCCGGTGGCATGACTTTCTCGGTCCAGATTGATCCTGAAGAAACGATTGCCGCCACGACGGCTATCTACCTCGAGTGCGACGATCTCGACCAGCGCGTCGAACAACTCGCGCGCAGCGGGATCGCTTTCGAGCATGGCCCGCGCAACCAGCCGTGGATGTGGCGCGAAGCGCGCCTGCGCGATCCCGACGGCAATATCATCTTCTTCTACAAAGCCGGCGAAAACCGCCGCTTCCCGCCGTGGCGGGTCGGCAATCCACAATAATTTGAAGCAGGTACTGGCGACTCGCTGATCATCGGCTAGGCTTGCACGGATGCCGCGGCGCTGTTCCTTCAAGCTCGAGATCGGATTTCCGCAGCCGCTTGCCGGCGTCGACGAAGCGGGCTGCGCGCCGCTGGCCGGGCCGGTGGTCGCTGCGGCCTGCATCCTGGACCGCGACAAATTTCCGTACGGCATCGACGACAGCAAGAATTTGCCGATCGACAAGCGCGAGAGCCTCTACGGGCGGATCACGAAGCAATGCGTCGCCTGGGGCGTCGGCATGGCGTCGGTCGAAGAGATCGACACGATCAACATCTATTGGGCGCGCATGCTGGCGATGAGTCGCGCGGTCGAAGCGCTCGGCCTCGAACCCGCATGGGTGCTGGTCGACGGCAATGCCTGCCCGCGCTGGGAGCGGCCGTCCAAGGCCATCGTCGACGGCGACGCCAAGTGCCGGTCCATCGCCGCCGCGTCGATCATCGCCAAGGTCACGCGCGACCGGATCATGGCCGACTATGCGCTGCAGCATCCCGGCTACGGCTGGGAGCATAATCGCGGCTATCCGACGCCCGATCATCGCAGGGCGCTGCGCGAGCTCGGGCCCACCCCGCTGCACCGCCGCAGCTTCGGCCTGGTGAAGCAGATGATCGCGCAAACCATGCAGCCGGAGCTGGTGCTGGAAGAAATCTCGAGCGGAGAGTCCTCGGTGCCACACCACCAGCCATTGAGTCCCGCCAAGGCCGCCTGACTCAATATCTTGTGTTCAGGTCGGTACGGACTCGTTCCGTTCTCCTGTCTCAAGAACCGCCGTTAACCTCTTCATTGTTGACCGCGAGTCCGGCCTGACTCACCCTCGCACGTTCAACCTAGGGGCACGAGCGAGATGAACCTGATCGCCCGCATCGCGGAGCAGCCGACGAGCTTTCGTCCGGCGAAAACGGGCAAGCGGGAGCTGCCGCTCGACACCATCCTGCAGGGCGACTGCATCGCCATGATGGCACGCCTTCCGGACAAGTCCGTCGACATGATCTTCGCCGACCCGCCGTACAATCTGCAGCTTGGCGGCGACCTGTTCCGTCCCGAGGGCGGCCGCGTGGATGCGGTGGATGACGAATGGGACAAGTTCGACAGCCTCGCCGCCTATGACGGCTTCACCCGTGACTGGCTCGACCAGGCGCGGCGGATCCTCAAGGACGACGGCACCATCTGGGTGATCGGCAGCTATCACAATATCTACCGCGTCGGCTCGCTGCTGCAGGACGCCGACTTCTGGATCTTGAACGACATCGTCTGGCGCAAGACCAACCCGATGCCGAACTTCCGCGGCACCCGCTTCACCAACGCGCATGAGACGTTGCTGTGGTGCGCGAAGGACGAAAAGGCGCGCTACACCTTCAACTATCGCGCCATGAAGGCGCTGAACGACGATCTGCAGATGCGCTCCGACTGGTCGTTCCCGATCTGCGCCGGCGCGGAGCGGGTGAAAGGCGCCGACGGGTCGAAGGCGCATCCGACGCAGAAGCCCGAAGCCTTGCTGTACCGCATCCTGCTCGCCTGCACGAAGCCGGGCGACGTGGTGCTCGATCCGTTCTTCGGCACCGGCACGACCGGCGCGGTCGCTCGCCGCCTCGGCCGCCGTTGGATCGGGATCGAGCGCGAAACCGCTTATGTGAAGGTCGCAAGCGAACGGATCGCATCGACCCTGCCGCTCGACGAAAGCGCGATGAAGACGGTGCCTGACAAACGATCGGCGCCGCGCGTCGCGTTCGGCGTGCTGGTCGAAAGCGGGCTCGTCCCGCCCGGGACGTTGCTGACGGACGCCAAGCGCCGCTGGAGCGCGAGCGTCCAGGCCGACGGCTCGATTGCCTGCGGCCCGCATGTCGGTTCCATTCACAAGGTCGGCGCGGCGCTGCAGGGCGCACCGTCGTGCAACGGATGGACCTTCTGGCACGCCGGCGACGAGCCGCTCGATGCGTTGCGGCAGCAGCATTTGAGCTCCCTTTAGCATCCGTTCGCCCTGAGCTTGTCGAAGGGCTGCCTTCTTCTTACCCCAACAAGTGAACGGCAGGGCTTCGACAGGCTCAGCCCGAACGGAGCTTTATGACCAGAACCCTCATCCGCCCCACGGGCTTCGTCGATTCCCCGTTCGGCCATGACGGCAAGGTCGCGCGGCTTGCCGGGGGGCTGAACTGGTTCTCCGTCGTCGAGCTGATCCGCGTCGAAGGTCACAATCGCGTTTCGGCCGAGCTGCTGCCCGTCGCCGGGATCGAAGAGCGCTTCGACGACGCGATGGCGCAGCAATGGCAGGCGCTGACATCGCCGCGCGCGCCGCTGCAGCTCGGCGGCCGCACGATCCGCCTCGACCAGCCGCAGGTGATGGGCATCGTCAATGTGACGCCGGACAGCTTCTCCGACGGCGGCCAGTTCGCCGACGCCGCGGCTGCGGCAATCGCCGGCGGCGACATGGGCGGCGAGGGCGCGGCAATCGTCGATGTCGGTGGGGAATCCACCCGCCCCGGCGCGAAACCGGTGTGGGAAGGCGACGAGATCGAACGGGCAATCCCGGTGATTCGCCAGCTTGCCAAGGGCGGCGCGGCCGTGTCGATCGACACGCGCAAGGCCGACGTCATGACGGCAGCGCTGGAAGCGGGCGCACGCCTCATCAACGACGTGTCGGCACTGACTTACGACGAGCGCTCCGCCGCAACGGTCGCGGCGGCAGGGGTCCCGGTGATCCTGATGCATCACCAGGGTGCGCCGGAGACGATGCAGCAGGACCCGCGCTACGACGACGTGCTCGTCGAAGTGTATCTGTGGCTCGAGGAGCGCGTTGCGGCGGCGGAGCAGGCCGGGATTGCGCGGGACAAGATCCTGATCGATCCGGGCTTCGGCTTCGGCAAGAATGTCGCCCACAATCTTGAGCTGATGAACGGCCTGGCGCTGTTGCATTCGCTCGGCTGCCCGCTCGTCGTCGGCGCGAGCCGCAAGCGGACCATCGGTGCATTGTCCGGTGAAGCCCCCGCCGACAAGCGCCTCGGCGGCAGTATCGCGCTTGCGCTCAAGGCCGCGGAGCAGGGGGCGCATGTGCTCCGTGTGCACGACGTGTACGACACGGTGCAGGCCCTGAAGGTCTGGCGGGGCTTGCGCGACCAGGCGCTCACGCCTCGGCTATAGAATTGAAAATTCCACGCGCCTCTTGATGCAGTTTATGTCGCGTCGCCCGTAATTGGCCTCAAATACAGTGGCTTATCAGTTCGAGGGGCGGACGATGGATGACCGAGACCAGGAATATTATCGGCAGCGCGAATTGAGCGAACGGGCGGCGGCGAAAAGCGCGGCGTGCCCGGATGCGCGGCGGGTTCATCACGAACTGGCGCAGAACTATGCCGCGCTCGCGCGCGGTGAAGCGGAGATGCCCTATATTGGCCCGGGTTCGCGGCGGCGTCCCATCGGCACGATCGGCTAACCCCGCGTCGCAATGCTCTACTCTGTCTTCGAAACAAGGGCGTGCGGCGTTTTCGCGAAGGCTGGCGACCTCGACGCGGCGACGGATAGCGAAGCGCTGAAGAAGGCGCGGCGGATGCTGGTTTCCGGTGCCGGCGAGCTTCGGCAGGACATGCGCATCGTGTGCCGCTTTGGAAGGACCGAGCCGTTCATGCTGCGCGACTGACCGTCGGATCGCCGCATCATGCTTTTCGCTAACCTACTTTAGAAGCGGCATTGCGGCCGCCGTGTATCGCCGTTCGATGCCGACTTACCGTGTTACCGTCGTGAACGAACATTTCTCCGAGACCGGCGATCAGGAGTCTCCAGACGTTGTGAAAGCGTGGCAGTCGGCCATCGCCGGCGCGATCGCCATCGGCCAGGAGCAGGTTTCCCACGGGAACCCGTTCTTCGGCGCGGAAGTCAGGCTTGAGGAGGGGAACAGGCTGATCGGCCGATATGTCGTCTCGGTCGGAGCCACACCGCTCAAGGACTAGGCGGCTGTGCAGCGGATCCCGCCTGCCGCCTGCCGTGCCAGCCTTCAAGCGTCGAACAATACCCAAACATAAATCAAGGCGCGTTGCGCATAACTGTCATAAAGAAGGCTCATCGTCGGACCGACTATAGGGGCTCTGGCGGCTGAGAGACCGATTTGTGCTCCCGCCCTTATACCGGGAGCAATTTTTGTGCAGCAGAACACCAGTTCGTCGACGCTCGAACCTTTTGTAGAGAAGCTGTCCTACCGGCTGCCGCTCGATGCCGACGACCAGGCCGCGATCCGCGCGCTGCCATTCAACCTCAAGCGCATCGAGCGGAGCCACTTCCTGGTTCGCGAGCGCGAGCGCGCGACCCATTCCACGGTCCTCCTTTCCGGCTACGCCATCCGTTCCAAGCTGGTTGCCACGGGCGGTCGCCAAATCCTCTCCGTGCATATGAAGGGAGAAGTGGTCGACCTTCAGAATTCGATGCTCGAGATTGCCGATCACAGCGTGCAGATGCTGACGCCGGGCAAGATCGCTGCCGTGCCTCGCGAAGCGGTGATCGCACTCACGCGAGAGCGGCCGAGGATCGGTCACGCAATGTGGCTCGACACGCTCGTCGACGGCTCCATTTTCCGCGAGTGGATCACCAATGTCGGCCGCCGCGACGCGCGGACCCGCATCGCCCACCTGCTTTGCGAATTTTCGCTGCGGCTGAAGGTTGCGGGCCTTGGGCATGAGAACCAGTACGAACTGCCGATGACGCAGGAGCAGCTTGCCGACGCGACCGGTTTGACGTCCGTGCACGTCAACCGCACGATCAAGTCGCTCGAGCGCGACGGCCTGATTCAGCGTTCAAACCCACGGTCAATCTTCGTCGGCGACTGGCGCAAGCTTGCCGATGCCGGCGACTTCGACAGCAATTACCTGCACTTGCGGGAAGACGAGCCGGCGCTTCGCTAGGAAGTGGCTCGCCGTTTGACGTCTACTGCTTCCGGCGAGCGGACGCGGGCCGAGGCGCAACGAACACGACTGCCATCGGCCCGATCTCGGTATGCGAGTCCATCCTGTGGCCGGCGGGATCCCAAAGCGAGCTGACCACGCCGTCGAAGTAGAGCGCGTTCCTGGCCCTGACCCGGTCGCGGAAGAAGCGGGCGAACCTGCCGAACGAGACCGGATCCTGGCTGATGACGAACACCGCCGTCCCGTCCGGCGCGATGCCGACCCCGTTGCGGATGTTCTGCGACGGACCGTCCTGGTCGAACTTCGGGTGCAACTTGCCGTCGATCAGCAGCATCGGCCCGGATTGGGTTGCGAAGGCGATATCCTTTGACGGCTCATAAGCGGTGCTCGGCACCACCTCCGCCTTGCCGCTCTTGCGCACCAGGAACACGCCGTTGGGGAGCAGGTGGAAGTTGCCGCCGCCCTTGCGGAGATTGATCGCGTGCTTCTGCTCGCCACCTTCAATCAGCAAGCCAATGGGCCGCCCCTCGTCATCGAACATGCCGGCGTTCATCGCGAAGGCGACATTCGGCGCGCGCTTTCCGAGGCTGGCCTGGAGGTTGGAAAAGCTCCGCATCGGCGCACCGGCCTTGTCGAACGTGTGCAGCTCGACCGCGCCGCCCTCGACCGCGCAGGCGACAAAGCCGCTGCCCTCGAAGTGCTTGGTCTCGCAAGCCGAAGGCGCGAACTCGGCCGGCGCGCTCTGCTGACAGGCGGCAAGGAGCAGGATGGAAAGCAACAGGATGCGCGGCATCGCCGCTACGCTAGTCGCTCAGGCTGCACACGGCGACTCTTTACGGCGGGTCCAGCCGCCTAAGCCGCCGTGTCGATGCCTAAGCCGCCGAGCTTTCGATAGAGCGTGGAGCGGCCGATGCCGAGCCGTCGGGCGACTTCGCTCATCCGCCCGCGATAGTGGCCGATCGCCAGGCGGATAATGTCGGACTCAATCTCTTCGAGCGGGCGGAGATGGCCATCGTCGGTGTAGAGGGTGACGCCTGGTGCGGCGCCGATCGCTTCCTCCCGGTGCGTCCTGCTGATCGACGGCGCGAAATCGGTGCGGCGGCCGGTGAATTGCGATTGCACCGCAATGTGGGGGAAATCCTGCGCGGTGAGCAGATTGCGCTCGCACTGAAGCGCGGCGCGGAAGATCACGCCGGCGAGCTGGCGGACGTTGCCCGGCCAGCCGTAGCGCATCAGCACTTTCAGCGCATCGTCGCCGATCGACAAAGGCGGGAGCCCGACCTGCTGCGCGACGCGGCCCAGCAGGTGCCGGGCCAGGGCCGGGATGTCGCTGCTGCGCTCCCGGAGCGGGGGGAGCATGACGGTCGTCGCGCCGATCCGTTCGGCCAGGGCGGCGTGGAAATCGTCAGGGAGTTCGCGGCTGCTGGTGGCGATCAGGCGCACGTCGACGGAATGGCTGCCGTTGAGGCCGACGGGACGCACCTCGCCGGTTGCGAGCACTCGGTCGAGCACCTCCTGGGTGTGCGCCGGAAGGGCCGCGATCTCGTACAGGATCAATGTCCCGCCGTCGGCGGCGACGAAGCGGCCGGTCTTTGCTGCGAATGCGCCGGGGAAAGCGCCGGCTTCATGGCCGAACAATTCGCTGTCGATGATGTTCGCCGAGACCGCCTTGCAGTCGATGGCGAGCAGCGGCCCGCGCGCACGCAGGCTCGCCGCATGGATCGCGCGCGCGACGCTTTCCTTGCCGGTGCCGGGCTCGCCGACGATCAGGACGGGCAGGCGATTGCGCGCCGACTTCGCTGCGACGGCAAGGGCTGTTCTAAACTCGGGGGCCGCGCCGACCATCTGCTCGAGCTCGAGCAGGGGGGCGAGCTTCTCCGACAGCGGCGCAAGTTCGCCGGCGGCGCGGCGGCGGTCGGCGTTCGCGGCAAGGGCGTCGAGCAGGCGTTCGGGCGCGACGGGCCGGACGAGGAAATCGGACGCGCCGGCGCGCATCGCTTCGACGGCGATCGACACAGTATTGCCGTGGGGGAGGACGATGACTGGCAGGTTCGGCCGGTCACGCCGCAGTGCCTCGATCAGCCGCGGACCGTGCTCGGCATCCCAGCTGCCGAGGATCGCGGCCTGCACTTCGCGTCCGTGCGGCCCTTGCAGCAGCGCCAGGGCCATTTCCGGATCCGCGGCGCCAAGGACGCTCCAGCCGGCGCGCGCAGCGATGGCCGAAATGAGCCGACGTTCGCCGGCATCGGCATCGAGCAGCATCAGCGAGCGTGTCGGTTGTTCGCGCATGGGTCCGCCTTTTCGACGCCAGCCTAAGGCGCGGGGAGTAAAGGACGGCTTAAAGAGCGGCGCGGCGGGGGTTGGGCAGCGCGGCATGGCTTGTTATGGGAAGCGCAAAGCTTGCTTATCAAAAGGGGAAGATGATGGCCGAACAGGAGCCGGTGCTCAGCAGTCCGCCGACGCAGGATGCTGCAGCCCATGTCGCGGATTACAGCCGCTTCACGAAGATGGTGAAGTGGGGCGCGATCCTCGCCGCCATCGCCGCCGCCCTCGTCCTGCTGATCATCACCTGAGCGGCATGAAGATCGCGGTCCTCAAGGAAGCGCCGGGCGAGACGCGCTGCGCGGCGATTCCCGAGACCGTGAAGAAGTTTGTCGCGCTCGGTGCCGACGTGGCCGTCGAGCGGGGAGCAGGCGAGGCGGCATCGATCCGCGATGCCGACCTCGAAGCCGCTGGCGCGACGGTCGGAGGCCGCGCGGACGTGCTTGCGGGCGCGGGCGTGATCCTGTGCATCAACGGTCCCGACCCGGCGTCGATCGGCGGCGCTGAACCCGGCGCGCTGCTGGTCGGCGCGCTCGATCCCGTGCGCGAGCGGCAGCGGGTCGACGGTTATGCCGCGGCAGGCGTCGAGGCGCTGGCGATGGAGTGGATGCCGCGCATCACTCGCGCCCAGTCGATGGACATCCTCTCCTCGCAGTCGAACCTCGCAGGCTACAAGGCGGTCGTCGACGGCGCCGCTGCTTACGGCCGCGCCTTCCCGATGATGATGACGGCGGCGGGGACGGTCAGCCCGGCCAAGGTCTTCGTGATGGGCGTCGGCGTCGCTGGGCTTCAGGCGATTGCGACCGCGCGGCGTCTCGGAGCGCAGGTCAGCGCCACGGACGTTCGCTCCGCGACGAAGGAGCAGATCCAGTCGCTGGGCGCCAAGCCGATCTTCGTCGAGAATGTCGCCGGCATCGAGGGCGAAGGTTCGGGCGGCTATGCGACGGAAATGTCCGAGGAATATAAGCAAGCGCAGGCGGAGCTGGTGTCCAGCCATATCGCCAAGCAGGACATCGTCATCACCACGGCACTGATTCCCGGCAGGCCGGCGCCGCGCCTGATCAGCGACGTGCAGATCGCGACGATGCGGCCCGGCAGCGTCATCGTCGACCTCGCGGCCGAAGCGGGCGGGAATGTCGAGGGCACCGTCCCCGGCGAACGCGCCGAGAAGCATGGCGTCACGATCATTGGTGCATCCAATCTCGCGCGCAGCCTTGCCGCCGACGCCTCGGCCTTGTTCGCGCGCAACCTCTACAATTTCCTGAGCGCCTTCTGGGACAAGGAGCAGGGGCGGCCGGTGCTCCCCGACGACGACGAGATCGTCAAAGGCATACGGCTGACGCAGAACAACAAGGTTGTGAGCGAGCGGCTCACGGCCGCGTGAACTCCTCCGACATTCTCGTCATCGGCGGCGGCATCGCGGGGCTCTCCGCGGCCGCGGCGCTGGCGAAGCATGGCCGCGTCACGGTGCTCGAGGCGGAGGAGCAGGTGGGCTTCCACGCGTCTGGCCGAAGCGCGACCATGCTCCATTACGCGCTCGGTGATCGGCTGGTCCGCGCCCTGACGCTCGCCAGCCGTCCGTTCTTCGACGATCCGCCGGACGATTTTACCGATGTGCCGCTGGGGCGGCGCATGCCGGTGCTGGTCCATGCGCGCGAGCACGAGATTGCGGCCCTCGACGCGGTGGAAGCGGACCTTTCGGCTTTCGCGTCGCTGGAGCGGCTGGATGCGACCGGCGTGCACGCTTTGTGCCCGATCCTGAGAGCGGATGCGGTCAGCGGCATTGCCGACCGCAACGGCGTCCGGCTCGATCCGCACGCCCTGCTTCAGGGCAATTTGCGGCGGCTGCGCAGGCTCGGGGGCGAGCTGCGCACCGGGGTTCGTGTGGCGGGGATCAAGCGGAACGGTGGCGCGTGGAGCGTCACGAGCGAGGCGGCCGAGCGGTTCAGCGCGCCGGTTCTGGTCAACGCCGCGGGCGCCTGGGCCGATGCTGTGGCGATGCTTGCGGGCGTGCGGCCAATCGGTCTCGTACCGAAGCGCCGGACAATCATCACCTTCGATGCTCCCGCCGGCATAGATGTCGACGCGCTGCCCTTCACCAAGACCGTCGGCGACGAACTCTACTTCGCGCCGGAGAGCCGCCGGCTGTTCGCCTCGCCAATGGACGAAGTGCCGAGCGACCCGTGCGACGCGCAGCCCGACGAATATGAGGTCGCGCTCGCTGCTCACCGCATGGAGGAGCGCACGACTGTCGAGGTGCGGCACATCCACAGCCGATGGGCGGGGCTAAGGAGCTTCACGCCGGACCGTCATCCCGCAGTCGGCTTCGCGCCCGATGCCGAGGGCTTCTTTTGGCTGGCGGGGCAGGGCGGGTTTGGGCTGCAGACCAGCCCGGCGATGGCGGCAATGGTCGAATCGCTGGTCGTAGGAACACCGTGGCCCGTGGCGGACGTCGATGCCGCCTCGCTAAGTCCCAGCCGGTTCCTCGGGGAGCTTGCATAGGTCCACCCAGCGTTCGGCGACGAGGTCGAACAGCCGCTCCGTCGACACTTCGACCGAGGTGTTCAGCGACCCGCCCGCCGGATAGACGATGTCGAACGCCTGCAGCGACACGTCGAGATAGACGGGCAGGGGCGTAGCGAGACCGAACGGGCAGACGCCGCCGACGGGATGGCCGGTAAGCTCGAGCGTTTCGTCGGGCCCAAGCATGCGCGGGCGCGCGCCCAGCACATCCTTGCACTTGCGGTTGTCGAGGCGGACGTCTCCCCCCGTGCAGAGGAGAAAGAGGAGGTCGCCGGCGCGCACTGCGAGGGTCTTGGCAATACGGCCGGGCTCGACGCCGAGCGCCGCCGCAGCACTCTCGACCGTCGCCGTGCTTTCCTGGGTCTCGATCAGGCGCAGGTCCGGCGCCTCGGCCGCCAGCCAGGCCTGGACGGACTGAAGGCTCATTCGCCGACCAGGTGAAGGACGATCTCGCGCTCGGGCGTCGCGCGGCGATGCTCGAACAGGAAGATGCCCTGCCAGGTGCCGAGCGCAAGTTCGCCGCCGATCACCGGCACCGACAGCTGCGTCGCCGTCAGCGCCGTCCGCAGATGCGCCGGCATGTCGTCCGGACCCTCTTCGTCATGGTCATAGATGGCGCTCTCCGGCGCCAGGCGGGCGAAATAAGCTTCGAGATCGCGGCGCGCCGCGGGCGCGGCATTTTCCTGGATCACCAGCGACGCCGACGTGTGGCGGCAAAAAAGGGTCAATAGACCCTCGCTGATGCCGCTATGGTTGACGAAATCGCGCGCTCGGTCGGTGAATTCGTGGAGTCCGGGGCGACTCGCGCGAATCGCGATTCTCGCCGTTTCTTGCCTCAGCATCAGTGCCGACTAGCGCCCTTCGGCTGCCGCTTCCACCGCACAAAAGAAAAGCGCCCGCCGTGAGGCGAGCGCTTTCTAAATCATTGAAGTGGCGGAATTAAGCGCCGCCGCCGCCGGCTCCGGTCCAGCCGCCGCCCATGAGCCACGTCCAGAAACCACGACCTTTGCTGACCTTCTTCATGTCTCAGCCCCTTTGTTTGACTGCGATCCGGCAGTTGGGGGCATATTAACCTTAATCGATATGGTTGACAAACGATTCACCATGTTTCGCGTGAGGACGCGCGAAATTGGCAAGTGAAAGCGCTCGCTTCTTCAAGCGAGCGGCTGGATTATGGCTGTGCTTGGAAGTGTTAGGCTGCGCTGCGGCGGCGGCCGGAACCGACGCGTTTCACCAGCGAGTCGAAGCTCATCGGGCGGCCGATCGCGAAGCCCTGGGCGACGTCGCAACCGAGCTCGGTGAGCACGTCGAGGATCTCGCGCTGCTCCACGCCTTCGGCAACGACCTTGCGGCCGAGCGAGTGGGCGAGGCTGATGGTGGACTGGACCATCAAACGGTCGCTTCGATTTTCGACAATGCCTTTGACGAAGCTCTGGTCGATCTTGATCTCGGCCGCCGGGATCTTCTTGAGATATTCGAGTGTCGACTGGCCCGTGCCGTAATCGTCGATGGCAATCGACACCCCGAGTTCGCGGAGGCGGCCCATCATCTCGAGCCCTCCGCCGCTGTCGGTAAGCGGCGCGGTTTCGGTCAGCTCCAGCGTGAGCAGGTGCGGGGCGAGCCCGTGGCGGGCCAGCATCGCCGCCAGCCGAAGCGTCAGGCCTTTGTCGGCGAGAAGGCGCGCGGACAGATTGACCGCCACGTGGAAGTCGGCGCCGCGCTTGTTGATCTGGGCAGCCGCCGCAACTGCCTTCTCAAGGACGAAGTCCGTAAGCTTGGCGATGCGGTCGTGCTGCTCCGCCGCCGCGACGAACTCGGACGCGGCGATGGGGCCTTTCTCCGGGTGGGTCCACCGCGCGAGCGCTTCGGCGCCGATGACCTGCCGCGTCGCCACGTCCACCTTCGGCTGGAAGGCGACCCAGACTTCGCCTCGATCGATCGCTTCGTCGAGCTGGCTGAGGATCGACAGTTTCCAGCTTGCGTCCTGGAGCGTCTCGGGATCGTGATACTTCCACTTGAGGCCCTGATGAGCCGCCTCGTCAGCAGCGACGAGCGCACTGGCAAGCCGGTTGGCGAGCGAGCGGCCGCTGCCGATCTCCGCGCCGAACGCGATCGACAGGTCGATCGACCGGTCGGCGATCCGGGCGGGCGTGCGGAACATCGCATGAAGCGCTTCGAGCTGGTTGCCGAACGGCTCTCGTGTCTCGTCGAACCAGGCAAAGATGCCGCCGTCGCCTTGATAAAGGACCCGCTGGGGCGATCCGACATTCAGCCGCGCGACGATCTGATCGACCAGCTGGCGTTCGGCATCCGTCGGGAGGCTGGCGACGATCTCTTCGTAATTCAGCACACGCGCGGCAACGAGGGGGCGCTGTCCCCCCTCGCGGTTGAGCCGCAGAGCGTTGAGGTTCGGCAGGTTCGTTACGGTGTTGACGAGACCCTGCGCGCGATAGCGGCGCCATGCGAGCGCAGTCCCAATGACGATCAACACAAAGAGAGCAGGCGTGATGTCGAACGTGATCAGGCGCGCCTCGAGTGCTGCGGGGACGAAGAGAAGGAAAATCGCTCCTGTTCCCAGGGTAGCAATTCGGACTTTCGGGCTGCGGCGGGCCAAGGCGAAGGCCGAAAGCGCCAGCGTTAGAACAAAGAGCGGCACCCACCCGAGGTAGATCGGCGTCCCAGCTTTAAGAGTCTCGCCGCCGATGATGTGGACGTACGCACCCGCGGTCTTCCCGGTGCCGGGGATGAACAGCTGATCTCCAAGCGTTTCTGTGTTCCAGCCGACGAAGAGGTCTTTGCCTGCGAAGGCGTCTGGCCTGTACTTGCCGCTTAGGAAATCCTCCGCCTTCGCGACCGGGATGGATTTCGGGTCGATCGAATAGTCGGGCATGAACGAGGCGCCCGGCGCGCCGCTCCGGTTTGCGAGCTGCACCGCAAAGGTCACGAAAGTCCTCTGACCTTCCTGAACGGCATAGGGCAGGTGCCATAGCGCGTTCTGATAATTATACTTCGCACTGATGTTCCCGAGCGTCGCATGCTGTGCGAACTCGGTCGGCGTTGAGCCGGATGCGGTAGGTCCGCCATTGGGGCCGAAGCGCGTCCGAACCGCGAGATGGACCCGGCCCGAACGCTTGAGCGCGTCGGCGAGGATCGCATCGTCCACCGGATTGGTGCGGTCGTAGAAGGTGATGTCGTAGAAGATGCGCTTGGCGCCGGCTTCGGTCAGCTTGTCGGTCAGCTTCGCCATGTCGCGGCGCGGCCAGGGCCAGCGGCCGACTTCCCGCAGCGTCTTGTCGTCGATCTGGACGAAGACGATGTCGCCGCTGGCGCTGTGCGTGTGCAGCTTGTTGCGGGCAACGCGGAGCCAGTCCTCGGCAATTTCGCCGAAGCCGATCAGGCCGAACACCAGGCCGGCCACCGCCGTCCACAGAAGCAGCTTCCACGGCTTGGCTTCACTCTGGGTCTGGTTCTTCGTCGACACGCGTCACGCATGCGCGCGGAAAGGTTAGCATTTCGATAACCGCGGGCCGATTAACCGCGCCGCCCCTCGACAGCGCATGAACGAGCGGCCATCAATGCGTCCGCCATTCACGCGGAGGGCAGATGGACTTCGTTTCGATCCTCTCGATCTTCGTTCTCGCCTGCTTCGTCGGCTATTATGTCGTCTGGTCGGTGACGCCCGCGCTTCACACGCCGCTGATGAGCGTGACCAACGCCATTTCCTCGGTGATCATCGTCGGCGCGCTGATCGCCGCGGCGGCGGCGGGAAGCCCGTCGGCCAAGTGGCTCGGCCTTGCCGGCGTGGTGCTTGCCAGCATCAACATCTTCGGCGGGTTCGCGGTCACCGCCCGGATGCTGGCGATGTACAAGAAGAAGGAACGCTAAGGTGGAGGCGCATGACACGCCCGCCTGGGTGCTGATCGCCTACCTGATTTCCGGCGTCTGCTTCATCCTCGCGCTTCGAGGGCTGTCGAGCCCGGAAAGCAGCCAGCGCGGCAACCGCGCCGGCATGCTCGGCATGGCGATCGCGGTCGCGACGACGCTGGCCATTCACGAAATCGCATCGCTGCCCGAGATTCTCGCCGCCATGGCGATCGGCGGCGGCATCGGCCTGGTCACCGCACGCAAGATCCAGATGACGGCAATGCCGCAGCTGGTCGCCGCCTTCCACAGCCTCGTTGGCCTTGCCGCGGTGCTGGTCGGCGCCGCCGCATACCTCAACCCCGAAGCCTTCGGCATTGCCCAGCGGATCACGCCGATCTTGGGACCCTCGATCATCTCGATCCTGCCGGTCAGCCGCATCGAGATGGGCCTCGGCGTCGCCATCGGCGCAATCACCTTCTCAGGCTCGGTGATCGCCTTCCTCAAGCTCAACGGCAACATGTCGGGCGCACCGATCCTGCTGCCCGCCCGGCACGTCATCAACCTGGCGACCCTCGCCGCGATCCTGGGGCTCATCGCCTACTTCACGCAGGACCAGTCGCCCTGGGTGTTCGCCACGATCATGATCCTCAGCTTCATCATCGGCTTCCTGCTGATCATCCCGATCGGCGGCGCCGACATGCCGGTCGTGATCTCGATGCTAAATAGCTATTCCGGCTGGGCCGCGGCGGCGATGGGCTTTACGCTGCACAACAGCGCGATGATCATCACCGGGGCGCTGGTCGGCAGCTCCGGCGCGATCCTCAGCTACATCATGTGCCGGGCGATGAACCGCAGCTTCATCTCGGTGATCGCCGGCGGGTTCGGCGCGGTCGCGAGCAGCGGCGATGCTGCAGCGATCGATCGGCCGTACAAGCGCGGCTCGGCCGAGGACGCCGCCTTCCTGATGGCGCAGGCCGACCAGGTCATCATCGTCCCGGGCTACGGCATGGCGGTCAGCCAGGCGCAGCACGCGCTCCGTGAAATGGGCGACATCCTAAAGGCGAAAGGGGTGCGCGTGAAATATGCGATCCACCCGGTCGCGGGGCGCATGCCCGGGCACATGAACGTGCTGCTGGCGGAAGCGAACGTCCCCTATGACGAGGTGTTCGAGCTCGAGGACATCAACAGCGAGTTCGCACAGACGGACGTCGCATTCGTGATCGGCGCCAACGACGTCACCAATCCCGCGGCCAAGACCGACAAGAGCTCGCCGATCTACGGCATGCCGGTCCTCGACGTGGAGAAGGCGCGCACGGTGCTGTTCGTGAAGCGCTCGATGGGCGGTGTGGGCTATGCCGGCGTCGATAACGAGCTCTTCTACCGCGACAACACGATGATGCTGCTCGCCGACGCGAAGAAGATGGTCGAAGAGATCGTAAAAAGCCTCGGCTAGCGCCGGGGCAGATGCACGTCGGCGATCATGCAGCGGACGCTGCCGCCGCCGATCTGCTCGATGGTCGGGATATCGGCGTCGCCAAGCTCGCCGAACCGCTCGAGCATCCGTCGCTGCTCCGGCCGGTAGCTGCGCCGCGCTGCCGAGGACATGGCGAGGACCGGCCCGCCGCGGCCCTTCAGCTGGATGATATTACAGGCGAATTGCCGCATTTGCTCATGATCGACTTCGATGAGCATGCGGTCCTCCTGCAATGCCGCTTTAAGCCGTGCGCGCTGATCCTCGGGGACCACATCCGTGCACAGCACCGCGAACTCCGTGCCGAGGCTCAGCAGCACATTGGTGTGATAGATCGGCTGGCCCGATCGGTCCCGCGCGTCGAACAGGAAGGTTGAAAAGCCGAGCTGCTCGTCGAACCCGGCAACCGCCAGTGGGTCCGTGCGCGCGCTCACGTTGGCAAAGGCCCGACGTCGCGGCCGATCGAGGATCAGGCTGCCTGTGCCTTCGAGGAAGCGGCCGTCCGCCTCCATGCCGCTGAGGTCGACTGTCCGGCGTATTGCAAACCCGCTCGCCTCCAGCAGCGCGCGCACGCCTGGCACGTCACGCTCAAGCCGCCGCGCGTCCGTCGCCATCGGATAGAGGACCATGGTTCCGTCGCCGTGAAAGCTCACCCAATTGTTGGGGAACACCGCGTCCGGCTTTGCCGGGCCGGGCTTGTCTTCGAGCACGAGCACCTCGATGCCCGCCCGATCGAGCCCCTCCGCCAGCCCCTCGAACTCGCGGAGCGCGGCGCCCGCATCGACCTCCGCAGGCCGAGCGAAGGCGTTCGATCGCGCCGCTTCCGCATGGAAACCGAACGCCGCCGGCCGCACCATCAGCACCGTTCCGCTGGTCTGTTCTTCCTCGCCCATGCCGCCGCTGATGCACGACGAACCGCTCATCGCAAAGCCGATTCAATCCACGATAAATCAGCCTGTTACCTCTTGCCGCTAGGGCGGAGATGCGGGAGAGTCCGGGCGGGTAGGGGAGGACGCACTTGCGCAAACTCGGGATCATCGGCGGCACCAGCTGGTCGTCGACCGCGCTTTATTACGAGCATATCAACCGCGGAATCGCACAGCGCCTCGGTGGCTTGCACAGCGCCCGCCTGTCGATCGAGAGCCTCGACCTCGCGCCGTTCGCGGCGATGGAGCTGTCGGGTGACTGGGAAGGCGTCGCGGCCGAGACACTGGACGCGGCCAGGAAGCTGGAGGCGAGCGGCGCGCAAGGCGTGATCATCACGTCGAACACCGGCCACAAGGTTTATGATGCCGTGGCGCCGAAGATCGGCGTCCCCATGCTCCACATCGCCGAAGCGACCGCCGACCGGCTCGTGGCCGACGGCCGCACCCGCGTCGCCTTGCTCGGCACCCGCTTCACCATGGGCGAGCCGCACGTCCGCAGCCGCCTCGAAAGCCGGGGCATCGCGCTCGCGCCGGTCAGCGCCGAGTGGATGCAGGAAATCGACCGCATCATTTTCGAAGAGCTGGCAGCGGGACGCGTCGTTCGCGACAGCCAGCGCAAGCTCAAGACACTGATCACGGAGCTCGCCAAGCAGAAGGTGCAGGCGGTGGTCCTCGGCTGCACGGAGCTTGTCTTGGCGGTGGACGTCCGGGCGAACGTGCTCCCCGTCTACGACACGACTGCCATCCACGCCCGCGCCTGCGTCGAATGGATGCTCAGCGAGGAAGAGGAAGCCCGGGCCGCGGCTTAGAGCTTATGTCAGCCTTCCGAGGCGGCTTCGATCGACACGATGGCGATCGGGTCGCCGGACCCTGCAAGCTCGACGTCATCACCCGCTTCGGCTCCAAGCAGTGCGCGCCCTAGCGGCGAAGCGAAGGAGATACGGCCGGCGCCAGGGTCGCTTTCGTCGTGCCCGACGATATCCAGCGTCTGCTCCCGCCCATCCCGCTCGATCGTCACGCGTGTGCCGATCGCCACCTGATCACCGGCCGGGGCGGGCGCCAGTTGCGCGCTGGTCAGGCGGCTCCGCCAATATTGCGCTTCGCGCAGCACGCTCTTGCGCTCGTCTTCGGGCAGCTCGGTCGCAAGCCTCGCCTCAAGCGCGTCATGCCGCTCCTGGATCATTGCAAAGCCGCGGGGCGTCACCAGGTTCGGCCCCGGCGGGATCGGCAAAGCGAACTTGGGCTCCAGATGCTCCTCATCGCTCTCGCGGCGAAAGGCGACGCTCATGATCGAACCACGGTTACCGATGACATGGCTGTTAGGTTACCACAGCATGCGAGGCTCGCATGAGTCCGAGTTTGCTGGACGTTTGCCATATCCGTGCGGCCTTAGTCCTCCGTCTCAGGAGCCGCGGCGTCATTCGACGGGAGCGGCGCCAGCGGATCACCTGACGGAACATTGGACTCGGGTTCGAAACTGCGCGGCGGGGGCTCCGCGCGCGGGGCATATTGCGGAGGTGGACTCCCGATGGGCGGATCCGATGGGCGAAGTGGCGAGCGTTGTTGCGCCACCTCGAGTGCGCGGCTCACGATCTGCCCGCGATGCTTGAACATCGGAGCGACGAAGGCTCCCGGGGTCAACGAAAAGGCCGGCGCGCCGCCGCCTAACCCCTGAAGCGAGTAGGTATAGACGCCATAGTCCTCCTCAGCGGTAAGTCTGACGCGACACCGGACCGTTCCATCCTTCCGATTACCGTCGACGGCCTCGATCTGGCTAAGTGCGAAGTCACCCAGTTCCGCCTGCGCGGCTTCGAGGTCGTCGGCAGTCACGATGCCGAACGGCTTCAAGGCCCTTGGGGCCAACTCAGACAAAATCCGCTGCTGAACGTCCGGGTGCTTGCAGGCGTCCGGGTCGTTTTGCTGGATCAGCTGGGCTGCACTCGGGCGGGACGGCTGAGTTGCGTCTGTGCGTCGGTCGCTTTGGTCGGCTTGCCGGCAGCCGGCCGCGAGCAGAAAAACGGCGATCAGGAGGAGACGCATGTCGGTCATGTATGCACGGGGCAGCCGCAATTCGACCCGCTGCGGCACACGCATCAACCGGGTAGCTTTGAGCATCTACGAGACCTCGCAGGCTCGGCACCAAGCTCCTAGATGGGTGCTGTGAGCAAGGCTGACCGTCCCGACCATCCTGGTGCCGCCGACCGCTTCAATGAGGAGCGGGCGACCTATGCCGTGCAGGGTTCGGACCAGCCGGACCTCGACCAGGGCGTCGCCGCGATCCGCGAAGTACTGAAGACACTCCCCCGCCGGCCGGGCGTCTACCGGATGCAGGATGCGCGCGGCGACGTGCTCTACGTCGGCAAGGCGCGGGCGCTTCGGAACCGCGTCACCAATTACACCCAGGTCAACAAGCTTCCGAAGCGGCTGCAGCGCATGGTTGCACAGACGCGGTCGATGACCATAGTGACCACGCGGACGGAAGCGGAGGCGCTGCTCCTAGAAGCGCAGCTGATCAAGCGCTTCCGGCCCGCCTACAACGTCCTCCTGCGGGACGATAAGAGCTTTCCCTTCATCCTGCTGCGTGAGGACCATGCCTTTCCACGGGTGCAGAAGCATCGCGGGGCGAGGCGCATCAAGGGGCAATATTACGGCCCGTTCGCCAGCGCCGGGTCGGTCACCCGGACGCTTAACGCGCTCCAGAAGCTGTTCCTCCTAAGAAGCTGTTCCGACAGCTATTTCGAGAACCGCTCGCGGCCGTGCCTGCTGTACCAGATCAAGCGCTGCTCGGCCCCTTGCGTCGGGCGGATCGGCGTCCAGGACTATGATGAGCTGGTCGACGACGCCAAGGCCTTCCTCGCTGGCAAGTCAACGGGCGTGCAGGCGCGCCTGAGCAAGCAGATGGCCGAAGCGGCCGAGCGGCACGATTACGAGCTCGCCGCCGTGTACCGCGACCGGCTGCGCGCGCTGACCTACATCCAGGGCAGCCAGACGGTGCATGCGGAGGGGCTCGGTGACGCCGACATTTTCGCGCTCGCCTGCAAGGGCGGGACCGTGTCGATCCAGGCGTTCTTCATCCGCGGCGGCCAGAATTGGGGGCATCGCGCTTTCTTCCCGGCGCACACCAGCGACGTGCCCGAAGCCGATGTCCTGTCGAGCTTTCTCGTGCAGTTCTACGAAGACATGCCGCCGCCGAAGCGGATCCTCGTCGACCGAGAGTTAGCTGATCGCGAGTTGCTCGAAGAAGCATTAGCCGAGCGCGCCGGCTACAAGGTCGCCCTCGAAGTTCCGCAGCGCGGCCCGCGTCGCAAGCTGATGGAGCAGGCGACGCGCAATGCCGAGGAGGCGCTTGACCGGCGGCTCGCGGAGACCACCACCCAGGGCAAGATCCTGCGCGAGCTCGCCGACACGTTCGAGCTGGCCGAGGTGCCGAAGCGCATCGAGGTCTACGACAACAGCCACATTCAAGGCACGAATGCGACCGGGGCGATGGTCGTCGCGGGGCCGGAGGGCTTCCGCAAGAACAGCTACCGCAAGTTCAACATCAAGAGCGCGCAGACCAACGACGATTTCGCGATGATGCGCGAAGTGCTCGAACGGCGCTTCGGCCGCCTCGAGAAAGAGGATCCGGACAGGCAGAGCGGCGAATGGCCGGACCTGGTGCTGATCGACGGCGGCAAGGGCCAGCTGTCGGCGGTGTGCGAAGCCATGGAAGATATGGGCGTCCATGACGTTCCGGTGGTCGGCGTTGCCAAAGGTCCGCACCACGGCCGCGAGGGCAGGGAGGTCTTCCACTTGCCCGGCGGACGGGAGATCACGCTGCCCGTTAATTCGGCTTTGCTCTTCTACCTTCAGCGGCTGCGCGACGAGGCACACCGCTTTGCCATCGGCACGCACCGAGCCAAGCGCGCGAAGAGCCTCACCACCTCTACGCTGGACGAGGTGCCGGGGATCGGCCCGACGCGGAAGCGGGCGCTGCTGATGCACTTCGGCACGGCCCGCGCGGTCAAGGGCGCCGCGCTCGAGGACCTCGAGAAGGCGCCCGGCATCAGCAAGGCGACCGCTCGGCAGCTGTTCGACTATTTCCACCCGGCCGGCTGATGCGGGCCGACACGCCGGCAATTGTCTGCGCGCTCCGCACCCACGGCGAACATGGGGCGATCGTCCGGTTGATGACTCCGCAGCACGGGTTGCAGGCTGCCTATGTCCGCGGCGCGCGTGGGCGGCGGATGCGACCGGTGCTGATCCCCGGCAATGTCGTCGAAGCGCAGCTCAGCAGCCGCACTGACGCCCAGCTGCCCCAGGCTAGCGTCGAGCTGGTCCACAGCCGCGGCCCGCTTCTCGCCGAACCCTTGCCGACCGCGGCGATCGACTGGGTGACGGTGCTGACCGCGACCGCGCTGCCGGAGGGGCAGCCTTATCCTTTGCTGTACGAGGCGCTGGAAGCGCTGCTCGACGCGATCGAAGCGGCGCCTTCGGCCAGCGGGTGGGGGACGGGCCTCGTCCGTTACGAGCTGCTGCTGCTCGGCGAGCTAGGCTTCGGCCTCGACCTCGACCGCTGTGCGGTGACTGGCAGCAACGACGGCCTGGTCGCGGTCAGCCCGAAGTCGGGCAGGGCAATCAGCGCTGCCGAGGCCGAGCCTTATGCCGGCCGGCTGCTGCCGCTTCCGCCGTTCGTTCGCGAAGGCGGTCGCGGCAGCTGGGAAGAGATTGCACAGGGGCTGCAACTGACCGGCCATTTCCTGCTGCGGGACGTGATCACCGAACGGTCTCTGCTCGTCGCGGAAGCGCGTAACCGCCTCGTCGACCGGTTGCGCCGCGCGGGCGGTCTCGCCTAGGTTCGCCGCGTGACCATTGACGCCCTTGCCATGCTGTTCCCGAACGTCGCGACCAGCCGCGGAGTGACGGTCCGCGTTGCGGTCAGCTATCTGGCCGAACAGTCGGACCCTGCCACCAACCGCTGGTTCTGGTCCTACCATGTGCGGATCGAGAACGGCTCCGACCTGGCCGTCCAGCTGCTGTCGCGCAGCTGGACCATCGTCGATGCGCGCGGAACGGTGCACGAGGTCGTCGGCGAAGGGGTCGTCGGTGAAATGCCGCTGATCGCTCCGGGCGCCAGCTTCGACTATGTCTCCGGCTGCCCGCTCGATACGCCAACCGGGGAAATGAGCGGCAGCTATCGAATGGTCGACGAGCAGGGCAGCGCCTTCGACGCCGAGATCCCGCGCTTTCAACTGCTTAGCGCCTGATCTTTATCAACCCATTCAGGGCGGGTTTATGACGCGGACCGATACTGGTCCGCTCTGGACCGTCTTGCCAGACGGCAGCTGTTTCGGGCTTAGAGGGGCTGCATGTTCAATTTCGCGTCTCGAAAACCGGCCGGACCCGTTGGGGCCAAAGGCTGGCGTGCCTATGACGTCGGCGACATCCACGGCCGCCTCGACCTGCTCGATCAACTTCTCGACAAAATCCATGCGGACCTGACGCGGCGGCCGGCGCGCAAGGTCCTGCTCGTCTTCGTCGGCGATCTGATCGACCGCGGCCCAGCCTCGGCGCAGGTGGTGGAGCGGCTGCGCACCTACAGCCACCCTGGGGTGCAGACGATGTTCCTGCTTGGCAACCACGAAGAAGTGCTGCTGCGCGTCATCCAGGGCGAAGCGGACCTGATCGCCAAATGGTGCACCTTCGGCGGCACCGAATGCCTGAAAAGCTATGGCGTCGACACGTCGAAGCTCGCTGCGATGGACGATCAGGAGGCCCTTGGGGCGATCCGCAAGGCGATCCCGAAAAGCCACGTGGAGTTCCTAGAGGACTGCCACGACAGCTGCCGGTTCGGCGATTATCTGTTCGTCCATGCCGGCATCCGCCCGGGGGTCGAGATCGACCAGCAGAAGCAGTCCGACCTGCGCTGGATCCGCGAACCATTCCTGTTCGACGAAACGGACCATGGCTTCGTCGTCGTCCACGGCCACACCATCCGACCCGATGTCGAAGTCCTGCCGAACCGCATCGGCATCGATACCGGGGCTTATCGATCGGGGGTGCTTACCGCCCTTGCCATCGAGGGTGCCGAGACGTGGTTCCTCGACACCCGGAGCGACGTCAGGCAAGCGGAGTCCAGTCCCGCGGCGCCATCCTCGCCACGACCGTGCGCGCAATCGCGGACTTCATGCCGTTCGGCTCGGGCCTGGGCTCGTTTAAGGATGTCTATGCGCTTTACGAGCAGCCGGCACAGGTGACGCCGGTGTTCGTCATCCATGCGCACAATGATTATGCCGAGCTGATCCTCGAGCTGGGCCTCGCCGGCATTGCAATGATCGCCTTGTTCCTGCTTTGGTGGGCGGCCGCGGTGTGGCGCGTGTGGCGGACTGCCGAAGCGGGGCCGTTCGCCAGAGCGGCGGCGATCGCGTCCGGCGCGGTCCTGATCCACAGCTTCGTGGATTTCCCGCTCCGCACCGCCGCCATCGCCGCCTGTTTCGCCATGTGCCTGGCGCTGCTTGCCGATCGCCGCGCCGCGCCGCCGAAGGAGAAAAAGGAATTGAGGCGCCGTCGCCACGCCGAGTTCCGCTAGCGGAAACGCACTTCCTCCCGGCACTTATTGTGCTAAGTCTAGGAAATGGCACGGAAACTCGCATTGGGGCTACTTGCGTTCGCGACGACGGCCCTCGGCGGCTGCGCGCTTCAGGCGGCGATGCTCGCCAGCGACTTGATCCAGAACATGCCGGTGCAGGAAGGCCCCAGCAACTCGCACCTGCGGCCCAAGGCCGTGCAGGCCTGCACTGCGCAGGCGGCCCAGCATGGGTCGGTGTTCATCGTCGATGTCGAACAGCGCCGGGCCGACCGCATCATCGTCTGGGGTTCGGTCACAGATGCGCAGCAGCACCGCCGCTCCTTCGAATGCCACTTCACCACCAAGCTCGCCGGCTTCAAGCTCGGCGATGTGGTAACGAGCAACTAACGGCTGCTGCGGAACGGTGGTGAGCCCTGCTGGATTCGAAACAGCGACCGCCAGCTACTAAGTGCGGGTTCGCACCGCACTCGAACTGCTCACCTGACGAACCACGCCGAAGTCGGAGCTTTGGTTCCCGCGCCGATCTGCCGGGAAGACGCTCCGGAAACAATGTCTCGTCCTTCCCTCCGCAGGCCTGTTGCGCGCATCGCGCTCCCGTTAGCCACTTGACCAGGCTTCAAAGGGCCGACGCGGTTGGATCTAACAGATCAAGCCAATGGAAAACCGTTCGCCGGAACAGCCTATCGCAATAGAGCGCCTGAGACGAGGAGTGCCTGATCTGCGCTCCGGCGGAGCCCGGCAAGCCCATCCGACTGCTGAGTAGCGTTGCTTGGATCAGCATGGGCGACGATCAACTGTCTTGCTATATCAATCTTTTGAAGCGCACTACCGTAGCGCGAGAGCAATTCATCATCGTCGGCCAGCAGGTCGCCGAGATTGTCTAGTAACGCGACTACTCGGCGGAGGTCTGTGGTGATGTTCGAATCCCGGTTATTCTCGAGTGCCGCCGAGATAGGCTCGTCACGTAAGCACGCTGCACCTGAACTCGCGGAAGCTTTGAACGATCTCACCACCTCGTCGACCCGCTTCTGCTCACTGTTTGCGGATGCCTCTTGCCATCGCTGCACATCAACAGCGCCTGAGAACTTGAGCCCGCACCGACCTCCATCTGACCAGATCACTCGTGCGTGAGTCATAAGCGCTCCGCGCACCAACTGAACTGCAGAGTCCACTAGTGGTAGAACTGCGGCCTCAACGAGCGCGCCCGTTTCCGACATGTTCCGGACACGGGCTGGCGTGCAACAGCCGTTCCAGTGGAGAACCGCTCCGAGGAACAGGCTCGATCGAAGCGCAAGTCGCTTATCAACGATCTGATACATTGCTCCGTCTGAGGCCATATCTGCTTGTTCCGACACAGGGCAGCAGCATGAACAGAAGAAATTAACTTTTTGCTGAAGATCCAACATGGATCAAATTGGTGGCGAGCTCAGTCGGCGGGCAGCACATCTGCTTCAGATTGAAGTGATTAATTAACTTTCTTGTTTAATTTGGAGGTGCTCGGTTGATGTGCCTTGGGAGGTGCTTGGGTCGAACCTTGCGCGTAACTCGGACTTTCAGCTTCATGCTGGATCAGATGACGACTGTCGCTCGGCAGCGGCCACATCAGGGGCGGTGACGCACCAAGAGGTTGAGGCGATCCTCGCAGCTCGCCGCCAACGCGGTGACTTTTTCCCCGTAGAGCTATTTGCCGACCCTGCGTGGGACATGTTGCTCCAGCTCTACGCCCTACAGCTCAAGCAGCGGCGTGTTTCTGTTTCGAAGCTGTGCCTTTGTGGAGGCGTGCCACAGACGACGGCACTTCGCTGGATTGCCAAGCTGGAAGCTGAGGGGCTCGTCCACAGAGAAAACGATCCGTTAGACGCACGGCGTTGGTGGATCGATCTAAGCGACGCTGGAACTGAGGCAATGCGCAGCTACTTTAGCGGAGTACGTGCACGATCAGTGGTCTAGCTCATCGCTTGAGCGCGGCGGCCATTTCACCGCATCAGGCGCACTGCCCTCCTTCGCGGTTGCGATAACCTCCTCAAGCCTGGCGATCGCCAGATCAAGGTGAGCTCCGACGTCCAGGGGAGCTCCTGATTGGTCGAGTATCTTCAACGCTGTGCGCATGGACACCAGAGCGTCGTTCCAAATAGCACTCATCAAAGTTGCCTCCGGGAACCCCTGCCGCCACTGGCTCAATTTCGAAATTGAGCGAAGGCGATCTTTTCACGCTAGATTGTAACACCAGTAGCCCGCCCATTGCTCCGCTTGTGCGGAGCCGCAGCCTTCTGCTCGACATTGGGCGCGTTTTAACCAGAGGGCTGTTCAGCTTCAATCTTGATTGCGCCGGACCGCTTCTACTGCGAGCGGCTGCGCTCGGCGCGTTAAAGCCATTTTCTTGCTGAGGTGTGGCGTCGTAAACTAGCTCGCATCAGCGGACCGGATCGACTGCGGCGGGCAACCCGCCGTCGTTTTCTAATTACCCAGCAGGGACTGAATGCTAAGGTCCCTCGCGCGATCGCGGTGCCGAGCGGACTCGCATGGAGATAGCTCGTGATCGACAGAGGAGCCCCTTGGCTCGAAGCGCGCCCAGTTTCGCTCACCGAAGACCACATAATGTCAGTTCTGTTTGTCAGGCGTGCCCGCCGCGAGATTTTTGGGGAAAACCTCTTTTCGGACCCGGCATGGGACATTCTGTTAGAACTGTTTGGGGCCGAGCTTGCTAGGCGCAGCATGTCTGCAACGGAGCTTGCAACCACTATCCAGGCACCTCTTGCAATTACGAAGCGTTGGATTGCCCTTCTAGTGGAGCGGGGCCTCATTGAACCGGCAGACATCGGCGACGATGATCGAGTGATCACTCTAAGCAGCTCTGGTGCCGAACGCATGGACCGTTTGGCTAACCGTTGGGCCTCGGCCTTCGTCGCGATCAGCTAAGGTTCGCCAGCGCTCGATCTTCGTAGGAGGCAACCAGTTTCTGCAGAACTCGCACCTCGGCCCTGTTGTTGAAAAGGGCTCGCCAGCTTAACCGACGAGCCCTCCTCAATCTGCGCACGTCCAAGTGGGGGTGGGCGTGCACCAACTGAATACGTGCTGATTGCTTACTCGTATGTTGAGCATCGATCCGGAATGGACGTGAGGGCCGGTATCTAAGCGCCGCATTGCCGGAACAATCCCGCAATTAGGACAACGATGCCGTGGGAATCTTGGCCGGTGATGCCACCCGTGATTACCGGGTGATTGTTCCTGTCGACCATTTAGGTATCGAATTGACCTACATGCTGGTGAGCCCTGCTGGATTCGAACCAGCGACCTACTGATTAAAAGTCAGTTGCTCTACCGACTGAGCTAAGGGCCCACCGCAATGCCGCGACTAGCGGCGCGGGGTGCGTCGGGCAAGGCGCGCGGCGAGATGGCGGACACGAAGCCGGCCAATCGGCCAATTGGGTGCGATCGCTGCCAGGGGCTGCAGGACGAAGCCGCGCTCGCCGAGGGAACGGTGCGGGATGGTGAGGCCGCGCGAGCGGAAGGTGCCGCCGCTCCACAGCACGAGGTCGAGATCGAGCACGCGCGGGCCCCAGCGACGTCCGGGCCTTCGACCGAATTCGCGCTCGATAGCCTTGAGGCGGCGGAGCATCGCCGTGGGATCAAGGTTGCTTTCGACGATTGCCACGGCGTTGGCGAAATCGCGACCCGCGCCGCCGTGAGCGGCGTTGATGATGATCGGCGACGCATCGAACAAGCCGAACTCGCGGTCCAGGCGGGCGACCGCCGCTTCGGCCACGCCGGTCGGCTTGCCATGCCGCCCGTGCGGCCGGTTAGACCCGATTGCGATTGCATAGAGGTGCGTTGCGCCCGCCACGGACGAGCGCCTAGGTGAGCGGCATGGACTTCGCCAGCCCCGCTGCTCTGTCGCCGATCCCGCAGGCCGAAGCGCCGCGCGACTGTCCCTTGTGCCCGCGGCTGGTGCGCTTCCGCCACGAATGCCGGGCGGAATTCCCGGACTGGTGGAATGCGCCGGTGCCGGCGTTCGGCGATCCGAACGCCTGGCTGGCGATCGTCGGCCTGGCGCCGGGCAAGCATGGCGCCAATCGCACCGGTCGGCCGTTCACCGGCGACTATGCCGGCGACCTTCTCTACGCGACCTTGCTCAAGTTCGGTCTCGCGGAAGGGGAATATCGCGCCGACCCCCGCGACGGCCTGGAGCTGCGCGGCGCGATCATCCTCAACGCCGTCAAATGTCTGCCTCCGGCGAACAAGCCGCTGCCCGAGGAGATCGCCACCTGCCGCAACTATTTCGAAGCGGCGCTTGCCGCGCTGCCGAGCGTCCGCGTGCTCATCGCGCTCGGGCAGATCGCTCATGTCGCTGCGTGCCGGGGGCTCGGTCTCAAGCCAGGGCCCTGCAAGTTCGCGCATGGCGGCGAATGGCAGGCGCCGGGCGGGCGGGTCCTGCTGTCGAGCTATCATTGTTCGCGATACAATCAGAACACTAGGCTGCTCGACGCAGCGATGTTCGAGAGCGTGTTCGCCCGGGCGCTGGAGCTGCGCGGCGGTGGATGAGATCCGCAGCGAGCGGCTGCTGATGCGCCGCTTCACGCTCGAGGATGCGCCGGCGATGCACCGACTGATGCGCAATCCGGAAGCGATGCGCTTCTGGTCGTCGCTGCCGCACGAGGACCTGGAGCAGACCCGCGCCTGGGTTCAATCGGCGGTCGACGCGCCGCCGGCGGGGAGCGACGATTTCGTCATGACACTCGACGGCGAGTTGATCGGCAAGCTCGGCTGCTGGCGCTTGCCGGAGGTCGGGTTCATGATCGACCCGGCGCATTGGGGCCGCGGTTATGCGCGTGAGGCGATGATGGCGTTCATCGATCGGCGGAGAGGCTTAGGGTCGAGCGAACTCACCGCCGACGTTGACCCCGACAACGTAGCGGCGCTGCGGCTGCTGACAAGGTGCGGGTTCAAGGAAACGCATCGGGAAGAGCGCACCTGGAACATCGGCGGCACATGGCGCGACAGCGTGTACCTGCGGCTCGACCTTTAGCTTAGACGTCTTCCGCCAGCCGGCCGTAGAGTTCAGGCCTGCGGTCGCGGAAGAAACCGAAGGCAGCGCGGTGCTTCTTCGCCTGGGCGAGGTCCAGGGTGGCGACCAGAACGCCCGTCTCCTCTGCGCCGAATTCGGCGAGCATGTCGCCGCGCTCGTCGCAGATGAAGCTGTGGCCGTAGAAGCGCTGGCCGCATTCGGTGCCGATGCGGTTGGCGGCGACAACCGGCACGACATTGCTGACGGCATGGCCGACCATCGCGCGGCGCCACAGACGCGACGTGTCGAGATCCGGATCGTGCGGTTCGGAGCCGATCGCGGTCGGATAGAAGAGGATGTCCGCGCCCATCAGCATCATCGCTCGCGCGGTCTCCGGATACCATTGGTCCCAACATACCCCGACGCCGATGGTCGACTTCTCGGGGCCCTGCCAAACCTTGAAGCCGGTGTTGCCGGGCCGGAAGTAGAATTTCTCCTCATAGCCCGGCCCGTCGGGAATGTGGCTCTTGCGATAGACGCCGGCGATCTTCCCGTCGGGTCCGATCATCGCCAGGCTGTTGTAGTGATGCGGCCCGTCCGCCTCGAAAAAGCTGGTTGGGATCCAGATGCCGAGCTCTTCCGCAAGGCCTTGCATGGCAACGACGGACGGATGCTCGGCCGTCGGCTTGGCGGTCGCGAACAGGCTCTCGTCTTCCACACGGCAGAAGTAGGGACCCTCGAACAGCTCGGGCGGCAGCACGACTTCGGCGCCCTTGCCGGCGGCTTCACGGACGAGCTCGCCGACGGCGCGGATGTTCGCCTCTGTGTCTTCGGAAAAGCCAAGCTGCAGCGCAGCGACCGTCAACTTCGTCATGCCGGCACCTGTTGGGAAATGCAGTGGAAGCTTCCGCCGCCGGTCAGGATGTGGTCGGCGCGGAGCCCGATTGCAACGCGGTCCGGGAACAGGGCCTGCACCGCTTCTACGGCGGCGGCGTCGTTCGCTGCCCCATATTGCGGCACCACCACCGCGGCATTGCCGATGTAGAAGTTCATGTAGCTGGCGGGGATGATATCGCCTTCCTCGCTCTCGATCCGTCCGGGCGAGGGAAGGGTGACGACGTCGAGATCGGCATCGGCGAGCCGCCGCGCGGCATCGGCATAGACAGCCTCGTTGGGATCGTCGTCGGTTGCTGTCGGGATTGCCACTCGCGCTGGAGCGACGAAGCGGGCGAGATTGTCGACATGCCCGTCGGTGTGGTCGTTGAGGAGGCCCGAGCCGAGCCACACCACTTTCGAAAAGCCGAGATCGCGCTTCAGCCGATCTTCGACTTGTTCACGGGTCAGGCTGTTGCGGTTGGGGTTGAGCAGGCATTGCTCGGTGGTGACGACGGTTCCGGTGCCGTCGCCGTCGATCGCACCGCCTTCTAGGATCCAGTCTGCCTTGCTGCTCGGCAACGCCGCCTCGCCTGCCAGCCGCTCGCCAATGTCCTGATCGCCCTCCAGGTCGTACTTCCCGCCCCAGCCGTTGAAGCGGAAGCAGCGGGCGCTGCGATCCTTGCCCGCACCCAAGACGATCGGCCCGGTGTCGCGTAGCCAGATGTCACCGAAGCGCTGAACGATCACTTTTGCGAAAGGCGCTAGTTCCCGCGCGGCAGTCGCGGCGTCTTCGTGAGCCGCCACCAGGTAGACCTGCTCGCCCCGGCCGCCGGCATGTACGGCCTCGGCAAAGGCGCCGACCTCACGCTCGGCCTGCTTCAGGTCCGCGAGCCACAGGTCAGGGTCGCTCGGGAAGCCAATCCAGACGGAGGCGTGCGGGGCCCATTCGGGCAGCGGAGGAGCGGAGCTTGCAACCATGCGGATTCGGCTAACAGCCGCGCGGCGTTGCGCCAAGTCACGGCTAAAAAGCTGATCTGGCTTGGGTGTTTGGTGTACGAAGCGAAGCAGCCTTCATTAGCTGAATACCTAGATAAAATTGGGCTAAGCTCCCCTCAGCGCATTGGACGAGAGCGCACCAGAATGGCCATCGGCGCCCTATGGCGCGGCCGCAAATCGTTTGTGGAGGGCGTCGAGCGACGGCTCATGCGTCAGGTCGAGGTGCAATGGGGTGACGGAGACGTAGCCGTCGGCGATTACCTCGAGATCGGTAGAATGGCCCGGAGTCTCGATGACCGGGGCGAGCCCGAACCAATAATAATCATAGCCGCGCGGGTCGGTGCGCTCGATGATCCGCAGGCGGCCATAGTCGCGCAAGCCCTGCCGGCAGGTGCGGATCCCTTTCACCATCTCCGGCGGAAGCGCGGGGAAGTTGACGTTGATCAGCGTCCGCGGCTCCATCGCCATTTCAAGCAGGGGTCCGAGCACGCGTTCGGCCCAGGCTTCAGCCGGGGCGAAGGGCACGGTGTCGCCCATGCCTTCGCGTGAGTAGGCCTGGCTAAGCGCGATCGACGGAACGCCTGCCAGCGCGCCTTCCATCGCCGCGGAGACGGTGCCCGAGTAAGTGACGTCCTCAGCCAGATTCGCGCCGCGGTTGATGCCCGACAAGATCACGTCGGGCGGCGAGTCCTTCATGACGTGAGCAAGAGCAAGCATCACCGAGTCCGTCGGCGTGCCGGTGACCGAGTAGCGCCGATCGTCATGCCGCCGCAGCCGCACCGGCGTCGTCAGCGTCAGCGAATGCCCGGCGCCCGACTGCTCTTCCGCCGGGGCGACGATCCAGACATCGTCGGTGAACTTGCGCGCGACCGTCTCCAGCAGGCGCAGCCCGCGCGCGTTCACGCCGTCGTCGTTGGTCAGGAGAATGCGCATGCCGGTCGCTATGCGGGAGCACCGGCATTGCTGCAACCGCGAACAAGAGCAGAAGAAATTGCGCCATATTCGCAACAGCTTGGCGATTTCTTCACTGCGGTCCGGTCAGTCCTTGTTAAGCCTGGCTGCTCTATTTATAGGCGGCGTGGGGATAGCCGACTTGACTGGGTAAGTCCCGGATAAGTCAGCGAATATTGCCTCCGGCTGCACCGGTGGGCCGGCCGCAGCCAGGCGGCGGCGTTATGGGCTCTCGACGAGGGCTCTGGTGCGGGGAGGGGACTTATGGCGACTGCACTTGTCGACCTTTACGGCGACGACTTCGAACCTTTTGACAGGATCATCCTTCCCGAAGGCTATCGGCCTTCGGAAGACGAAGAATTCATGTGCGCGAAGCATCGCGCTTACTTCCTTCGCAAGCTCAAGGCGTGGAAAGAAGCGGTGGTCGAGGAATCGCGCGCGACCATGGCCCAGCTCCAGGTCGACTCACTGCGCGAGCCGGATCTTGCCGACCGCGCGTCGAGCGAAACGGATTGGGGCATCGAGCTTCGCACCCGCGACCGTCAGCGCAAGCTGATTGCCAAGATCGATAGCGCCGTTCGCCGCCTCTACGAAGGCGAATATGGCTATTGCGAAGTGACCGGCGAGCCGATCTCGCTCGCGCGGCTTGAGGCGCGTCCGGTTGCGACGATGACTCTTGAAGCGCAGGAGCGGCACGAGCGCATCGAGCGCGTCTCCCGCGACGACTAAGTGAATTGTGGCGCGGCGCTCTTAAGGCGCCGCGCACAAAAAAGGCCGCCTCAGTGTGTGAGGTGGCCGGCCAATTCGTCCTTCAGTCTGAGCTTTTCTTTCTTCAGGCGGTGGAGAAGGTCTTCGTCCGGATGGCTGCGATGCTCTTCTTCCTCGATGAGGGCGTGAAGAGCGGCGTGCTTGGATTCGAGTTCCTCCGCCATGACATTGTTCATCGGTGCCTGTCCTTTCCGCAAAGCGAGTGTCACCGCCGAGCAATAAATCACGTTTCGAACTCTTTGTCTTGAGCCTTTGAACGGCTGGCCCCCGGCGCCCGTCGGGTCGCCGCTAACAGGGTGGTTCCGGCTGCTTCTTCGTTGCGCTAGGCAGGGTGCAACATGAACCACGACAATGACGGCGAACTGGAGGCGCTTCGCGCCGAGCATCGCCAACTCGACGAGCGCATCCAGCTACTGACGTCGGAGCCGGTCGGCGACCAGCTCGAGATCGCGCGACTCAAGCGGCGCAAGCTGATCCTCAAGGATCAGATCCAGCGCATCCTCGACACCATGACGCCGGATATCATCGCCTGACCTAGGCTGTGCCGCAGCGGGACAGCATCAAACGCACGCTTCGCATCCGCCCCGCTTGGGCGTTTTCGTCACGCGGCAACAATGGCAAACTGAGCACAATGGACGAATCGGAACTGCCCAACCGCGAAACGCGCATCACGTCGCGGCTGATCGACTCGCTTTATACCGAGGCGATGCTGCTGGCGGACGAGGCGCGTTCCTATTTCGACGTCGCAGGGCGCGGCGACCGCGCCGAGCTCGAGCCCTTCGCCCGCGTCGGCTTCGCCTGCGAGTCTTTGAAGGTTACCACCCGCATCATGCACATCGTTGCCTGGCTGCTGACGCAGCGGGCGATCGAATCAGGCGAGATACCGGATCGTGACGGGCGGCGCCCCGAGCGGCGGCTCGGCCACGCACAGGACACGGACGATGCGGTTGTCGTGCAACTGCCTGAGGCTGCGCAGCGCCTGATCAACGCGAGCGCCGACCTTTATGCACGCGTGAGGCGGCTCGACGAGGGGACGGTCGAAGCGGAAGTGCCGCAGAGCCCGGCGCGCGCGCTGATGGGCCGCCTTGAGCGCGGCCTAGGCGGCGGCTCCTTCTAGGCTCCGCACAGCCGCGTTTTCGCCGCGGCATATTGGTCGGCAAGCAAGTCGACATAGTCACGCGCCGGCCGCACCTGGTCGATTGCGCCGATCCCCTGGCCCGACCCCCAGATGTCGCGCCACGCCTTCGACTTGTTTGACCCTTCGGAACCGAACTTCATCGCTGTCGGATCGCTGCCTTCGAGATTGTCCGGGTCGAGGCCCGCTGCGACGATCGAGGAGCGCAGGTAATTGCCGTGAACGCCGGTGAACAGGCTCGTGTAGACGATGTCCGCCGCCGCGGCTTCGACGATACCCTGCTTGTAGGCGTCGGTCGCATTCGCCTCTTCCGTCGCGATGAACGGCGAGCCGATATAAGCGAGGTCGGCACCAGCCGCCTGGGCCGCCAGCACCGCGCCCCCGTTCGCGATCGACCCGGAAAGGATCAGTGGCCCGTCGAACCAGGCGCGGATTTCCTGCACCAGGGCGAACGGCGACCAGCGACCGGCGTGACCGCCCGCGCCGGCGGCCACTGCGATCACCCCGTCCGCGCCTTTCTCCACTGCCTTCCGCGCGAAGCGGTCGTCGATGACGTCGTGGAGCGTAATCCCGCCCCATGAGTGCACCGCGTCGTTGATCTCCGGGCGGGCGCCGAGCGAGCTGATGACGATCGGCACCTTCCACTTGGCGCAGACCTGCATGTCGTGCTCGAGCCGGTCGTTGGACCGGTGGACGATCTGGTTGACCGCGAACGGCGCGGACGGCCGGTCCGGATTGTCTCGGTTCCACGCCGCCAAAGCTTCGGTAATCTCGTGCAGCCATTCGTCGAGCAGCGACGCCGGTCGCGCGTTGAGCGCGGGAAAGCTGCCGACGATCCCGGCGGTGCATTGGGCAATCACCAGCTTCGGGTTGGAGACGATGAACAAGGGCGCGCCGACGACCGGAATGCGCAGGCGCTGAAGGATAAGCGGCAGGCTCAAAGCCCGTGATACTCCTTGTACCAGCCGACGAACCGCGGCACGCCCTCGTCGATCGAGGTGCTCGGCTGGAAGCCATGGTCGCGTTCAATCGCGCTGATGTCGGCGAAGGTTTCCTTCACGTCGCCGACCTGCATCGGCTTGGGGTCGAGAAGCGCCTTGCGCCCGGTTTCCTGCTCGAGCAGGTCGACCACGCGCATCAGGTCTTCGCTCCGGCTGTTGCCGATATTGTAAAGCGCATGGGGGGCGCTCGACCCGCCGGCCTTGGTCTCGCCGTCGTCCGCAGGCGGACCGTCGAGGCAGGCGACGACGCCGCGTACGATATCGTCGACGAAGGTGAAGTCTCGGCGCATCTTGCCGCCGTTGAACAGGGGCAGGGGCTCTCCGGCGTAAAGCGCCTTGGTGAAGATCCACATCGCCATGTCGGGGCGTCCCCACGGCCCGTAGACGGTGAAGAAGCGAAGGCCCGTCAGCGGCGTGCGGTAGAGGCTCGCATAGCTTTCACTGAGCAGCTCGTCCGCCTTCTTCGTCGCTGCATAGAGCGAGAGCGGATGATCGACGCGATCCTCGACGCGGAACGGCAGGCTCTTGTTTCCGCCGTAGACCGAGGATGAGGAGGCGTAGACCATGTGCCGCGGCTTCCGGTGCCGGGCGAGCTCCAGCATATTCGCATGGCCGACCAGGTTCGACTGGATATAGGCGCCCGGGTTTTCCAGGCTGTAGCGCACGCCGGCCTGGGCGCCGAGGTGGACGATCGAGTCCAGCTCCATGCCGTCGGCAACGCTGCGTAGCGCTTCATTGTCGGAGAAGTCGGCCTTAACGAACCTGAAGCGTTCGCCGAACTCTTGGGTCAGCCGTTCAAGCCGCGCCTGCTTGAGGCTGGGGTCATAATAATCGTTGAGATTGTCGATGCCGACGACCTCGTCGCCGCGCTCCACCAGCACGCGCGATGTCGCCGCGCCGATGAACCCCGCAGCCCCGGTGACAAGAACAGCCATGGCAGCCCCATAGGGGGTGGCACGCCCGCGTCAAACTTGGCTGCGCACTTCGCATTTGGGGCCGACCGAGCTTGGCACAGACGTCGTATCACCAGTCTATGAGCAGACGTCGACTTGTCCTGACTGCTTGCAGCCGACATATGTAAAAACGTGATCGGTAAGCACCGGCCCGACAAAGTCCTCGAGGCACGCCTTAGGAGACGGGCACGCGCACATGACCTCCTGCTCATGCGCTCCCGAGTGTTCAGCTGGCTCGGTAGCGAGCTAGAAAATACCTACATACTAGTTGATGTTGGGCGAGGGACGCTCGAGTTGCCAGGCGCACTCACTCTCGCGCAAGTGGAAAGGTACATTTCGTCGATCGAGACTGAACTGCGATTTTCCGCGACCACATCAGCTCGGCCCTTGGATTCGCGGGACACCAGCGCATCTGGTGCTTCCTAGTGGGGCGCGGGTGAAGCTCACACGCGCTGACGGACCATCGTTGCTTCGAACCACGCTGGTGCTTGCTTGCGTGCTTCTCCTGAGCTTCACCGCATTCCGGATTGCCGTCGTTCAGTATGAGAGCGACTCGCGCCGGTCTCTGACGCCTCGTTTATGGCCTGACCACCCGGAAGTTCTGAAAGCTGAGTTGATGATGGATCTGGCGCGGACGGCGGCGGCAGGCGAGCCCGTAGGGAGCGGAATACGCAAAAAAGTTGGGTTTTTTCTGCCTTGGCCGCGGATCCTCGAAACGTGCGCCTGATCCTCTCCATCTCACCTTCTGAGAACTCTGGCGGGGCGCTTGCGCCGTGGCAACGAACGCTGTTGTCAGCTATGGTTAAGAAAAGCCGTTCGAGAGAGGCCTTCGAGTTGTGGAAGCGCTTCTCCAAAGAAAAAGAAGTGCTTTTCGGTAATTTTCGCCGTGTTAAAGGTTCTCCATTTCACTGGAGGCTGACGGAATCAGCTGAAGGCGCGGCAACGATCAACGGGCGGCAGCTGCAACTTGAACATTTTGGTCGAGTCGAAATCGCACTTGCGTCCAAGTTGCTGATACTGCCTGCAGGATCTTACCAGGTCAGCTTCCAGGTGGACTCTGCAACGTCCGGCGCATCCGGAATCCACTGGATACTGACCTGCTTGCCCGCCGGCCGAGTGCTTGCGGAGGCGCCTTTAAACACTCGCGCGGGAGTAGGCTCGTTCCAATTTCAAGTGCAGCCCGACTGCGAGGCGGAGCGGCTAGAGCTTAAGGGACTGTCGCAAATGTATCCTGCGGAAGTTGCGGCCTCTTTATCAAGCCTCCGCCTGCGGAAACTGTGATCCGTCGCGCGAACCAATTCCGGCGTATCGCTCTCCCGGGTTACCTAGTCGCATGCGTGGTCCTTGGCGGGAGTGCTCAAGCGATCTGGGGCAATTTTCTACTGCAGATCGCCGGTCTTCTAATGATTGGATGGTTTGCAATTACAGGTTCGGGTCCGCTCAAACGCCCCGAGCGACATCTGCTGCTATTTCTTGCCGCGGGTTTGGCATTGATCATCTTGCAGTTGATCCCGCTACCGCCGGCAATTTGGACAAATCTGCCCGGACGATCGACCCTGATCGAAGGGTATAGTTTGCTTCGGGAGCCGCTTCCTAATCTGCCGCTCTCAATGGCTCCTTTCGACACTCTGTCTTGCGGCTTGGCCCTTGTTCCGCCGATAGCCGTCGTGTTGGCTGCCACCGGCAATAACAACCTTAAGGACACCTGGGCGCTGGCTGCGATCGTAGGCGCGACCCTCCTGAGCGCGATCTTAGGCTATGCGCAGGTGATCAGTGGCTCCTCCACTGCCTACCTATACGACATGACAAACGTGGGCTCTGCCGTAGGGTTTTTCGCAAACCGAAATCACATTGGCACGCTGCTCTTGATTAGCATCCCGTGCATTGCCGTCTTGGTCATTTCCGCACGGTCCGGCGAGCTCAAGAAATCTTTGCCGGCCGTCCTTTTCGGTGGTTCAAGTGCCATTGTCGTACTTCTCGCAATCGCAATGAACGGCTCTCTCGCAACGATTTTGATCGCCATTCCTGTGCTGCTTGCTAGTGCGTCCTTGGCTTGGAAGAGCCGCCGTTTAGCCGTTGCGGCACTGACCGTCGCCGCTCTAGTTGCTTTGGCCGTCACCCCATTTCTCGCGAACAGCCCTGTTCAAGGTAAACTAACTGGAGCCGAGAAGGCGTCTATCATCGGTCGACAAGAAATTTGGGCTTCCGCAGTGATGGCGGGCACTTCGGTCTTCCCGGTGGGCAGCGGATGTGGGTCATTCTCGGCGGTTTACACGCTTGAGGAGCAACCTCAGTTCGTTTCAAGCACTTACGTGAACCACGCTCATAACGATTTCATTGAAATGTTCGTGGAGGGTGGTCTTCTCGCCCTTGTGTTAGTTGCGGGATTTATCGCCTGGTGGGGCTTTCATACCTGGCGCGCATGGACAAGCGGCCCGATCGTGGCTCGAGCGGGGAGCATCGCGACAGCCGCCATGCTGATTCACAGCCTCGTAGACTACCCGTTGCGAACGACCGCGCTTTCCGTGATCTTCTGCTACTGTCTCGTGCTCGTGTTGCAGCGTTCAGACGAACGATCCGCCCCCTCTCGCGCTTCAAGCGGGGACCTGAGGGCTATGCGGCACGCCGTAATCCGATGAGCTGAACGAAGGGACTACCAGCCGTTCGTTCAGTGTGAACCAACGAGGCAATTGTCGGCAGCCGAGGCGTTCGTCTCTGATCTGCTCGCAAGTGACAACTTTCGGATTCACGGGACGGCAAGGTGACAAGTGCGCCGTTTGGGGCTGCGCGTGGCGCCCGACCGACAACTATAATTATCGCGCAAGCTGCTGATTAGTCGAACTAATTCAGTGTTTTTAGCTGAATTCGTTACAGTGCAGAACAGCGAACGCGGGCTTTGTCGAACAGGGAATTGTCCGCTGCAGAAGAGGGAATTCGTGCGCCGGAAAATGGTGAAGCAGCGAACTCCTCATTGACCCTATAAAAACCTGCAAAGCGATCGCCAGATCGCTGCGGACCGCAACGCAAGAGAACCATACCTACGACGCGGGTAGGTAAGACCATATGATAGTCTCATTTATTAGCTTTTGCCGGCTTACCGCGAGATTGACTCCGCCACGTACCTGGGAGTAGCGAATTCATGGCGAACATCTCGCGAAAGAACGGGAAAGAGCATATCCTAGTGACCGGTGGTGCCGGTTACATTGGAAGCCACGTTGTTCTTGCGCTCTGCGATGCCGGATATCGCGTAACGGTAGTGGATAATCTTTCTACGGGCTTTCGCTCGGCAGTTCCGGTTAAAGCTGCATTTGTCCTCGGAGAGGTTGGTGACCTCGACTTCGTAGTGAAGCTCCTCCGCGACGGTTCGTTCGACGCGGTCATGCACTTTGCTGCGTCTCTAACCGTACCCGAATCGGTGGCGAACCCGCTCAAATACTACAGCAACAACTCTTGCAGCACCCGCGCACTTCTTGAAGCAATGATCATCACCGGAGTGTGCAACTTCGTCTTCTCGTCGACGGCAGCCATCTACGGGATACCGGAAGAATTGCCGATCACCGAAGCGGCGATACCCAATCCGATCAATCCCTATGGTGCCTCCAAGCTCGTTATCGAATGGATGCTTCGTGACGTCGCCGCTGCATTTCCATTCCGGTTTGCAGCTCTGCGATACTTCAATGTGGCAGGCGCTGACCCTCAGGGACGCGCAGGGCAACGCACCGCAGGTGCCACTCATTTGATAAAAGCCGTGGTCGAACAAGTGGTTGGCCGCAGGAATGTCGTGGAGATATTTGGCACTGAGTTTCCAACGCCAGATGGCACAGGGGTACGCGACTACATCCACGTATCGGACCTTGCCGACGTTCACGTGCTCGCACTGAAACGGTTACTCGCTGGCGGGCATTGCATCGTCGCAAACTGCGGATACGGGCGAGGATTCTCTGTCAAGCAGGTGATTGAGGCGGCGGAGAGAGTAGGGGGGACGCGATTGAACGTCCGTTTATGCCCGGCTCGGGCTGGAGATCCGCCGGCAGTGATTGCTGATCCCTCGCTCGCGCAGTCCGAACTGAATTGGCGCCCTCAATATGATGACCTAGACACGATCTTGCGCGACGCGTTGCGCTGGGAATCAAGATCCGCAAGCTAGTCTCCGCGTCAGAAAAGCTTTCAACGGCGCGGCCTCGTCGGGGGCCAGCTGCGCAGTACAAGATCGTCAACGGCAGCACCGCGGAGCGACGGTGAACAGCTTACCGGCCGGCAAAGGGCGCAACCCCGTGGTTCATGGCGGACGCTCCCGCGAATGTGCGTTGAGTGGCGTCTGCACGCAAATAACAAAGATCTGCGCAATTCAGTATGGGAGCCAAGCGCCCCGTGGATCGTAATTGGCGCCGCGGTTCGCGGAGCAACCCTTAGCGTCCGACTGGCCGCTATCAGCTGCGACGGCAGGTCCTCGTTGGTTGAACCGGCCGCGTTGCCGTCCGACGTCTGTAGACGGAGCGACCGATTGGTGCCAAGCGGCGCTTTACGCAAGATGGCATCTCGAACAGGGTGGGAGCAACATGATGCTTCGGAACACGGGCTGGCCAGCCGGCGGAGGTCCGTTTTGAACCCCGCTCTTGCGGCGCGGCTTGCGCTCGCAGGGCTGCTGCTCGCGGGTTCCCCGGAAGCTGTGGCTGCGAGCTGGACGCATTTCGCGAGCTGCGGCGACCCTGGGCAGGAACGGCTATATTCCTACAACGCGGCATCCGCCCGCCGCTCGCACGGCGGCACCAGTGCCCTGATTCGCGCCGATTATTCGCGCGTGCCAGGCAGCGGGCCCAAGCACGCGCGCCTGCTTTGGACCATCAATTGCGACGATCGAACGTTTGTTGAAAAGTTCAGGGTGGAGATGGCCGCGACCGGTCGTGTCCTTGCCCGGTACAAAGAGACTGGGCCAATGGTGATCAATCCCGGAAGCGTCGCGGAAAAGCTTTTCGACAGCATCTGCCGGTAGCGCAATTCAGGGTCCCGGAATGGACCAGACTAGACGCTTGATCGTGTAGCAGCACGTTAATTCCTAGAGCGACTGCTCGACGTCGAACGGGAGCGGACCGTCATCCGAGGCTTCAGGGCTTCGTTCCGCGCCTGGTGCGAGCGCCAGCGGCCACCCAGAGGCAGGCGGATCAGCCCGCCTACACCAATTGCGAGCGCAAGTCGGCAGTGATTGCGGCGTTAAAGAAACAAGAGCCCACTCGTTGTCTATTGCGACAAATGCGCCGGCCTGTTCAGGACAAAATGCGGCTTAGCCGCGCTCGAATGGCGCCACCGCAGTCGTCATGACAGTCCAGGTGGACCTCACTCCGCAATCGCTGATGAGGTCCACAGGCGCGCGGGCTGTGAACGGCGCGCGATAAGGATAGCAGTCGAATGTGCTGGCTGTCTGCAGGCAAAGCTTGCCGGCGTTCGCCGTCCAAGTCGCGTCAACCACCGTCGCTCCCGACGGGGAGCTGATGTGAGCCGTACCTCCCGCGTCGAAGGTTATTGTGTTCAGGATGCCGTTGGTCTGCACCTGCACCTGCTGCCCGACGATCTCCATCCCGGGTTTCCACTGAGCTGCCGCTGCCGAGGCAATCGACAAGGCCGCCACCGCCGCTGCACATCTGGCGAGCATAAGCATTCTCCCGGTTAATTTGCGGGTAAACAAACTGGATTGTGCAGCTGTTGTTCCGGAACTCTCGAGAGTCAAGCGCCACCTCAGCGGGTGGCGCTTGTACCGGTTTCCTGTCCCAGAATGCGACATGCGGCCAACCTTGATGAGGCCCGTGCTTGCCTTGTTAACTACGCGCGTATAGCTGCTTGTGGAAACAATGAGTTAACGGCTGGTATGAGTCTGGTTCAAGCTGAAGGCTGTGCTTCACCTGCCGAAGGCTTCATGATCATGAAGACGGAAGCGGAACGGTCAAGCTTAGCCGCGCCTCTGTTCCCACATGGAAAAGGCCAGCTGAGGCTTGCACTCTTTTCCGCACTGCTCCTGCTGGACGTCCTCTGCATCGTCGTCGCTTTTCAGTTCGCCGAGCGCGTCCGCCTTGGGTCGATCTTCGGGCTCGACGGGTGGCGAACACTCGCGATTGTCTTGCCGACATTTATCCCCATCGCGCTGAACAACCGAGCCTATTCTATCGAAGCATTGAAGCGCCCGACCTTAGGCGCGCGCAGAGCGCTCGAAGCGCTCCTCTGCGCCACAGGTGTCGCTCTAGCATTGCTGTTCTTCTTGAAAATTGGTGTGCAATTCTCCCGCCTCCTATTCGCCATCGGTACCATCACCGCCCTGGCGCTCACCGTCACCGGGCGCATCGCGCTGGGCCGGGCGCTATGCAAGGCGTACAAGTGGCGTTTTTCAAACGAGTTGGTCCTCGCCGACGGCATTCACGTCAACGCGAACCGCGGGGAACTGGTACTCAATCCGCTCGACCTCGGAATTCAGCCGCTGTCCAACAATCCTATGATGCTGGACAGGCTGGCGCGTCTCCTCACAAACTGCGACCGGCTGATCATCCTCTGCCCGCCGCAGCGGCGGGCAGCGTGGATAAGCACGCTCAGGGGTACAAACCTGAACGTCGAGATTGCGATGCCGGAGCTCGGCGCGATGGGCGGCATGGCGGTTGGCCGATTTCAGGGCGACCTGACACTCCTGGTTAACTCAGGACGACTGAGCCTCCGCGACCGCGTGCTCAAACGAGCGCTCGATCTCGTTGGTGCGCTTGCGGCGCTCATCCTTGTTGGACCGCTGATGCTTGCGGTTGCAGTAGCGATTGCTGTGGAGTCGCCTGGATCGATTTTCTTCCGGCAGCGAAGGCTCGGTCAGAACAATCGGATTTTTTACGTCCTGAAATTCAGGAGCATGAAGGTCGAGTGCACTGACTCGCAAGGCGATCGGTCGGCGAGCGTCGACGATGATCGGGTGACCCGAGTTGGCCGATTCATCCGCAAGACGAGCATCGACGAATTGCCGCAGCTGTTCAACGTTCTCATGGGCCACATGAGCATTGTCGGTCCGCGGCCGCACGCTCTTGGCTCGACCGCCGAGAACCTGCTGTTCTGGCAGATCGACCCGGGTTATTTTGACCGACATGCGATAAAGCCGGGGATCACCGGCCTTGCCCAGGTTCGCGGCTTCCGCGGAGCGACCGCCCGCCGAACCGATGTCACGTCGAGGCTGAAATCGGACCTTGAATATGTCGTCGGCTGGAGCATTTGGCGCGACTTGAAGATCATTTTCGTGACGTTCAGGGTTCTTATTCACCCGAACGCATTCTGACGGTGCCAATGAGCCAAGTTAGATGAGGCAACTCGGCCTGCAGGGATTCGATCCAAGCGCGGCAGCTGCAGTCGCGGGGCGTTTCCGTCCGCGCGAGCCGTAATTTGATGACCGGCGAGCCGACCTACTATGAGTTGTTGGGTGTCGCGGAAAAGGCGTCGGCGCACCAGATCCGAGAAGCCTACCTGCGCCTCGTGAAGAAGCATCATCCGGACCTCGCCCGTGCCGGAGGTGCGGCTTCGAAACCCGACCTCGTGCCACTGCTCAACCGCGGCTACGCAGTGCTGCGGGACCCGCAGAAGCGGGCTGCCTACGATGCGCGGCTTCCGCGTGCCGCGGTGCTCCGCTTGGTTAGTTCACCGTCGCCGGGACGAGCGCTCCCGCCGCGTCGGCGTGGCCGTTCGGCGCTTGCCGTCGCAATGACCGCGGCGACGGGGCTAATCGCGATCGCGCTTGCAGGTCATTTCTGGGTCGAAAGCCCGGATGCGCCCTCAGAAACCTTGGCCGGACCGCTCTGGTCAGCAGTTCATGCGCCGGGCGACGGTCCCGTGTTTGTCGCGCCGGCGGAAGCGCTGATACAAAGCGAGGCGCGGGCCGCGAGAGTGCTTTCGACCCAATCTGCCGTCACGCGGAGCCAGCACTGTTTCCAGGCCGCTCGCGCCAAAGCTAGTCTCGAAGCAGCGAAGCTATGCATCATATTTGATTACGCGTTCCTTTTTTGGCGCAAGGGACCGGGCGACGTTCATTCCATGCCAATCTACTTCAACGACGAGCTAGCCCACGCACGACATGCGGCCGCCCTCTCGCAGCCTGGAGACAGAAGCGACGAGGGGCTTCGATATCTTCGGAATCGAGCGTTTCAGGCATTGCTTTCAGACGTGACCGCGACGGACACAGTCCAGCCCGGGGTTCCGCTGCCGGCGTGGAAAGGCCAAGAGCTCACCACCGTGCCAAAGCTGGACAATGACTAATGACGGAACGATCTGACAGATTTGCATTTAACACAAAATGAACTACGACACGCTGATTCGAGTGGAGGAACTATGAGAAAGCCGATTTCGCTCGCCGTTGGTTTAGCGCTCCTCGCCACCCCGGCTTTCGCGCAGGTGCGTCCTCAGGATTGCCGACCGGTGCTCCCCGTAGTCGACCGAGTGGCCGCCGCAGTGCCGCAGGATGTCGTTACTGAACCCGCCTCTCCCACCGTTGCAGCGAAGAGGCGCTTTTTGGGCCTGCCATTCCTGCTGCCGGCGCTTCTTGCGGCGGGAGGCGTCGCAGCCCTCGCCGGCGGTGGCAACGACGGCCCATCGAATGTCAGCCCGGCCTAAAAGCCGCAGTTCATCGTCCCCGTCATGATGTAGGCCGGCGCAATCGCGCGGGCGGACTTTCCAGTATCTGAATGTTGCGGGAGGCATCGAGGCCGCTTGCCGCAACCTGCACCGCAGCTGCGCTTAGGGCGAGGACTGGTGTGACCGGCCGCCCGCTCTGCGCGACGTTAACCGGGTCTCTGCCATAGCTCGGCATATCGGCGATCGCGGCATTCACCTCCCGGATGCGCCTGCCAAACCCGGGGTGGTCCAGCGAAACCGCCCACCAGTATCGACGACTTGCAACTTGCAGGACGCTGACACCCGCCTCCGCCCTGTAGCCGCCATGGCGCATCAGCGTGACGGCCAGACGATCGGCGTCTAATTCCGATTTTCGCACTTTGCCAACGCCGAGGCTCAGCCCGAACAGCTGAGGCGAGGAGGAGCGTGCATGGGCCAGGATATTGTGGGCCATTTCATGCGCGACCACGAACGCGATTTCATCATCACTTTTGGCAAGCTGCGACATGCCCGTCGTGACGATCACATTACTTCCGTCGGACCAGCCGTTGGCTTCCCGCGAATCAATCAGCGAGAGCTGGCCGCCGCAACCGGGCTCCCCTGCCAGCTGCACGCGGAGCAAGGTGCCGCTGCGACGCACTAGAAGGTCCGCCGGGCCACCTAGCAGCGCGGTCTTGAGGAGAGCCTTGAACTGCTGGATCCGTGCGTACGACTTCTGCCGTTGAACCGTCGCTGCTTCATTGAGAACGCTCCGGCTATCGACGGCCAATATCTCGTCGTCGATGCGCAGGCCGGACCGGCTTGCGGCACTTCCGGGGACAATCTGGATGACACCCACGCCAGCGCCAAGGGAAAAGGCGTGCGCAACCGCTGGCCTGACCGAAAGATCATATTGGCTGAGGTCGTGCACCACCATACCCGTGTACATCTCACGTTCGGAGCACATGGCCGCGCTTCCGACCCCTATGCGATAGCCGATCGCTTCAAGGCGCATCTGCTCGGCGGCGAAGGCTCGCAGTGAAACGGGAGCGGCGGTTGCCGACGCTGACACCGCAACTGCAGCAAGCAGACTTGCAGCCGCAATGAGAGGACGTGCGAGTTGAAGGCGCATCAGTGTGCTCCGCATTGAAGCCCACTTGTCGCTCCCTAATCGTTACCATCAGGTTAGCTTCCCGGGATGGTGGTTGCCTCAGCACTTACTGCTGGAAGGATCCCGCACCGCGCTGCTATACCGCTAATGCGGTTGTGTTCGCCGCGTGATCACCTTGATGCGAGAAGATCTTTTGGCGAGAACCGTTCCTCGAAAGCGGCAATCCAGCAATGCTGTGTCGGTCACGATTCCGACCCGCGACCGACCACAACTGCTCGCGCGTGCGGTCGAGGCGATCCTGACGCAAGATCATGACGGGCCGATCGAATGCGTGGTCGTATTCGACCAGTCGGAGCCGCACGAAATTCCGCTTCGGTCAGACCTGCCTGCCGGCCGTACCGTGAAGGCCGTCAAAAATACGCGAAAGCCGGGGCTTGCCGGTGCACGCAACAGCGGGATCCTAGCCGCGTCCAATCCCATCATGGGCTTCTGCGATGACGACGACGAGTGGCTCCCCGGCAAGTTGGCTGCACAGCTGAGTCTGATGGATCAGCACCCGGGCGCGTCAGTGGTCGCCACGGGAATTTTGGTGCACTTCAATGGTCGCGATCGCACGCGGCCCGCTCCCCGACGGCCCCTGAATCACGGCGATTTTCTCGAGGATCGGATCATGGAGGTCAATCCGTGCACTGTTCTGTCGCGACGCGAATTGATCTTGGATCGCATTGGGTTGGTTGATGAGGAGATCCCCGGCGGCTACGCCGAAGACTACGAATGGCTGCTTCGCGCATCAGCCGTTGCACCCATTCGTTGTGTGCCAGAGCCACTCGTGCGCATCTACTGGCATTCTCACTCATTCTACACTGAGCAGTGGCGCGTTATCATCGACGGCCTGCTTTATGTGCTGAATCGCCATCCCGGATTTTCCCAGCATCCTCGGGGGCTCGCACGCATTCAGGGGCAGATCGCCTTCGCGTACGCCGGACTTGGTGAGTATCCGCGGGCGCGGTCCTGGGCCAGGAAAGCGCTTAGACACAATATCAAAGAGAAGCGCGCCTACCTCGCGCTTGCATGCAGTACCGGGCTCGTGCGCAATGATTCGGTGGTGCGTTTCGCGAAGCGTTTTGGACGAAACGTGTAGTCCGATAGTCCGGGGGAGCGGCACGCGCTGCAACTCCCTGCTAGCCGCTTAGCCATCGCTGGCAGATCGGCGCCGGCTCACCGTCAAATATGCGGTCAAACACGCGTAGAGCACCTTCGTGCGTGTACAGCCCGTTCGCGACGTTTGGCCAATACGCCGAGTCCTCCCGGCGAATGACGCGAGTTACCATGGCAAGCACGTGCTCCACGCCGAGAACCTTGGCAAGCGCAAGCCGGTGCTCGCCACCAGTAATAACCCACCGGTATTCGCCGTCGCGCCGGTGAGCATTCACCTGGAGCGGCGCGCGCGGTTGATGGTGAATGAAACCTCGGCGCCTTACCGAACGGAGTAGGCTCATGAGGCGTTTGGCCTCAAGGCTAATCTTTTCCGGTCGAGCCGGGCCAAAGTGAGTAGTGCCGATATCGGGAGCCCATATCAAACCATTTTGTAGCGCTTCCAGCGCTCCGCCGTGCCGCCAGCCGTCCTCATATTCGGCAGTCGTGTCGGAGTACCAAGGGGGCACGCTGCCGCGGGGCGGAACGCTTCGCAGACCCGGCGCCTGGTCGATGCGAACTCCGAGCAAGTCCAAGGCGCAGCTTGGCTGCACCTTTTCGTAAAACTCAGAAAGGACAGCTTCCAACTGAGTGCGGGCGCCTTTTTCGTCCTGCGCATGCAGTGCCGCCGCGAGCGCTCTGACGAAAGGATTGCATTGCACCGTCAATGGGAGAGCGAGAGTATTGAAGCTGCGGACGTCGCGCAGCCAAACGTCGAAAAGCGCAAGGCCACGCCTTTTCGCGTGGTATTCGTAAGTGACCGGATCTGCTCCCTCCGGAACGATCTCCAGCGAAGCGGGTGACGCGAGCGGCCTCACTTCGTACCCGATCTTGTTCAGGAGCAGCTTGATGTACGCTCGGGCAACGGTCACGCTCGCTGGTTCCTCACCCGAGACCTGCTCACCGATGGGGTTGCGCCTGGCACAGCTAAGCGAGACGAGCGCCCATAAAGTTTCGTTGCCGCAACTCCAGTGGCGGACCCAGCGTAGTGGGTCTGAGCCCCGCGAGGTGCCGACCTATTCTTGCGATCGGCCGATATGCTCGCAAGCCTCTCGCCAATTGTGACGCCAGTGTTCGGTTTTGGAAACACGCGTCAGGCTCTCCGCTGTGCGGTGAAGCGATCTTGGATTGGACGCTATCGCCAATATTGGTAGCGTGGGTTCTTGGTCCGGTGCAAGGTGAGTCAGTGCCGAGGATTCACGGCCAGATGAATAGGGCCTCCACCACCCGCAAGCGCATTGCCGTCAATTCCGGGATGACTTGGCGTGCTCGGGCGACGATTTCAACGCTTGCAATGGTCGGCCCGGCGAGCGTCGCCGGCGCACATTTCATTCAGTCCATGGTGCTGCTTCACCACGTGTCGCATGCGGCGTTTGGCGGCTATGCATTCTTGCTGAGCTTTGTCGCTTTCTGCTGGACGGCGTGGCAGGCAACTTTCTGTGCGCCACTCCCCCACAGCACGCATGCAGTCAAACCTCACCGACAGCGTTTCGTCGAGCGTATTGCAGGGTCTGGGAATCTCACGGCCTCCCTCCTTGGGCTGCCGTTGTTTGCCGCAGTCCCGTTGCTGGTAGGGCTCGATTATTCGTCGGCGGCTTTCTTTGCCGCCTTTGCCTGCATTTCCCTGCTGCGCTGGTTCGGGAGGGCACATGCGTACCTTCATGCTCGGCAGCTCAGAAGCTTTTTATCTGACATCGTCTATGCGTCAGCACTAACAGCGTCCATCCTCGCCCTTGCTTCTTCGGGAGAGGTTACGCTCGCTTACGTTTATGGCTCGATGGGCGCGGCGGCACTCGTCGCGCTTTTCCCTTTTGGCCGCGAGTTCCTGGAAGTCTCCACAGCAGAGCTTGGCCGACGACCGGTCCGGCGGTGGATCCGCCTTACCGGCGCACGCTCGTCTTGGTCGCTTGCCTCCGTCACATGTGGTGAGCTTGCCGTCAACGCGACTGCGTACATGGTTACGATCGTCGCTGGAGGCACAGCTTACGCTCCGATTGCGGCAACCGGGCTTCTGATCCGTCCAATCTTTTTCGCCAGCGTTGCCGTCCAGGATGTGGAGCGGCCCCGTCTCGCCGGACTGATCCGAGAAAGGTCCTTCAAAGAGGCGCAAACGAGCCTGGCGTGGGCGCGGGCAACGCTCGTGCTTGCGTGGCTCGCTACGGCTCTCGCCGTCGCAGTGCTGTTCGCTCTCAATCCGTACCTTTTGTTTCCGCGGAGCTATGGGTTCAACACGCTACTCGCCGGCGCCGTATTGTGGATGGGCGTCAGTGGATTGAGCGCGCTGCAAGGCCCCGACTGGAGCCTGCTCCAAGCGCTCGGTCTGTTCCGTGAAACTGCGGTCGTCAAGGCGCAAGCCGCCGCGATATCTGTTTTCGTGACCGGCACAGTACTGCTCTTTGCCGCGCCTGTCTGGTCTGTTGCTGGGCTGATTGCCGGCCAGCTGGTCAACACCTACTCGGTCGCTCGGCTTTCAAGAAACTGCCGCAGTCAATGGCCCGCTGATCGAGTGCCTGCAAAGCGCCTGGCCGGGTCCTGACCCACCGCCAATGAGCTCCCGCGCGCAGCAGCACGAAGGATCGCGTGTCTGTGATTGACGTACCGGTAAAGCCGAACCCGGAAACCCTCTGCAGCGCCGAGGAACATGAACGCCATCATCGCTCCATAGATCGGCGCATCGATATCCTCGAACAGCATCCAGGCGGGGACAATGACGCCGCACAGTCCAAGCGCAATCTGGGTGTCCCGATGACGTCCGCGCAGCTCCCGCGATGCCAAGAGCGTAAGCGAAGTTCGAACAGCCAAGGCCATGAACAGGAGCAGTGCCGCAAGCGCTGCCATGCCGCCCTTCGTGAAGATCGAGACGGGCGTTGAGTGCGATCCGATAGGTATCGCCAACACCGCCTCGTCACGGCGCTTGATCCCTTGGCCGATAATTGGACTTTCACGCCAAGTTTCGGCCAGTGCGGTGGAGTAGGACAGGAACCTCGCATCGGACGAGGATTGGCGTGCGGCGAGCACCTTGTCCCAAGCGCCGAGAACGGCACCGGGGTGGACGGCTACAAGTACCATTGCGGATGCCAAGCTGAGCGCAAGCACCATGGGTCGTAGGTTCTTGGGCAGGCGTGCTCGCGCAACCAGCCCTATCAAGACAGCCGCAAGAAAGCTGAAGATGAGGATCCGGCTGCCGAGCGCAAGTAACCCAAACGCCATCAGGCCGACAATCATTAGCTTCATCCAAGCTTGGCGGCTGGCGGCGAACGCCGCGATGCCGCAGAGCGTGAACATTAATGCTCCCTCATTGGAGTATATGCCGAAGGCAAGCGGACGCGGCACTGCATCCCCAGAAGCCCAATCGACACCGGTGATCGTCGAGAATTCGTACAAGCCAAGAATTCCGGGCAAGCCGTGGGCGACATGTCCGGTGAGTAGCGACCGGAAGGAGATCTCCGGCGCTGACCTGCCTGCAAACAGATAAGCACCAAGGGCGAAAGCGGCATAACCGAAGAAGAATGCAACTATGCGACGCGCCTCTTTTCGGCTCATCGAGAAGCCGAGGTCGAAGCGCCGGCCGAACGAGAATGCAGCGCAGCCACAGAGCAGCACGACGATGTTGTAAGCGCCAGCGATGAGGCGCTGCACGGGCTCTCCGCTGAACCCAGCAACACCAAGCGACAGCGCCAGCGCGGCCACCAAGCCGAGCAGCGCGAACTCGGGTGCGGCAAGTCGGCGTCCGTTGCGGGCGAAAGTGACTGCAAATAGCGCCCCCGCAGCAGGGCCGATTCCCAGCAACCAGACGAGCGGAAGGGACAGCATAAATCGCCGCGCTAGCCTCGTTGCCTTCAAAGGAAGCCGAACGGACACTCGAACAGGAGCCGCACCGACCTGCCGTGGGGCTTCAGCGGGATGCATCGCTTCCTCTCCGGTGCCTCCAAATCAGCCACATCGCATGCGGGTTGGTTACCAAATAACGCCAGAGGAGCCGCGGATTGGTGATTGCCCGGTGCAGCCACTCCAATCCGGCCGTCTGCATCCATTTGGGTGCACGAGGATAATGGCCGGTTACGAAGTTGAAGAGACCGCCGCAGGTCACTAGCCAGCCGCCCGCGATGTCCATGCGGTGTCGAACGCAAAATGCCTGCTCGCGCGGCTTTCCAAGACCAACCCAGATGACGTCGGGCTGGGCTGCATTTATTTGGTCGATCAGATCCGCCTCGGCGGCCTCCGACCAAAAGCCGTGGTGTCGACCGACGACGAGCCCAGGCGCCCGTCGGTCCAACTCAGCAGCACAGGCGTGATTGACCTCCTCTGTGCCCCCGAGCAGGAAATATCGAACGCCAGCTGACTTCGCCGCATCGAGGCTGTCGATGAACATGTCAGTAGTTGCTGACCGGTCGGGTATAAGGAACGATCCGTAGAGCCTGGACGCCGCCACGATCACTTGGCCGTCGGCGTGGATGATGTCGGCCGACAGCAGATCCAAACGATATCTAACGTCCCGCGCAGCCAAGGACAGCGCATGACCGTTGCAGTCGAAGACGAGCGTGGCGATCCCGTCTCTGCGGTCCATCGGAGCCCGCTCGACCATCAGGTCGATCAGCTCACGGAGGCCGATTGTGTCGACAGGAACACCAGCGACGAACGTGCGAACGACTTCGCCGCCCGAGGCCCGCTCCGTAAACGGGAGCACCGAGCGCGCGCCGGAGGAACAGGAAGGGACGTCGAAGTCGTCCTCGTGTTTCGCCGTCGTGGCAGGAAGGCTGGTGCCGATGGCCAGGGTTATGCTCCCCCAGCCGCCCCGACCGCCGGGATCAAAGTCGCCTTTCCATCACTGGCTTCCCCGTAGGAATAATAGTCGGCAGCATAGTCGTACCCAAAATCGGCTTTCGCCGGATCGAACTTGACGAGCACTGCGCCGATGATGTGCGCCCGCGCAGCATTCAAACGGCGAATGGCGTTGTCGATACCTCGGCGATGAGAGCGGTTCGCCTCGATCACCAAGATGGTCGCGTGAACGATCGAGGCCAGGCGCGGAACGTCGGCCAAGCCAAGTACCGGCGGGCTGTCGATGATGATTTGATCGTATTTGTCGCTCAGGTAAGTCAGCAGCGCCCCCATTCCCATACCCGAGACGAGCTCAGCCGGGCTCGGCGGCTTGGGTCCTGCCGGCATGAAAGAAAGACCGGGCGTATCCGTTTCTTGAATGACATGTTCTGCCGGCAACTGCTGAGTTAGGAAGCTGCTGAGCCCGGGTTCTTTCGCCGTTCGCAACAAGGTGTGGAGCGACGGCCGCCGCATGTCGGCGTCAATCAAGAGGACCTTACGGCCGCTCCGTGCAGCGTCCCGCGCCATTGCGAGCGAGGTCGTGGATTTGCCTTCGCCCGCGCGGCTGCTGGTTATGAGCAATGTCTTGGGAGTACCCAATTCGCTTGATAACTCCACCGACGTGCGCACAGCCTGGTAAGCTTCCGAGACGTTCGAGCCCGGGTCCATCAGCTGTTCCGTCGCTCCGCTGCCCGCGGCTAGCAGTGGCGTGTGGCCAAGGAGCGGTATGCCGAACCTTTGTTCCACCTCGTCGGGGCTGCGGACGCCATCTCGGAAGGTTTCGAGAGCCACGACGACGCCGAATGAGAGCGCGAGTCCGAACAGAAGAGCGAGTCCAATGTTCACCAACGGCCGTGGGGAAATCGGCAGCAAGGGAGAACTGGCGCGATCTACAACAGAGATATTGTTTGACGTGACGCCGGCCTCGGCGCTCACCTCTTTATAGCGCTGGAGAAGTCCGTCGTACAGCTCGCGGTTGGTGGTAACCTCCCGCTTGAGGATGTTGTAGCGGATCCCAAGCTGCTGTTCCGCCATTGTGGCGCCTTTGAGGTGTCCGACCGTCGCGGAGAGCTGTGCCTCCTGCTTGACCGCGGCTTGATATTGATTCTTGATCGACGAACGTATGCTATTTGCCAACGTGCCAATCTGACGATCGAGCTCGCGGATGGCCGCCGCTTGCTGCTGAACCATCGGGTGGTCGGCTTTTCGATGCTGCAGATCTTGTTGATAGCTCGCCTCTAGTTCTGCACGCCTCTGTGTCATTTCTTGAATAGCAGGATTTGTGAGCACCTCCGGGAGGCTCATCACCGGCGTCGCCAGTGCTTGCCGCCAGCGGCCCTCGGCCTGAATGCGCGCGGTTTTAACGCCTGCAAGGGACTGATTGAGATCGATGAGGTTCGCACTCGTCAGCGATCGCGGCGCATTATTGGTCGAGCTGTTCGGGTCGCCGGCGCCTGCGCTTGGGTCCACAATACCAACCGAGCGGGCATAGGCGAGAAGCGCTTCCTCGGAATGCTCAAGGCGCGCCTTGGTAAGTTCAAGTTGCTCTTGAAGAAATTCTTTAGAATAGCGGGACGTATCGAAATGACGCTGAAGGTTGCCCTCAATCAGTGCATCCACGTAACGGTTAGCAATCCGCGCAGCGAGAGCGGGATCACTGCTATCAAAGCTCACGGGAACGACGCGGGTATTTCGGGGCAGCCACACGCGGAGGGAGTCCCTGAGGGTCTCGATCACCTGCTCATGGCGTAGACCGGGCCGCGGTTTGACACCTTGGCTGGCTAAAAATCGATCATTACTCGACAGATTGAGGTCACTGGCGACCCGCTCCGCAAGGGCGCGGCTCCGCAAAATGTCGATCTGCGTCTGCAGCAGCCGATCAGTGTCCGTCGGGTTCGCGGATTGCTGGAAGTCTTCCGTTCCCAAAACCTTCGTGGGTTGGTTTTCGATCTCGATGCTTGCTGTCGCCTGATAAACGGGACTCGAGATAAACAGGCTTACAACGCCTAGTGCGAGGCTGACTGCCAGGACTGCGAGGATCAACAGGCGATTACGCCACATGACCGACCACAGCTTGACGAGGTCGAAACCGCTTTCCGGTGCTTCGTTTGCAAAAACAAACTCAGGGTGGAGCATGGCTGCTTCGACGGAGCGCATCGGCAGTTGCGCGTGCGCCGATTGCACGAGGTTGTTGCGGCTGAGATTCATGGGGAAGTGCCTCCGTGTGGCGGCTTAAGGGGCAATTGGCCCGATGCGGGTGAACACGTTCAGCAAGGGCGCCGCACGAACGACGTTCTGCCAAACCCTGCTTGCTGCCGAATATCCGACGACGACTGTGTCATTGCCTTGAATTACCGGGTCGGCAGCGAGGCCGCGGCGAATGCTCGCGACGTCGAACACTGCGCCCATGCGCGCGCCATTTACGTTTCTGAAGACTACCACCTGGTTGAGCTTGGCGACCTCAGTTTCACCTTTCGCGAGGGCAAGGACGTCTAATAACGTCGTTGGTCCAGTGATTGGGTAAACACCAGGCTCTACGACCTCACCCTGAACTGACACCTTTTGCGAGACCGAGCTCGCGACAGTGACTGTAACTTGCGGATTGCGGAGATATTTGGCGCCGAACAGCCTCTCGAGCTCACTCGACAACTGCGATGCGGTCCGACCTTTCGCTTCGACGGTCCCGATTAGAGGTAGAGCGATGCGGCCGGATGCATCCACTTCGATGGCTTTGGAGGAGATTTCAGGTTCTTGAAAAACCGTCACGTCAATTTTGTCGAGCGGGCCGATTCGGTAGTCGGCCACTCCAGCGCCGAAGGCTGTTGCAGGCGGGATCAGCGAGTAGGCCTCCGACCCGCCGGTGATCGTCGGGCTAAGCGGTGGCGTAGACGCGCAAGCTGTCAATGGGCAGGCGATGGCAGCCACCAGCAGGTGTTTCATAGATCGGGCCCCTTCACACGAACTCGCGCTGTAATAACGCAAAGTTCTTGTTTTCCAATCATTAAACTCAGAATTGTTAACGAAACCCTTTCGTGAGTGCTATGTCATCGAGCCAGATCGGGCCCCTGGGCATAGCTTGTGCGCGCACGATCTCTAGTCTCTGGATAGGACAGTCCTGATCCGGGACAGTGAAGGACAATCGCGCCTTCTCCCAGTTTTTGCCGGGCCTGATCGTCAAGGGCTTTCGATCGCCCACCCATGACCGATCGCAAACCAACTGCCACTGAACAGTTGCGGCCGATGGCGTTCCGGCAGCTGCGCGCAAGCTCAGGTCATAACTCCCTGGCTTGAGCATCAAGTCCTGCCACACGCCGGGATACTCTCCGTTCGCCGTGATGCGCAGCGCGTGATCGCCGGGGCTAAACTCCGGCTGCTCAACGACAACGTTGGCCAGGTTCTCTGAAGCAAGCTTCCAGTACTTGGGTGCGCCTGAACTGTCATCGACTTCATCGAAGCTACCATTCGTGACGAAGCTTCGTCCGTGGGTTTGCTGCCACAGCAACTGAGCGGATCGCAGTCGTCCGCGCTCGACCAGCGTCTGTACGGCGGTCCTGGAATCAGAAATCGTCAGCGGGGCTCGGTTTCCACTTACGCTTTGAATCACCTCCGCCCAGCGATCGAGCTCAGCGGCGGGAAGATCCTTGCCAGCGTCTAAGAACGTTGATCGCCATGCCGGGCGCTCAGCGACCCGCTCCACCAGCAGCGCGCGCATGGTCGTCCAATCAGGCGCGTCGAGCAGCTGCAACACCGCAGCTGGCGCGAGCGTTTGTTGGCGCAAGAGACCCTCGGCGCGATCAACCGCTTTCTCGAGCTCGCCCGTTTTTTTTGCCGCGTCGATCGCCCACAGTTGCGTAGGCAGGTCGCGCCACCCGAGGGCCGCGGCCAATCTCATCAGACGATTGCCGCTCACGGTCTCACCGTTGCTCAACCTGACCAGCCCTAAGGTGCGGATCGCGGGCGCGTTTATCGGCGACAGCGCAACCGCCCGCGCCGCCTCCGCGGAGGCCACCCTCGGCTTTTGCAGAAAAAAAGCCCTGTTTGCTTCCTTTTGATGTGCAGCCGTGGACCAAGGAGCGAGCTTGCTCGCAGAAGCGTAAGAGCCCTGCCAAAGCGCGCGTGCCGAGAGTCCAGCCTGCATCGAGAGCAGCGCCGGCGAAGCGATCATCAGAACCGCTGTGACAGTCATTAGAGGAAAGCGCGGCCTAAGGGCGAGCGCGACCTCAGTTCCGCTCGAACGCACCGTTTGTGTCGGCAGAATCGCGGCGCAGAGCAATGCAAAGGTCCCGGAGATTGCCGGCATCCTCAACGGGTAGTCGACGAGGCTGAACAACAAGATCAACAGGATCGACGATGCCGCTGCGATATTCACCAGAGATCGATCCGTGCTCCCGCCCCGCTTTCGGGCCCGAACGAGGGCGAGGCCGAGCACAGCTAGGACGGCCACGAACAGCAATGCTGCCGGGATGCCGCCTTCGAGCAGAATTTCAAAATAGTCGTTGTGCGCGTGATTAATGATTTGCGGAGACACCGATTCGAGGCTCTCCGCCGACTGATACACCGGCACGAATGTTCCATATCCGGTACCCGATAGACCGTATCGATGGAACGCCCAATCTACATCCGACCAGTAGTTGAGGCGCTCGTCCGGAAGTGACGAAAAACGCATCAGCGTTTTCGCGAAGCCGCCACTCAGTAGGAGGATCAGGGCGACTGCCGAAAGCGCCAGACCGGCGGGCACTGCGACTTTTATCGCGTGCTGACGCTGGATCAGCAACAGCGATGCCAGCGCGAGGCCGATCGGCAACAACAGCAACGCCATGCGAGATGTCGTCCCGAGGATTGCGACGGAAAAGACCACGAAGGCGGCGATCGCCCCAAGAGTGGTCACGAGCAGCCCCTTGCCGCGGGAGAGGTACAGGGCTGCGAGTAGACTGACTAAAGGCATCGTAGAGAGGATCAAAGTCGCATTGTGATTGCGATTGACGAACAAGCCGACCGCGTACCCGCGGTGCGCCGAGGGGTAGGGCGTGAAGGATCCGCGGGTTACCGACTGGATCGTGCCCAGCAGCGCCCCCACCAATGCGAAGGTAACGACTACCCAAAAAAGCTGAACGCGCTCCGATGCGCGCAGACGCAGGCACCCTAAGAAGATAGCGGCCGCCGGAAGAAGGTTCAGAAATGAACGGAGCGTACCTTCGACATCTAAGGTCAGCGGGCGCCAACGGTACCAACCGAGGAGAGCGTCGAGTTCTGCCGGAACCTGGCGCCCGGGGAGCAGCCGCCAGATGGTTGGCGGCAGGGGAGCAAGCTGGAGCAGGGGCAACGCTAGAGTCGCACAGAGAAGAAAGATTGCGACCCTACTTTCGGGTTGAACCGCGTGCACCCCCCGTGTCAGGACGAGATAAAAAATCAGCCCCAGCCCGCAAAGCTGAAGCAACATCGCGAGCAGCGGGAACGAAGCGCCTGCTCCGCCCAACGCGAGTGTAAGGCCGAGCATCACGGCAACCAGCTTGAACTCTTTACTTCTCGCCATCTTGCCCCCGCTTGACGATATCGGCTCGTCAGATCCCCGCCGTTTGGGGCTGACCCCAAGCCTTCATCGACGCCGGTAATATCGCATTTTGCCGCCCACGCGCTGCTTCGATCGGGAGGTCGGGAATCTTCCCCACTTGAACGGATTAGTTGTGCGATTTCCTGTTAGCGCACAGTTAAAGGCCGTTCCATGAAATCGCCGCGCGGGAGAATAACGGCAGACGAGATAATTAGCTGCCGAGAATACGGCAGCTGTTTTGCTGTGCTCGCCCGTTGAAGTTGCAGCGAAGAGCGTAGGATAAATCTCCGAGTTGGATTAGAAAAACGACTCGAATCCGAAGGCAACCTCCGCCGGCGCCGCAGGGGAAGCATCGCGCGTATCAAGCGTTCGGGTACCTCGCTTTCGGAATTGCTGCACCAAAGAGAAAAACCGTCACAGAAATTTCGAGCTCCCGCTGCACGTTCTTCGTGTTGCGGAGAAGTGCATCACGCCAACAGATGCGGTTCGGCAACTTCAAGGATGCTCTTAAAGAGATAGCCGACTGCGCGGGGCGGACCAAAGTGCAGGATACAACCTGCCGCAGCGGGTGGCGACGGACAGGAGGCGCTCGCGCGCGAGCCTACGCGTGCAACTTCGGAGACCACCCTATGTCGATCGGGACGGTTAAGCTGTCGCTCCCGGTTAACCAAATTGATTCACCAGGCGTTGGTGTCCTGTCAGCAGATGTGGAGCATGCGAAATCGAATGCGTTCACCTACCGGTATGGCTGAGTCGATCGCCGCACGGGAACGCGGCAATCGGAGCCCGAGGGTCAAGGTAAACATGCCCATGCTGGTGGAGTTGCCGTCTGGTTCGACATGTAAGGCTGTGCTCGGCGATTTGTCAGCCGATGGCTAGTTGCTGCTTTAGCCTGGAATGAGGCGATCAAGGCAACTCTTGCTAAGCTCAACATGGGCGACAGCTTGACCGGCCTCTACACGTACGCAGTTGTTGCCACTCTGATCGCGATTGTTGTTCTAATGGCGCTTGGTCGAGCAGCAGCTGGCGCCGGTGGAGAAGCAGCCTAACGGCAGAATGACCATTGTCGCTCCGCCTGTGCTGCGGGTGCACTCCAAAACAGTGGCGACCGCGTGGGTCGGTGCATCCGTTTTCCACCTATTGACGGTTCCGTAGCGCTACGGACCCCCAAAACAACTCTGGATTGGAATATGCCGATAGTGCGTCGTGGCGGTGTCTGAATCCGAACAAGAGCCTTTTGGCGCACCATTGATCAGTGGCCATGGCGATGGCCAGAGATGAAGACAGAAGCGCAGTTTCCCCGCGTGTTTGGAAAGCCTATGCAAGTGGCATTGAAAGGAAACTTGTGAAGTGTTCCTGCATGCTGCGAGCATCCTTATCGCTGCCGGGGACGTGGCCGGTCCGTCGCCGCTGTACGATCCGACACGGCTCAACATAGGATTGAGCTGTCGTTGGGAGGCGCAGTGCATGCAACGACAAAGTCGGGCTATGCGGAATGCCCTCAAGTATGTTTCGAAGATTCGGCCAGACACCTGGCGCATTCAGCAGTGCAACCGCAACGCCTCGCGAAGGTATTCTCGCGTTGATTGGGTCGGTTTCAACAATTGCATCAGAAATCCTGGGCTGGAGTATCGCCCGGTTCGTCGCGTGCCATTGGGGATCAAACGAAATAGGCGTCGCTGAGGCGCGTTCACGGACTTTAAGAAAACTCGCGCGGCATCTATTTCTGGGTGGTGTCCCGCACGCTTTCGGCGTCTCGAAGCTGCGTGGCAGGATCGTGCGCAACTAGACCAGGAAAGTGGTGGACGCACTAGGGCTCGAACCTAGGACCCGCTGATTAAGAGTCAGCTGCTCTACCAACTGAGCTATGCGTCCACTTTTCTCGGATGCGCCGGCTTGGTTTGCCGCGCTGAGCGGCGCGCCGGTAGCACGGGCTCAAGGGGTGCGCAACAGCCCATGCCCGCACTTCCGCAAACTATTGCAGGCTGGATCCCGAGCGTTGCTGCCGCTCCAGCGCCATGAGCAGTCCGAGGCACAGCATCACCGTCATCACGGCCGACCCGCCATAGCTGACCAGGGGCAGGGGAACGCCGACGACTGGCGCCATGCCGGTGACCATCATCAGGTTAATCGACACGTAGAAGAAGATTGCGGCCGAGAGGCCCGCAGCGGCCAGCTGGGCGAAGCGGGTCTTGGCATTCATGCTGACCTTCATCCCCCAGCGGATCACCATCGCGAAGGCGAAGATCAGGAGGACAGCGCCGACCAGGCCCCATTCCTCGGCCATGGTCGCGAAGACGAAGTCGGTGTGACCCTCGGGCAGATAGTCCAAGTGGCTCTGCGACCCGTGGAGATAGCCCTTGCCCCAGATGCCGCCCGAACCGATCGCGATCTTCGACTGGGCGATGTGATAGCCGGACCCGAGCGGATCGCTTTCCGGGTCGAGGAAGGTGTCGATCCGCTTGCGCTGATAACCGTGGAGGAACTGGTAGACGATCGGCGCCGCGACCCCGACAGCGGCAACCGGCGCGGCGAAGATCCACCAGGGCAGGCCGGCCAGGAACATCACCGTCACGCCGCACAGCACGACCATGATGCAGGTGCCGAGGTCCGGCTGGACGAGGATCAGGATGGCGGGCACGCCGAGCAGTGCGAAGGCCGGCCACATCGCGCGCCAGCGGCGGATCTCGCCCGCGGGCACCAGTTCGTAGAAGCGGGCGAGGGTGAGGACGATCGCCGGTTTCATGAACTCCGACGGCTGCAGGCGGATCGGGCCGAGGTCGAGCCAGCGCTGCGCGCCCTTGCCGACGAAGCCCAGCATTTCCACCCCGATCAGCATCACCAAGGTTGCGCCATAGACCGGAAACGTCAGCGCCTTGATCGTCGATTCCTTCATCCACGACATGCTGATGGCGATGCTGAGAAAGACGAAGAAGATCATGCCTTGCTTCAGCGCCCACGGTCGCATCGACCCGCCGGCAGCGGAATAGAGGACGATCAGACCGGCAAGGCCGATCGCCGCGACCAGCAAGATCAAGCGCCAGGGCAGCCGCGCCAGCGGCCGCGGGATGATCGCCGACGTGATCATGCGGTGGGCCGAGCCGCCGCCTTGAACGCCGCAAGCTGCCGCGCATTGCGCTCGGCCAGGCTGCCGCCCCATTGTTTCTCGAGCGGCTCGAGCGCTGCCCACGCCTTCTGCTTGTCGAACAAGTAAGTCATGGAGTCGCGGACGATCGGCGCGGCCGCCGAGGCGCCGAACCCGCCATGCTCGATGATGCAGCCGATCGCGTAGCGCGGCTTGTCGGCGGGCGCGAAGGCGATGAAGAGCGCGTGGTCGCGCAGGTTCCAATTACCCTGGTGGCCGCGCGAGATGAGCCTGTACACCTGTGCGGTGCCCGTCTTGCCGGCCATCTGCACGCCATCGAGCGGCAATTTGGAGGCGACGGCGGTGCCGCTTCCATTGACGACCGCCGCCATGGCCTTGCGGATGATTTCCAGATGTTCGGGGTCGGCATCGACGGGGGCAATAGGCTTGCGCCGCCCGCCCATCAGCAGCCTCGGCTGAAGCAACTTACCCGAGGCCAAACGAGCAGGCATCACCGCCAGCTGCAGCGGATTGACCAGCACATAGCCCTGGCCGATCGACGTATTGGCCGAGTCATAGCCCTGCCACTCACGCTTGTACTTCTTCATCAGCCACTTGGGGCTCGGCATGGTCCCGAACCGCTGGCTCGGGATCGGCAGGTCGAACTCCTGCCCGTAGCCGAGGTAATTGACCATCTCGGTCGTCTGTTCCGGGTCGGTGATGAGGCCCGTCGCCCAGAAATAAGTGTTGCAGCTCTTCTCGATCGCCTGGTGCATGTCGACCGAGCCGTGGACCGCGTCGCAGCTGAAGAAGCGATTGCCGATGCGCAGGCCGCCGGGGCAGTGGACGCGCCGCTTCGGATCCACTCCTTGCTTCAGGAAGGCGAGCGCCATCGCCGGCTTGATCGTGGAGCCTGACGGGTAGAGCCCCTGGGCGACCTTGTTGAGCAGGGGGATGTGGTCGTCTTGCGACAACATCTTCCATTCGGTGCGGCCGATCCCTTCGCTGAAGCTGTTCGGGTCGAACGCGGGCATTGAGACGAAGGCGAGCATGTCGCCGCTCGTCACGTCCATCGCGACCAGTGCGCCGGACTGGTCGCCCATGCGCCTGGCCGCATATTGCTGCAGCCCCTCGTCGATCGTCAGCTGGACCGTCTGGCCGCTGCGGTCGGGCTTCGGATCCAGTTCCTTCACCAGCTTGCCGCGAGCCGTGACTTCGACCCGCTGGCCGCCAGGCGTTCCGCGAAGATAAGGTTCGAGCGACTTCTCGAGGCCTTGCTTGCCGATCTTGAACCCGGGGATCAGCAGCAGCGGGTTCTTGTCCTCGGCGTCATATTCCTTGGCATTGGCGCTGCCGACATAGCCGACCAGGTGGGCCACCGCCGGGCCGTCCGGATAGAAACGCGAAAAGCCGCGCGTCGCTTGGACGCCGGGCAGTTCCGGCAGCCGCACGGTGACGGCCGCATATTGGTCGTAAGTGACGTTCTCGGCGACCTGAACCGGCTTGAAGCCTCGAGATTCCGCCAGCTCGCGGCGGACCCGCTCGACGTCGTCCTCGTTGAGAGCCAAAAGCTGCGCCAGCTCCGGCACCACGTCGCGGGTCTTTTCGAGCTGCTGCGGAATGATGTCGACGCGGAAGCTCGCGCGGTTGATCGCAATCGGCTTTCCGTTGCGGTCGATGATCCAGCCACGCCGTGGAGGGACGGGGATCAGCTGGACGCGGTTATTCTCGCTGAGCAGCTGGTATTTTTCGTTCTGCGCGACCGCGAGCCAGCCGACGCGGCCGATCAGCAGGCCGCCGACCGCGGCCTGGGCGCCGCCGAGCAGCAGCATGCGTCGCGAAAAGGTCAGCGACTGGTGCGTGTTGGTGAGGCGGATCGGCTTCACTGCCGGCCGAGCCTCCAGCGGTCGATGCGCGAAATCAGCCAGGCGCTGAGCGGGAAGACGCAGACGGAAATCAGCAGCGGCGGCAGCATCCGGGTGAACGGCAGGTCGGCGCCCGCCGCTCGCGCGACCCGCCACTGCAGCCATTCATCGATCGTGATCAGCACCGCTGCGAGAATCCACTCGATCCAGTAATCGCGCCACATCGTGCGGCGGTCGATCAGGTCGAGCGCCAGCATCGTGGCGCTCCACAAAGCTATTGAAAAGCCTATCGGATATCCGGTGAACAGGTCGTTGACGAGGCCGAGCGGCGCGGCCCACCAGGCGGGCCAGGGATCGGCGCGGAGCAGCCGCCAGCTGATGAAGGCGAGATAGCCGAAATCCGGAAACCAGCCGCTGGTGGAGACGATCGGCAGCGCCGCCAGCAAGGAAGCAACGACCACCGTCACCGCCGGGACGACCGTCGCATAAGCGCTCGGGCCGCGTCCGAAGCGGTGCCGGCCGGTAAGTGCCGCGCGGACCATCAGGGCGCGGTGTCGGGCTCGGGCGGCGGAGCCGCCGCGGCAGGCTCGTACGGCGCCTGGACGAATGCGAAGGCGCTTTTGGACGGATCTGCGAAGGGGATGCCGATTGCGCCGTCGTCCTTCAGTTTCACGACCCGAGCGACCGGCACCAGGGGCGGATAAAGTCCGCCGGTCCCGGAACTGATGATCAGGTCGCCGGGCTTGAACGGATTGCGTCCCACTTCGAGGGGGCGGACATCGACGGTGCCGTCACCGCGCCCTTGGGTAATCACCGGGACGCCTGTGCGCAGGAGCCTGGCCGGGACGACGCTGGTTCGGTCGGTGATCAGAAGCACCCGCGAAGACAAGGCGCCGGCATCGACGATACGGCCGACCAGCCCCTCGGCCGAGCGGACCGGCATGCCCTCGGCAACGCCGTCCCGTCCGCCTGCGGAGATGATGGCGAAGCGCCGCGGGCTGTTGAAGGAGGAGCCGACGATCCGGCCGGTCGCGATCATATTCGCGGACTGCTCGCGCAGCCGAAGCAGCGCCTTCAATTCGCGGTTCTCGAGCGCGATCGCCTTGGCTTCGAGCATCCGCTGCTGCATCGCCCGCTGGCGGCGCTTGAGCTCGCCGTTCTGGCGCGCCGCGTCCCAATAATCGTCGGCCCCGCCGACCAGCCCGCCCGCGGTGGTCGTGACCTCGTTCAGGCCCGCGGAGATCGGCCCGGTAATGTCGAGCGCGGCGCCCCGGATGGTCGCGAAGGCGCGCGGCGCAACGATTGACGTGATCAGCAGCGCAAGGCCGATCACCACGCCGGCGATGACGCCGAGCAGGCTGAAGAAGAGCCCATATTGGGCCCGACGCGACCAGCCGGGGCGTGCGGTCGCCACCTTTAAATGTCCTTAGGCGGTCTGGAGGACGCCGCGGAACTGCTCTTCTTCGAGCGCGCGGCCCGTGCCCAGCGCGACGCAGGTCAGCGGATCGTCGGCGACCGTGACCGGAAGCCCCGTCTCGTCGCGCAGCACCTCGTCGAGACCCTGAAGCAGGGCGCCGCCGCCGGTAAGAACGATGCCCTGGTCGCAGATGTCGGCGGCCAGTTCCGGCGCCGTATTCTCGAGCGCGATGCGGACGCCTTCCACGATCGTGCCAACCGGTTCCGACAGCGCTTCCGCAATCTGACCCTGATTGATCGAGATTTCCTTGGGTACGCCGTTGACGAGGTCGCGGCCCTTGATGTGGACCGTCTCGCCGATGCCGTCGGTAGGCGGCTTCGCGATCCCGACTTCCTTCTTGATCCGCTCGGCCGTCGCTTCGCCGATCAGCAGGTTGTGGTTGCGGCGAACGTAGGAACTGATGGCTTCGTCCATCTTGTCGCCGCCGACCCGCACCGAGGTGGTGTAGGCGAGGCCGCGAAGCGACAGCACCGCGACTTCCGTCGTGCCGCCGCCGATATCGACGACCATTGAACCGATCGGCGCGGTGACCGGCATGTCGGCGCCGATCGCGGCGGCCATCGGCTCTTCAATCAGGTAGACGGCGCTGGCGCCGGCGTTCGAGGCCGCGTCGCGGATCGCGCGGCGTTCGACCGAGGTCGAACCGCTCGGCACGCAAATGACGATCTCCGGAAAGCGCCAGGCGCGCATCTTGCCGCCATGCACCTTGTGAATGAAGTGTTTGATCATCTGCTCGGCCACATCGATGTCGGCGATCACGCCGTCGCGTAAGGGGCGGATGGCTTCGATCTGGTCGGGCGTTTTGCCCATCATCAGCTTGGCGTCTTCGCCGACCGCCTTGACCTTCTTGATGCCGTTGATCGTTTCGATCGCTACCACCGACGGCTCATTCAGGACAATTCCGCGACCGCGGACATAGACGAGCGTGTTCGCGGTGCCGAGATCGATCGCCATGTCGTGCGACATCCATTTGAACCAACGATTCCAGAACATTCCTACCCCGTCTCTCGCCTTCGCGCCGAGCATCTCGCCGCTAAATTCCGTTTGCTCACCGACCGTTGAACGCGGTCTGAATTTCTTGGAAAAACAGTGCTTCGCCGGCTGCGTCGGATTGGGATAAGACCCCCCTCATGTCAATAAGAAGGCTGCCCCCGGAACTGATCAACCGCATCGCGGCGGGTGAGGTGGTCGAAAGGCCCGCCAGCGCGTTGAAAGAGCTGGTGGAAAATGCGCTGGACGCGGGGGCGAGCCGGGTCGACGTTCGGCTCTACGCCGGCGGGCTGGAGCTGATCGAGGTCGCCGACGACGGCTGCGGCATGGCACCGGACGAGATGCGCCTAGCGCTCGAACGCCATGCGACGTCGAAGCTGCCGAGCGACGCGATCGATCAGGTCACCAGCTTCGGCTTTCGCGGCGAGGCGCTGCCGTCAATCGCCAGCGTCTCCCGGCTGACGCTCGAAAGCCGGACGCGAGGCACGGACGGCTGGCGGATCGAGATCGACCATGGCAGCCCGGCGGGCGAGGGGCCAGCCGCGCTTCCGCCCGGCACCCGGATCAAGGTCGAACGGCTGTTCGACAAGGTGCCGGCGCGCCGCAAGTTCCTGCGCTCGCCCCGCGCCGAATATGCCGCCTGCCTCGATGCGGTGAAGCGGCTCGCCATGGCGCGCAGCGACATCGGCTTCACACTAGAGCATGACGGCCGCCGCATCCTGACCCTCGCGCCCGCCGAGCCGCCCGTCCGCGTCGCCGAACTCCTGTCCCACGAACTCGACCGCCACGGGGTCGGCATCGACTGCGGCCGTGACGGGCTGCGGCTGACAGGAGTCGTCAGTCTTCCGACCTTCAACCGCGGCATGGCCGACCAGCAATTCCTGTTCGTCAACAGCCGCCCCGTGAAGGACCGCCTGCTCGTCGGCGCGCTGCGCGCCGCCTACCGCGACATGATCCCGCGCGACCGCCACCCCATCGCCGCTTTGTTCGTCGAGGTTCCGCTCGAGGAGGTCGACGTCAACGTCCACCCGGCCAAGACTGAAGTCCGCTTCCGCGATCCGTCGGCCGTGCGCGGCTTGATCGTCGGCGGCCTGCGCGCCGCACTCGACGCGGATAGCCAGCGCAGCGCCGCGCGCGAACAGGCCGCCGCGCCGGTGATGTGGACCAGCAGCGCGACCTACGACGCCGCCCTCACTCCTCATCCGCGCGAAGGCGGGGATCTGCCGTCTTGGAGCGACGAAGAAAGGCAGACGCCCGCTTTTGCCGGGGTGACCGTCCTGAGGGAAACGCAGCGGCTCTTCGAACCCGCACCCGCTGCCCGCGCCGAACCCGCCGTCGAGCCGGTGCCGAGCTTTCCGCTCGGAGTCGCCCGCGGGCAGGTTGCCGCCACCTACATCGTCGCCGAAGCCGAGGACGGTCTCGTCATCGTCGACCAGCACGCCGCCCACGAGCGCCTCGTGCTCGAGCGGATGCGGGCTGCACGCGAGGGCGGCTCCATTGCCCGCCAGGCGCTTCTGCTCCCCGAAGTTGTCGAGCTCGACGAACCCGATTGCGACCGCCTCGAAGGCGCCGCCGAGGAACTCGCCGGCATGGGGCTGGAGATCGAGCGCTTCGGCGCGACGTCGATGCTCGTCCGCGCGGTTCCGGCGGCGCTCGGCAAGACGGACGTCCCGGCGCTGCTCGCTGACCTTGCTTCCGAAATCGCCGAACTAGGCGGACCTTTAAGTTTGCGCGACAAGCTCGACTTGGTCGCCGCCACGATCGCCTGTCATGGTTCCGTGAGGGCAGGGCGCGTGCTGTCCGTCGCCGAAATGAACGCGCTGCTGCGGGAGATGGAGGTCACGCCCCGATCCGGCCAGTGCAATCACGGCCGCCCCACCTGGGTGAAGCTCGGCCATGGCGAGATCGAGAAACTGTTCGGGCGGAAATAGCCGGTGCCGTACCTGATCGTCTTCCTCGGCGCAGGGATCGGCGGTGCGTTTCGGCACGGCGTCAACGCAGCGTCGGCGCGGCTGTTCGGCACCGGTTTTCCCACCGGAACCCTGATCGTGAACATCGTCGGCTCGTTCCTGATGGGGCTGGCTGCCGGCTATTTCCTCGCCCGCCCCGGCATCGCGCAGCCTGTGCGGCTGTTCCTCACCACCGGCATCCTCGGCGGCTTCACGACTTTCTCGGCATTCTCGCTCGACACAGCGCTGCTCGTCGAGCGCCACGCTTATGCTCTTGCCGCCGCTTATGTTTTGGGATCGGTCGTGGCGAGCATCGCGGCATTGTTCATCGGCCTCGCCCTGTCTAGGGCGGCGCCACAATGAACATCGACCTCATCCCGACCGGCGACAACCCGCCGGAAAACGTCAACGTCATCATCGAAGTGCCGGTCGGCGGCGAACCCGTGAAGTACGAGTTCGACAAGGTGTCCGGCGCCTTGTTCGTCGACCGCATCCTCCACACGCCGATGCGCTATCCGGCCAATTACGGCTTCATCCCGCATACTTTGTCGCCCGACGGCGATCCGCTCGATGCGCTGGTCATCGCCCGCTCGCCCTTCGTGCCCGGCTGTGTGGTCCGCGCCCGGCCGATCGGCGTCCTCAACCTGGAGGACGAACATGGCGGCGACGAGAAATTGATCTGCGTGCCGGTTGATTCGACCTTTCCTTATTATGCGGATGTCGGGGAGCGGCAGGACCTGCCGTCGATCGTGCTCCAGCAGATCGAGCATTTTTTCACCCACTATAAGGATCTCGAAAAGGAGAAGTGGGTGCGGGTCGGCAAATGGGGCAATGCCGACGATGCGCGCCGGATCGTCATCGAGGCGATCGAAAGGGCGAAAGAGGCGGCTTAGCCGGCGTCCGCCGCCTTTACGGAACGGCGGGCGGCCTCGACATTCTGTTTGCGGGATTGCTCGCGCGCGGCCTCGAGCCGCGCATAGCCGCTCGCTTCTTCCCGCCTGAGTTCGTCGGCGAAGCGGCCGGCGCGGACCTCGGTCAGGATCTCGGCCATCTTTGCGCGGATAGCATCGTCGACAATGCGGGGTCCGCCCACCAGTGCGCCGAGCTCCGCCGTGTTGGAGATCGCCTCGCGCATGCCGGCAATCCCTCGCGCCTCGATCAGCTCGGCGAGCAGGTGCAATTCGCTGACACATTCGAGATAGGCGACTTCCGGCGACACGCCGCCGGCCACCAATGTGTCGAAGCCCGCGACCAGCAGCTCCGGCACGCCGCCCCAGACGACGGCCTGCTCATTGAACAAATCGGCTTCTGATTCTTCCGCGAAGCTCGAGGCGATCAGCCCCGCGCGCCCGCAACCGACCGCTCGTCCATAGGCGAGGGCGATGCCGCGCGCTTTTCCGCTAGCATCCTGCTCGATGGCCCACAGGCCGATCATCCCCTTGCCCTGCGTGTAGAGCGACCGAAGCGCCGTGCCTGGACCTTTGGGTGCAAGCAGGAACACGTCCAGGTCAGCGCGGGGCTTCACGAACCCGAACCGCACCGACAGGCCGTGACTGAAGCCTAGTGCGACGCCTTGCCGCAGGTGCGGCTCGATCTCGGCGTAGAGCGCTTCATGGATCTCGTCCGGCGCCAGCAGCATCACCACATCGGCGGACGCGACTGCCTCTTCGATCAAAGCGACCTCAAGCCCCGCAGCCTCTGCCTCGCTGGCGCTGCCGCTGGCGCCGCGAAGGCCGACGACCACATCGACGCCGCTGTCCTTCAGATTCAGGGCCTGGGCGCGCCCCTGATTGCCGTAGCCGACGATGCCGAGGCGCTTCCCCTCGAGCGGCGAAGGATCGATGTCGGCGTCGCGCAGCAAATCCATCAGCGCCGCCTAGCCGCTGGGCTCGAGCAGTGCCAGCGCACGCGGAAGCGCGTCAAGGTCGAGCGGCTCGCAAAAGCGGGGCCACTCCGCCGGCGGCTGGTGCGCGAACCAGGTATATTGCCGCTTGGCATAGCGCCGCGTCGCCTGCTGGCCGGCGGCGATGGCTTCGTCGAGCGTCCATTCGCGGCGGAGATAGGCGACGATCTCTGGCACGCCGATGGCCCGCATCACCGGCAAATCGGGGTCGAGCCCGCGCGCAAGCAGCCGCTCGACTTCGGCAACTGCGCCTTCATCGACCATGCGGCGAAAGCGCTCGTCGCATCGCGCGTACAGCCAGTCGCGTGGCGGCAGCAGCACGAGCGGCCGAAGCATGACCGTGTCACCTATCCCGCCCTCGCGCTCGCTTTGCCATTCGGCGAGCGTTCGCCGGGTCGAAAGCACCACTTCGAGCGCGCGCGCGATCCGCGCCGTGTCGCCGGCATTGAGCCGCGCCGCCGCTTCAGGATCCAGTTTCCGCAGCCGCAATCGGTTTTCCTCGACGCCAGCAGCACGCACTTCTGCGCGTATCGCGGGGTCGATGGTCGGCACCGGGGCGATGCCCTGAAGCAGGGTTCTTAAGTAGAGCCCAGTCCCGCCGACCAGGATCGGCGTTCGCCCACTTGCATGCACGTCGGCGATCTCGTGCTGCGCCATTGCCGCCCAATCGGCGGCCGAGCAGGGGAGGGCGCCATCGCGAACGCCGTAGAGCCGGTGCTCGGCGAGGGCGCATTCCTCTTCGGTCGGCGCGGCGCTGACGACCCTTAGGTCGCGGTAGATTTGTGCGCTGTCGGCGTTGACGACGACGCCGCCGATTTGCTGAGCATAAGCAAGCGCCAGCGCCGACTTGCCGCTCGCGGTCGGCCCGGCAATGACGGCGACAGGAGGTTTGTTCGTAACGACCATGACGACGGCGACATTGATAGCAGCAGGACGGTTGAGTGACAGGCTGGTCGATCGGGCCCTCGGGCTCCTGCGCGAACTCGACCCGATGGCCGCCTTCCTGCGCTGGATCGACGAAGGCGATGCTGCCGACCTGCGCTTCAGTGGCGATGGCAAGGCCGCGCGCTGGGCGCTCGACGCGCTCGAACTGGATATTGTCGTCCAGCCGGACGAGCCGCGCTGGAAACGGCTGCTCGTCGCCGACATGGACTCGACGATCATCGGCCAGGAGTGCATCGACGAGCTCGCCGATTATGCCGGTCTGAAGGACAAAGTCGCGCGGATTACAGAGCGTGCGATGCAGGGCGAGCTCGACTTCCCTGGCGCGCTTCGCGAGCGCGTGAGGCTGCTCGCCGGTCTCGACGAGCGCGAGCTTCGCCGCTGCCTCGACGAGCGCGTGCACCTGACCTCGGGGGCCGAGACATTGGTCCAGACGATGCGCGCCGGAGGCGCCAGCTGCATGCTGGTCTCCGGCGGGTTCCTGTCCTTTGCCGAGCCCGTGGCGCGCGCCGTCGGCTTCGATCGCGTCAAGGCCAACCGCCTGGTGTTCGCCGGCGGCAAGCTGAGCGGCGAGGTCGGCGATCCGATCGTCGACGCGATCGCCAAGTGCGAAGCATTGATCGAGGTGCGCGAGCAGCTCGGCATCGGCCGTGCGGACGTGCTGGCGATCGGCGATGGGGCGAACGACAAGCTGATGATCGAGGAAGCTGGGCTCGGCATCGCCTTTCGCGCCAAGCCGGCGCTGGTCGAAGTCGCGGATGCGGAGCTCAAGCACCACGGCCTCGACGCGCTACTATGGGTGCAAGGAGTGCGCCGCCGAGACTGGTTCCGCCGCTAGGCTATTTCGCTGGAACGGAGAAGCAGGGGACACCCAGCGACCTGCACGCGGCATCCGCCGCGCTCTTGCTTTCGAACGGCCCTGCCTGGAGCCGGGTCACCGCGCCGGCAGCGATATAGAAGGGCCGCCGGCCCGAGAGCGCGCTCTTGCCCGAGAGCTTCTGGTACAGCGCTTCGGCCGAGCCGCGCTGCGAAAAGGCGCCGAGCTGGACGCGCCAGTTGCCGCTGATCGCTTTGAGCGGCGCTGCCTTTGCCGCCGGCGGGGTGGGAGCCGGCTTGGCTGACAGGACCGTCTCCGCCGGCTTGGCCTTGGACTTTGCAGCCGCGGCAGCTTGTGCCGGCTTCGCCTTTGCCTTCGCCGCCGGGGCAGGCGTGGCCCTCGCAAGTTGGCGGGCAAGTGCCACCCCGCGCTTGCGGTCAGCAAGCGGGATCAACGTGTCGAGCTGCGCCAGCGTCTCCTTTGCGGGCGCGAGCCCCTGGGCCGCGGCGCGGCTGACATAAGCATAGCCGCGCACCGGGTCTTGCGTGACACCGTCCCCGTTCACCAGCGCTGTTCCGAAGACCAGAAGCGCGCGCGCTTCGCCCTTTTCCGCCGCTTGCTTGAGCCAGGTTAGGCCATTCGCCTGGTCGCCGTTCTGGAACAGGAGCAGGCCAAGTGTGGTCTGCGCATCGACATGGCCCTGGCGCGCCGCGCGTTCGAACCAGGTCTTGGCAGCTGACAGGTTGGTCTGCACGCCGCGGCCGAGGCGGTACGCCTGGGCGAGGTTGAACTGCGCGTCGGCGTCGCCGGCTTCGGCAAGCGGCCTCCATGCCGCGACGGCGCCGGCATAATCGGCGTGCTGCCAGGCTTCGACGCCGGCTTTTACCGATTGCGCCGAAACCGGAACTGCCATTCCGATGATTGCTGCGGCTGCAAGCAAGTATTTGAAAGTCATGGCCAAAACCACCCCCACACCCTCTTAGCCCAGCTCGGCGGTAGAGCAAACAGGGTCTTAGGGCCGTTAACCAGATTTTAGAGCCTCTGGTGTCACTCCAGCCTCGAATTGACGTCATTCACGCGAGGGGAAAAGCATGCGCGTCCTGGCTATGGCATCGCAGAAGGGCGGATCGGGCAAGACGACCCTGTCCGGCCATTTGGCGGTGCAGGCGCAACTGGCGGGGGCAGGCCCGGTCTGCCTGATCGATATCGACCCGCAGGGCAGCCTTGCCGATTGGTGGAACGAGCGCGAAGCCGACATGCCGGCCTTCGCCCAGACCACCGTGGCCCGGCTTGCGTCCGATCTTGAGGTTCTTCGGCAGCAGGGCTTCCGCCTTGCCGTCATCGATACGCCGCCGGCGATCACCATGGCGATCCAGAGCGTCATCGCCGTCGCCGAGCTGATCGTCATCCCGACCCGGCCGAGCCCGCACGACCTTCGCGCCGTCGGCGCCACCGTCGATCTTTGCGATCGTGCCGGCAAGCCGTTGATCTTCGTCGTGAATGCGGCGACGCCCAAGGCGAAGATCACCTACGAAGCCGCAGTCGCGCTGTCGCAGCACGGCACCGTCGCTCCCGTGACCCTTCACCACCGCACCGACTTTGCGGCCTCGATGATCGACGGCCGCACGGTGATGGAGATCGATCCGAACGGCCGCTCCGCAAAGGAAGTGACCGAGCTTTGGGACTATATTTCGGATCGCCTCGAGAAGAATTTCCGCCGGACCGTATTCGCGGCGCCCGGAGCGGCGCCCGGAATCGCCCCGGCCAGTCCGCGTCCGGTCGGTGGCTTCGGCCGCCGCGTCGTCGGTCAGTAGGAGGGCGGATCCGTGGCTGAAGCCAAGCCTTTCGCCTCTCTCTCTTCCGGCCTCCTCGCCCGCAAGGGCGCGGCTCGTCCGGCCATGCGTCCGCAAGGCTTCGGCCAGGCCGGTGCCGGTCTCGAGGATCTCGGCTGGAACGATATGGGCTTCGAAGCGCCCAAGCCGGCGATCGCTCCGCGCGACGATTCGCACGATGCATTCGGCGAAGTCGTCGAGCACCCGCGCGCTCATCCGACCGGCCTGACGCCGGTCCAATCGCCGGTTCACAATCAGCAGGCCGAACTCGCCGACCGCCTCACCGAATCGGAAGAGGATGACAGCGACGAGACTGCCGAAGTGTTCGTGCCCGAAGTCGAACCGGAAGCGCCTGCTCCTGTCGTGGCTGCCCAGCCTGAACCGGTCGAAGCGCCGGCGTTCGTCGCGGCTCCGGTGGCTGCTGCACCGCGTCCGCGCCGTGCACCGCGCACTCGTTCGGCTCCGGGCAGCAAGGCCAAGGCGGCGTTTACGCTCCGCCTCGATCCCGACCGCCACCTGAAGCTGCGCCTCGCGTGCGCCGTCGACGGCCGCTCGGCCCAGCAGCTCGTCACCGACGCGCTGGACCAGCTGCTCGAGCGCATGCCGGAACTCGAAGCCATGGCCGCAAAGGCCAAACCCAAGGGGTAATGTTCATGTCCAGGCCGAACCGCATCGCGTCCGCCATTTCGGCCATTGCCGTCGCCTCCGCGCTCGCCGGATGCGCAACGCCGAAAGTGGCGACCAACTTCGGCGGGTCGCTGGACGAGAATGTCGGTCTTGCGACCCGCGCCGCGGCGGCGCTGAACGCCAACAACTTCGCCACGGCGATCGAGTTCGCCGAGCGCGCGGTTGAAAAGAGCCCGAACGACGCCGGTTACCGCGCGCTGCTCGGCAATGCTTATTTTGGGGCAGGCCGCTTCCGCTCGGCCGAAGGCGCCTACAAGGATTCGCTCAGCCTCTATTCGAACCAGCCGAAGGTCATCCTGAAGCTCGCGCTCATTGAAACGGCGCTTGGGAAGAACGGCCAGGCGATCGCCTTCCTTGAGGCGGGCCGCTCGGTCCTCGATCCTTCCGATTATGGCCTTGCGCTGGCGCTTGCCGGCCGGCCGGGAGACGCCGTCCAGGTGCTCGACGCGGCTGCCCGGCAGCGCGGCGCCGATGCCACTATCCGGCAGAATCTCGCGCTCGCCCACGCTTTGTCCGGCGATTGGACGCAGGCGCGCACGGTCGCGTCGCAGGACGTGCCGGCCGACCAGCTCGACGCGCGCATCCAGCAATGGATGCAGCTCGCCAGCCCCAAGTCACCCGGCGACCAGGTCGCCGCTCTTGTCGGGGTGAAGCCGGCCGCGTCGGACGCCGGCCAGCCGGTTCGTCTCGCGCTTGTCAAAGGCGACACCATGCTCGCCCAGGCTGCGCCGAATCCGGCTCCGGTCCAGGTCCAGCAAGCTACCCCGGTACCGCAACCCGAACTGACCTATGTCCCTGCGCCCCCGCCGGTTGCGCCCGCAGTGCCGGAGCCGCGCTTCGAGCAGGCGGTCGTCCATGCGCCTCAGCCGCAGCCCGCGCCTGTCGTCGAACAGGCCGCGGCGCCTGCGCCGGCGCCCGTGTCGGTGGCGATGATGGCTGCTGCCGCTCCCGAAGCCGCCTCGGCTTTCCTCGCCTTCATGCCGAAGAAGAAGCCGCAGGCCCGCCACGTCGCGGTTGCGCCGAAGCCGCGCAAAGCTGCCGTCGCGCAGCGCGCGCCCAAGCGCGGCGATACCGTCGTCCAGCTCGGCGCCTATCGCTCGCCCGAATATCTCGATGCCGCCTGGGCCAAGCTGACGCAGCGCTACCCGGCGCTTCGCGCTTACCTCCCGCTGCGCGCTCGCTTCAACTCGCCGAAGGGCACCTTCTGGCGCCTGTCGATCCAGGGCTTCTCGAACCAGCAGGAAGCGGTTGCCCGTTGCCAGCTGCTCAAGAGCCGCGGCGGCAATTGCTTCGTCCGTCCGTTCGCCGGCGACGCGCCGGTCAGGCTGGCGTCGCGCTAAGCGAGGCTCTCGCCGATCGCGAGTTCAAGGCAGGCCATTCGCACTGCCACGCCCATTTCGACCTGCACATTGATCAGCGACCGCTGAGGATCGTCGGCGATCGCGCCGTCGATCTCGACTCCGCGGTTCATCGGGCCCGGGTGCATCACGACGGCTTCAGGTGAGGCGCGGCGCAGGCGATCGGGCGTAAGCCCGTAAAGCTGCAAGAACTCGCCGGGTGCGTCGCCGAACTCGGTGTCCAGCCGCTCGCGCTGCACCCGCAGCATCATCACCACGTCAGCACCGTCGATTGCTTCGTCCACCGACCGCGAGGGCAGTTCGGGCGGCATCAGCTCTGGCGGCCCGGCGAGCCGCACCTCGGCGCCAAGCCGCGACAGCAGCTTCGCGTTCGACCGCGCGACCCGGCTGTGCTTGATATCGCCGCATATCGCGACCTTCATGCCTTCGATGCGGCCAAGACGGTGCCGGATCGTCGCTGCATCAAGCAGCGCCTGGGTCGGATGCTCGTTGGTCCCGTCGCCTGCGTTCAGAACCGGCGCTTCCATGATCGAGGCCACAGCGGCCGGCGCGCCATTTTCGCCGTGGCGGATCACCAGCGCGTCCGGACGCATGGCGTTCAGCGTTGCGGCCGTGTCGTCGAGAGTCTCGCCCTTCTTCACTGACGATTGCTCGACGGGCAGGGTGATCACCGACGCGCCGAGCCGGTGCGCGGCGGTCGCGAAGCTCATCAAGGTCCGCGTTGAATTTTCGTAGAACAGGTTGAAGACGATGCGACCGGCGAGCGTGTGCCGGCGGGAAGCCGTCGAGCGGTTCTCCTCGAACAGCCGCTCGCCCTGGCCGAGGACGTGCTCGATCTGGGCGTCGCTCAGCGAATCGATGGAAAGCAGGTCCACGGCCCCAGCGCTTATTGCCGAGGCGGAAGATTCGCCAGCGCGTCGATGGCGCCCTGCAGGATGTGCGCGGCGGCGAGCGCATCCACCTTCTCCGCCCGCCGCGCACGGCTGACGTCCGCCTCGATCATCGCCCGCTCGACCGCCTGCGTCGACCAGCGCTCGTCCCATAGCAGGATCGGAAGATCGAGCGGGGCGAGGTTGCGCGCAAACGCACGCACTGATTGCGTGCGGGGACTGTCGCTGCCGTCCATGTTGAGCGGCAGCCCAACCACCAGCCCGACCGCCGCCTCGCGGTCGGAGATGCGCCGCAGCTCGGCAAGGTCCGCCGTGAACTTGGTGCGTCGGATGGTCTCTGACGGACCGGCGAAATGCCATCCCGCGTCACAGACGGCGACGCCCACCGTCTTGGTGCCGACGTCTAGCCCAAGCAGCTTGCCGCCGTGCGGCAGCGCCGCCGCGAACTCCGCCGCGCGCGCGCTGATCATTGCCGCCATGCCTGGAGCCTGCGGTACGCGTCGCCGCGGATCGCACCCCAGAACAGGGCATAATCATAGACGTGGTAATTGTTGCCGGGCAGGACGTAAGGGCCAAGCGACGGCACCATGCCGCCGATCAGCAGCAGCCCATCCTCGCAACGCGCGCCGACGACGCCCCGCTGGAGGGTGGCGGACTTGAGATCCGCCGTCGGCACCAGCGTACCGGCATTGTCCTGAGCGGCGGCACTGCCGTTTACCGTCCCGCTGATTGGATTGACGCACAGCAGGTCGCTGCGTCGCCGATCACCGCCGGTCAGGCCCTTTGTTTCTTCCCACTGGCCGAGGATCAGGTCGGGATTGGCCGGCTCGCCGAAGCTCATCCACGACAGGATGCATCCGGGCTGGTCGGGCGCGCCGCACGCCGGGAGGCCGAGCCGCGGAAGGTCGGCACTGGTGCTGATCGGCCAACCGACGACGTAAGCGGCGACGATCCGCATCGCGACCGGCTTGCCTGCGACCTTCTCGGCAAGCAGCCGCTCGAGATGAAGCGCGCCCTGGCTGTGACCGGCAAGGATGATCGGACCGCTCTCATTCTCGGCCAGGAACCGGTCGAACGCTGCGGCGACGTCGCTATAGGCAAGGTCGAGTGCCTTTTGCGCATCCTCGCTCCGCAGCAGGAAGGCGCCGAATGCGGCCTGGCGGTAGCGCGGCGCCCAGATCTCGCCGACGCCGTTGAAGGCGCTTGCCTGGCTCTGCAGGAACAAGGTGGTGCGGAAATCGGAATAAGCACCGGCGGGCTGCAGCGGCGCATTCCAGCGGTCCCGTTCCAGATATGTGGTCGGATGGACGTAGAAGACCGCTGCGCGCGGGCCGTCGGTGTCCGGCTCGGTGATGCCGGCGGGGGTCCATTGCGTCGGATTGTCAGGCCAGTCGACCCCAGGGCGTGTCAGCCAGGCGGCATTGTTCCGATAGTCAGGGCCGGTCTCCGGCGCGGGCCTCTCGAAATGCCCTTGCGGCACCGCCTGCTTGATCAGCACGCGGTCGCCATATTTGAAGATCGCGAAGGCTCCCGCGACCGCGAGCAGGGTCAGGAAGAAGACGACGTAGAGGAAACGGCGGGCGCACATTGGCCGCGCCGGTTAGGGGAGGGCGGGCCAAGCGGCAAGCCGCGCCTGGTCCGCGCAAAAAGAGAGGGCGGCCGTCCGTGGACAGCCGCCCTCACCGCTGAGAACCAGTGGGTTATTGATAATCAGCGGTAACCGAGAAGGTCCCCGAATAGACGCCGTTCGGCTGGTTGGCCGCGATGGCGAAGGTGCCGCCGACGCCGACGGCAAACGCGCCGGTGCCGTTGATCGTCCGCGTGGTGGTCAGGTTGCCGGCAAGGTTGGTCGAGCTGGCAGCGCCCGTGTCGAACGTCATGCTGCTGACCGTGATGGTGTTGCCGCCGCTGGTCAGGATGCTCGCCGCGTTCAGCGTCAGCACGACCTGCTGGGAAGCGGAACCCGCGCCCTGGAACAGCGCACGGCCGCCCGGAAAGCTCGGGACGCCAGTGACGCCGCCGGTGACGCTACGGGTACCGCTGTCAGCGTTGATCGCGACCGTGCCGGCCGTGCTGCTGGCGACGACCGTGCCGAAGTCGAGGTCGCTGCTCTTGGTCAGCGTCAGCGGCAGCAGCACGACGCCCTTCGCGGTCGCGTTGGCCGTAGCACTAGCTTGCTGGGCAGCGGCCGGCGTCGCGACAGCAACCGTGGCGGCGAGCGCCGCGAGGCAAAGTTTGAAGCGCATCTTAATTCCCCACTTGGTGATTTGAGGCGGTCAGGATGCGGTTCTGGTTTCAAAACAACTTCAAGAGACCAGGTATCGCCAAAGTTAACCTCGATCTTCAGCCATGCGGTGGGCGACAAGGGCGTCGCTCCGCTCCTGCAGCCTGTCGTGGTTACCCGGACCCTAACCGCGCCTCTTTGCCATTTTTCGTGCGAAGCGTTGCCGAGCCTGGCAAACGGCGGTGCTTAACGGCGCGCCAAGCACGTGCGAATCGGCTTGTCGCTTGCCGCTCCCAAGGGGCGTCGCTATCGGCCCCACCATGTCCGTTTCAACTGAACAGGTGCGCCACATCGCCAAGCTGGCGCGCATCGCCATGACCGATGAAGAGGTCGAGCGCCTGGCGCCCGAGCTCAACAACATCCTCGGCTGGGTCGAGCAGCTCGGCGAGGTCAACACCGACGGCGTCGAGCCGCTGGCAACCGTGATCGATCAGAAGCTGCGACTCCGGGACGATGTCATCAACGACGGCGATATCCGCGACAACGTCCTCGCCAATGCGCCCGAAGCCCAGCACGGCTTCTTCGCCGTGCCGAAGGTAATCGAATAGTGGGCGAGCTCACCTCAAAGACGATTGCCGAGCTGCGCGACGGCTTCCGGTCAGGCGATTTCACGGCCCGCGAGATTGCCGAGCAGTTCAACGCCGCCGTCGCCGCCGCGCGTGCGCTCAACGCCTACACTGTCGAAACGCCCGAGGACGCACTCGCCGCCGCGGACGCTGCCGACCAAGCGCGGGCAGGGGGCGAGACTGGCCCGCTGGCCGGCATCCCGCTCGGCATCAAGGATTTGTTCGCGACGCAGGGCGTCGACACCACGTCAGGCAGCAAGATCCTCAAGGGCTTCAAGCCGCCGTACGAGAGCACGGTCAGCGGCAACCTGCGCCGCGCCGGCGCCGGCATGCTCGGCAAGCTCAACATGGACGAATTCGCCATGGGCTCGTCCAACGAGACGAGCGCCTACGGGCCCGTGATCTCGCCCTGGCGGCGCAACAACGGAAGCAATGCGTCGCTGACTCCGGGCGGAAGCTCGGGCGGGTCCGCCGCGGCCGTCGCTGCGGACATCGCGCCGGGTGTCACCGGCACCGACACCGGCGGCTCGATCCGCCAGCCCGCTGCTTTCGTCGGCATCTGCGGCATTAAGCCCACCTACGGCCGCTGCTCGCGCTGGGGCATCGTCTCCTTCGCCAGCTCGCTCGACCAGGCGGGCCCGATGGCCAAGACGGTGCGGGACTGCGCCATCCTGCTCGAAGCCATGGCCGGCTTCGACCCCAAGGACTCGACGTCGCTCGATGTTCCGGTCCCGCAGTGGGAAGCGAACTTGTCGAGCGACCTCAAGGGCAAGCGCGTCGGCGTTCCCCGCGAGTATCGCATCGACGGCGTTCCAGAAGAGATCAACGCGCTTTGGGACCGCGGCATCGAATGGCTGAAGGACGCGGGCGCCACGCCGGTCGAGATCAGCCTTCCGCACACCAAATATGCGCTGCCGACTTATTACATCATCGCGCCGGCGGAGGCCTCGTCCAACCTCGCCCGCTATGATGGCGTCCGCTACGGCCTGCGCGTCGAAGGCGTGAAGTCGCTCGACGACATGTACGCCGCGACCCGCGCCGAGGGGTTCGGCGCCGAGGTCAAGCGCCGCATCATGATCGGTACCTATGTGCTCTCGGCCGGCTTCTACGACGCCTATTTCACCAAGGCGCAGAAGGTCCGCGCACTGATCAAGCAGGACTTCCGGAATGCGTTCGAGCAGTGCGACCTGATCCTGACGCCGACGGCCCCAAGCGCGGCTTTCGGCATCGGCGAGACGACCGACCCGCTCGCCATGTACCTGAACGACGTGTTCGCGGTCCCGGCGAGCCTCGCAGGCCTTCCGGCGATGAGCGTGCCCGGCGGCCTCGACGCGCAGGGCCTCCCGCTCGGCCTTCACATCATCGGCAATGAGCTCGACGAGCAGACCGTGCTCAACGCCGGTCTCGCAATTGAAAAACGCGCGGGCTTTACCGCCCGCCCGGGGAAGTGGTGGTAATGGCGGACGCAGGCGCACCTTTCCGCATCAAGGGCGAAACTGGCGAGTGGGAGGTCGTGATCGGCCTCGAGGTCCATGCCCAGGTCGTCTCGCACGCAAAACTCTTCTCGGGCGCAGCAACCGCGTTCGGCGCGGAGCCGAACACGCAGGTCAGCCTCGTCGACGCGGCGATGCCGGGCATGCTCCCGGTGCCGAACCGCGAGTGCATCCGCCAGGCGGTGCGCACCGGCATGGCGCTCGATGCCACGATCAACAAATGGTCGCGCTTCGACCGCAAGAACTATTTCTACGCCGACCTTCCGCAGGGCTATCAGATCAGCCAGCTCTACCACCCGGTGGTCGGCGAGGGTGAGATCGAGGTCCACCTCGACGACGGCGCGACCAAGCGCATCGGCATCGAGCGGATCCACGTCGAGCAGGACGCCGGCAAGTTGATGCACGACCAGCATCCGACCATGAGCTACGTCGATCTCAACCGCTGCGGCGTCGCGCTGATGGAGATCGTGTCGAAGCCGGACATGCGCTCTCCGCAGGAGGCCGGCGCTTATCTGTCGAAACTGCGGTCGATCCTTCGCTATGTCGGCTCATGCGACGGCAACATGGACCAGGGCTCGATGCGCGCCGACGTCAACGTCAGCGTGCGCAAGCCGGGCGAAGAGTTCGGCACCCGTACCGAGACCAAGAACGTAAACTCGGTGCGCTTCGTGATGGCCGTGGTCGAACATGAAGCCCGCCGCCAGGTGGAGCTGATCGAAGAGGGCGGCCAGGTCGTCCAGGAAACCCGCCTCTACGATCCCGACAAAAACGTCACACGGCCGCTGCGTTCGAAGGAAGACGCGCACGATTATCGCTACTTCCCCGATCCGGACCTGCTGCCGCTCGAGCTCGACGACGCGTTCCTTGAGGATTGCCGCAAGTCGATCCCGGAACTGCCTGACGCCAAGCGCAAGCGCTACGAGATGATGGGCATTTCACCCTACAATGCCGGCGTGCTGACGGCCGAAGTCGAGACTGCCGGCTGGTTTGATGCCTTGCTGTCGAACCAGGTCGACCCCAAGCAGGCCTCGAACTGGGTCGTTGCCGAGCTGTTCGGCGCGCTCAACCGCCGCGGCGAAACCATGGCGGAAAGCCCGGTCTCGCCCGCCCATGCGGCAGGCCTGTTGAGGCTCGTCGCCGACGGCACGATCAGCGGCACTATCGCCAAGACCGTCTTCGAGAAGATGCTGGAAAGCGGCGACCCGGCAGACGCCATCGTCGAGCGCGAAGGGCTCAAGCAGACCAGCGACACCGGCGCGATCGATGCCGAGATCGACAAGGTGCTCGCCGCGAACGCCGATAAGGTCGAGCAGTATAAGGCTGGCAAGGAGGCGTTGTTCGGCTTCTTCGTCGGACAGACCATGAAGGCGATGCAGGGCAAGGCGAACCCAAAGCTGGTCAACGAACGGCTTCGGGCGAAGCTATCGTAGCGCTGTCATTGCAAGGAGCGAAGCGACGCGGCAATCCACTGGCAAAGCGCTGGATTGCTTCGCTTTGCTCGCAATGACGGGAGCCTTTGATGCGTAAGTCCATATTTTGCCTGCTAGCGGCGGCGATCGCCACTCCCGCCGCCGCCCAGCAGCCGGAACCCCCGAAGCTCCTCGTCGTCATCTCGGTCGACCAGCTGTCGGCAGACCTGTTCGATGAATATCGCCCGCACTTCACCGGCGGCCTGGCACGGCTCGCGACTGGCACCGTCTTCCGCAACGGCTTTCAGAGCCATGCCAGCACCGAGACCTGCCCCGGCCATTCGACGATCCTCACCGGGCGGCGCCCGGCCAGCACGGGCATTGTCGCCAATGGGTGGCAGAACCCGAAGTCCCCGCGCGAGAGCAAGGGCGTCTATTGCGCCGAGGACGAAAGCGTACCCGGCACCACCTCGAGCAATTACGCCGTTTCGCCGCTTCACCTGCGCGTACCCACCCTCGGCGAGCTGATGAAACGCGCCTGGCCGGCGAGCCGCAACGTCGCCGTTGCCGGCAAAGACCGCTCAGCGGTGATGATGGGCGGTCATGTCGCCGACCAGCGCTGGTACTGGAGCGGCAAGGCCTTCGTGACGGATCTGAAGACTGCCGCCACGCCACAGAGCGTCGTCCGGGCCAACGCCGCCGCAGCAAGGCTGATCGCAGCAGGCTCTTCGCCGCTCGCGGCCACGCCCTTCTGCGCCGGCAAGGCGAAACCCTATGCGCTCTCCGGCCGCGCTGCGCCGTTCGGCAATGGCGCGCTGGGCCGCGCACCCGGCGAGGCGCCGTTGTTCCGTGCCACCCCGCAGTTCGACGCCACCACGCTCGCGCTTGCGGCCGCGCTGGTCCAGGAAATGAAGCTCGGCACGGGCGCTTCCCCCGACCTCCTGTCGGTCGGCCTCGCCGGCACCGATTATGTCGGCCACACCTACGGCCCCGGCGGGCAGGAGATGTGCCTGCAACTCACCTCCCTCGACCGCGATCTCGGCGCCTTCCTGAAGGTGCTCGACGCGAGCGGCGTCGATTATGCGGTTGCGCTCACCGCCGATCACGGCGGGCTCGACTTCCCCGAGCGGCTGCGCGACCGCGGCGTTGCTGCCGCCGACTGGGTTGACCCGGCGCTCCAGCCGAACGCGGTTGACTCGGCGCTAAGGAAGCGTCTCGGCACACATGCGCGCATCGTCCATGCGGAAGGGCCGTTCGGCGATATCTATCTCGACCAAGCGCTTAACGGGCCGGAACGGACGCGCGCCCGTGACGCCGCCGCCGCTTTTTACCGCGCGCACCCGCAGGTCGAAGCGGTGTTCACCAGCGAGGAAATCGCCGCGGCGGCGCTTCCGTCGGGTTCGCCCGATCGCTGGCCGCTGCTTCAGCGCGTCCGCGCTTCGTTCGATGCCGAGCGCTCGGGCGACCTTTACGTCGTGTTGAAGCCACAAATCACCTCGGCGAACCGCTCGAAGGGCAGCGTCGGCACGCACGGTAGCCCGTGGGATTACGACCGCCGCGTTCCGATCATCTTCTGGCGACCCGGTTTCCGCGGCGCCACCGCTGCGACTGCTGTCGAAACGGCGGACATCATGCCGACCCTCGCTGCCCTTATCGAGCTGCCGCTTGCTGCGGGCGCCACTGACGGGCGCTGTCTCGAAGCCACGCCCGCCTTCTGCACGCGCCCATAAGCATCTAAAAAGACTGGCTTTTCTTTCATCCACGGTTCAGGCATGAAGCTGCAATGGCAGCCGTGGGCAAGGGTGCGCGTCACCCGCGATGGAGGGTTCCGATGTTCAAACGGGGTGCAGCGCTCGCGCTGGCGGCAAGCGTCACGCTGAGCGCTTGCGTGCAGACGCGCCAGTTCGCCGATGTCCAGTTCACGCCGCCGCAAGGCAATTACAAGCTTCTCGTCCTCCGTCCGGACGTCAGCGTCGGTTCGCTGACCACGGGCGGCATGGTCGAGCCGCGCGCCGACTGGACCGAGCAGGCCCGCAAGAACATCATTGCCGCCATCCGCGCGCAGCAGGCGACCCGCGGCGGCAACGTCACGATCATTGAGCGGCGCAACGAGCTTCCCGGCGTCACCGCGGACGAGCTCGCCGAAGTCGAACGGCTGAACTACGCGGTCGGCCAGGCGATCGTCGAGCACAAATATCTCGGCGAATATCTGCCGACCAAGTCGCGGCGCGGTCTCGACTGGACGCTCGGCCAGGACGCCGTCCGGCTCGGCCAGAAGACTGGCTATGACTATGCGCTCTTCCTCCACGCCGAGGACCAGGTTGCGTCCGGCGGCCGCATCGCACTCGGCGTCCTCGGCCTTGCCGGCTGTTTCGTCGGCTTCTGCGCGCCGAACGTCGGTGGGCAGGAGCAGCTCGACTATGCCTCGCTGGTCGACTTGAAGACCGGCGAAGTCGTGTGGTTCAACGTCGTCCAGGCAGGCAGCCAGGTCCCCGGGATCAAGTTCGGCGAATTGCGGACGCCGCAGGGCGCGGCCCAGATGGTTGACCGGCTGCTCGGCCGCATGAAGCCGGGCTACGCGGTGCGCCGCGCGCAGGGAGCCCGCTGATGTGCATGCGTTGCGCTGAAATCAGCCGCCGTTCGCTGCTGATCGGCGGCGGCATCGCGGCGGCCACTCTCCACACCGGCGTCGCTCAGGCGCGCGTACGTCCGTCCGAGATGGTCCCGCTGGTCGGCCCGAACTATAAGCCGACCGAACGGGACGAGATCGGCCTGTGGCAGGAGATGGAGCGGGTCGAGGAAGAGATTTCCGGCTCCAACCTGCTGATCAAGGATCCGGCGATCACCGGCTATTTGCAGAACCTGATCGGCGATGTCGGCGGCCCAGCCGCGAAGGATTTCCGCATCTATCTGGCACGCGTGCCGGAATTCAACGCGATGATGTTCCCGACGGGCTTCGCGATCGTCTTTTCGGGCCTGCTTCTGCGCATGCGCAATGAAGCGCAGCTCGCGGGCGTCATCGCCCACGAAGCCGGCCACTTCCTGCGCCGCCACATCATCCGCTCCTACCGCGACCAGAAGCGCAAGACCGACATCTTCGCGGTCGGCTCGATGCTCGCGGGTATCGGCGGCGGCGCTGCCGGCGCCTATCTCGGCGACTATGTGCAGCTCGCGCAGCTCGGCACCCTGCTGTCGCTGTTCCGCTACAGCCGCGGCATGGAGGCGGAGGCGGACGCGATGGGCGCCAAGCTTCTGGAAAACGCCGGTTACCCGCCGGTGGAGATGGCGAACATCTGGCAGCAGCTGATCGGCGAGCAGCAGGCGAGTGCGCGCTATCGCGGCAAGTATCGCGACCGCGGCTTCGACCTGTTCGCGTCCCACCCTGCGCCGGAAACGCGGATGGCCGACCTTCGCGCCGACGCTGCCGAGGTTACGATGCCGGGCAAGCGCTACGACGATCGCCGCGCCCGCTATCTTTCGACGATCGGGCCGATCCGGCAGACCCTGCTTGACGACCAGGTCAAGCTCAACGACCCGGGCGCCAGCCAATATCTGATCCAGACGCTCGCCCAGGATGGCTGGAACGGGCTGCTCCGCTTCTACGAGGGCGAAGTCTGGCGCCTGCGCAACCGCGTCCACCAGGGCGACGACGTCCGCGCCGCGCAAAGCTATGCCGCCGCCGTCGTCTATCCGGACGCGCCCGCCGACGCCTGGCGCTGGCACGGCATCTTCCTGATGAAGAAGGGCCGGACTGCAGAAGCGAAGGCGGCCTTCACCAAATATCTTACCATGAGCCCGAACGCACCCGACGCGGCGTGGGTGCGGCAGATGGTCGGTTGAGGAGGATCAGAGTGAAACGTCTTTTCTCGGCTGCCTTGCTGCTTAGCGCCGTCAGCCTTTCCGCCTGCTCCACCGTCGGTGGCGACAGCGGCTACGGTTTCAGCTCATATTCCGCGGTCAATGTCCGTCGCGTGTCCGTGGGCGACGATACGCTGACCGTCGTCGCGCCGCGGCCATGGAACCGCTATCGCACCAACCGCTTCTGGGACGTCCGCGCGGTCGAGGATTGGACGCTCAACGGGCCGGTGCTCGACGGCATCATGTTCGTCAGCGGACTCAAGAACAATCAGGCCGTGGTCTACCAGCGCCGCTCCGACGACCAGCAGGTGCCCGTCTTCCGGTCGGACATGACGCCGCCCGAAATCACGGCGATGATCGAAAGCCTGTTCCGGGTCCGCGCCGGGGCCCTCGAGTTCCGCACTCTCGGGATTAAGCCGCGGCCGTTCCTCGGCACCAACGGCTTCCAGTTCGACTATGAGCATCTCGACGGCGACGAACTGTGGCGTAAGGGCCGTGCGGTCGGCGCCGTGGTCAACGGCCGTCTGTACCTGATCCTCTACGACGCCGCCCGTTCGCATTATTACGAAGCAGCGCTTCCCGACTTCGAAGCGATCGTCGCCTCAGCTGCCCTCCGCGGCAGCTAACCGACGGGAGAGATCGGCCCGGACGGGGCAGTGCCGGGCGAGGCCGGGGAGGGGACGTCGATGTTCGGCATCTGCCCAGGCTCCTCGGCGGGCGGCTCGATCGGCTGGCCCGGTTGCGAAGGCTCCGGCGTGTCGGGCGCGGGATTGGTGGTCGGCTCTTCGGGAAGCTGCTGCATCGTGGGTTTCTCCTTTCGCCGACGAACGTTCCCTCAAGCGAAGAGTTGCCCACGCGGCCATGCCTGTTATAGGCCGCCGCACCTTCGGGTGGCCGCGCGCGCGTGGCGGAATTGGTAGACGCGCTGGATTTAGGTTCCAGTATCGAAAGATGTGGGGGTTCGAGTCCCTTCGCGCGCACCATTTCGTTCCGTAGCCTGTCCGGGGGACAGGCGAGGAACGAAATCCACGCACAGCTACCCGAACCGCAGACTTTTTCAGGATTAGGACACGTGAGCATCAAGACGGTCGAGACGCAGAACGAGGGCCTGAAGCGCGGCTTCATGCTGACCATTCCCGCCAAGGACATCGAGGCGCGAGTGGAACAGGAAGTGAAGCGGCTGGCGCCGCAGGTCCGCATGCCCGGCTTCCGCCCCGGCAAGGTGCCGCCGAACCTGATCAAGAAGATGCACGGCGACGCACTCCAGCAGCAGGCACTCGAAGGCGCGGTTCAGGACAGCGTCCAGCAGCTGCTCGCCGAGAAGAATGTCCGTCCGGCGCTGCAGCCGCAGGTCAAGCTCGAAGAGGGTTATGAGCCGGGCAAGGACGCCGAAGTCAGCGTCAGCCTCGAAGCACTGCCCGAAGTTCCGACCGCCCAGATCGAGGACATCAAGCTCGAGCGGCTGACCGTCGCTCCGGACGAGAGCGCCGTCGACCAACAGGTCGAGCAGCTCGCGAGCCAGAACAAGAATTGGGAAGACGCTCCGGCCAAGTACGCGGCGAAGATGGGCGACCTCGTCGTCATCGATTTCGAAGGCAGCGTCGGCGGCACGCCGTTCGAAGGCGGCAAGGGCGAGGACATGTCGCTCGAGCTCGGTTCGGGCCGCCTAATCCCCGGCTTCGAAGACCAGTTGGTCGGCGCCAAGGGCGGCGAAAGCCGCGAGCTGAACGTGACCTTCCCCGAAGATTATCCCGTCGAAAACCTGAAGGGCAAGGACGCGGTCTTCGCGATCACCGTCAAGGCAGTGAAGACCGCGGGTGAGACCAAGGTCGACGATGACTTCGCGAAAAACCTCGGCCTCAACGACCTGGAGCAGCTGAAGGGCCTGATCCGCGGCCAGCTCGAGCAGGAGCTCAACGGCCTGACCCGCACCCACATGAAGCGCCAGCTGCTCGACCAGCTCGCGGCGCGCCATGACTTCCCGGTGCCGGAATCGATGGTCGATGCGGAATATGAGAACATCCTCAACCAGCTCCGCCACGAGGCGAGCCACGAAGACGACCCGCAGGCTGCGCTCGCCGAGATCGAGCAGGAATCGGGCGATTATCGCAAGATTGCCGAGCGCCGCGTGCGGCTCGGACTGCTGCTTTCCGAAATCGGCGCCGCCAATGGTGTCGAGGTCAGCGAGCAGGAAATGCGCGGGCTGATCATGCAGGCCGCCCAGCAATATCAGGGCGAGGACCAGAAGCGCTTCCTCCAGCTCGTCCAGCAGGAGCCGATGTTCGCAGCCCAGCTGCGCGCGCCGCTCTACGAGGACAAGGTCGTCGATTTCCTGTTCGGCAAGGCCGAGATCAGCGATCGCGAAGCGACGCGCGAGCAGCTTGAAGCCGACCTCGAGAGCGAAGAAGGCCACGTCCACGGCCCTGGTTGCGGCCATGACCATGCAGCTCCGGCGAAAGCCAAGAAGGCGGGCGGCAAGAAGGCCAAGGCTGACGAAGCTCCGGCTCCCGAAGCCAACGCTGGCGACAAGGTTGGCACGAAGCCGGCTAAGGCCCCAAAGGGCAAACCGGCCGCTGACAAGGTCAAGCTCACCGAAGAGGCTTCCGAAGCGCCCAAGCCCGCCAAGCCGCTGAAGAGCGAGCCGGCGAACAAGGCGGCGGCCACGGCTTCCGACAAGCCGGCAGCCAAGAAGGCTCCGGCGAAGAAGAGCAAGTAAGCCGGGTAGGGCCGGGCAGGGGGATGACCAGCGCCGGAGAGACGCGGGTCGCCGTCCTGTTGCCCTGCTACAACGAGGAAGCGGCGATCGCCCAAACGGTAGCTGGCTTCCGCGCCGCGCTGCCAGGCGCCACCGTCTACGTTTACGACAACAACAGCCGCGATCGCACCCGAGAGGTCGCGGCCGCCGCGGGCGCCGTGGTCCGCACGGAACGGCAGCAGGGCAAGGGCCATGTCGTCCGCCGGATGTTCGCCGACATCGACGCCGACGTCTACATCATGGCCGACGGCGACCTGACCTACGATTCCGCCGCCGCCCCGGCCATGGTGGACATGCTCGTGACCGACCAGCTCGACATGGTCGTCGGCACTCGGCGGCACGAGCGCAAGGATGCTTATCGCGGCGGCCATGTGATCGGGAACAAGCTGTTCACCGGCCTTCTTTCCGGCCTGTTCGGGCGCAGCTTCAACGACATCTTTTCCGGCTACCGCGTCTTCTCGCGCCGCTTCGTGAAGAGCTTTCCGGTGCTCAGCCAGGGTTTCGAGATCGAGACGGAGATGAGCGTCCACGCGCTCGAGCTCAGGATGCCCGTCGGCGAGGTCGAAACCGTCTATGCCGCGCGCCCCGAAGGGTCGCACTCGAAGCTGTCGACCTACGGCGACGGCTGGCGCATTCTCAAGACGATTGGCACATTGTACCGCATCGAGCGGCCGACCCTTTTCTACGGCAGCATCGGCGCGCTTCTGATCGTCGCCGCGCTGATCCTGGCAGCGCCGCTCGTCGTCACCTACATGCGGACGGGCCTCGTTCCCCGCTTCCCGACCGCCATCCTGGTCACCGGCATGACCATCATCGCCGTGCTATGCTTCTTCGCCGGCCTGATCCTCGACACCGTCACGCGTGGGCGCCGCGAAGTCCGACGCCTGGCCTATCTCGCCCATCCCGCGCCCGGCGAGCCCGCTTGAACCTTTGCGCGTTCGCGCCGATGTAGTGGTGACAGGCAAAAGAGGACTTCATTCCCGTGATTGATCACCAAGACATCGTTTCGCAGCTCGTCCCTATCGTCATCGAACAGTCGAACCGGGGCGAACGCAGCTTCGACATCTATTCGCGGCTGCTGCGCGAGCGGATCGTCTTCATCACGGGTCCGATCGAGGACCATATGTCCTCGCTGATCACTGCCCAGCTGCTCTTCCTCGAGTCCGAGAACCCGAAGAAGGACATCTTCATGTACATCAACTCGCCGGGCGGCGTGGTGACGGCCGGTCTCGCGATCCACGACACCATGCAGTACATCCGGCCGAAGATCAGCACCGTCTGCATCGGTCAGGCCGCCTCGATGGGCAGCTTCCTGCTCGCCGCCGGTGAACCTGGGATGCGCGTCGCGCTGACCAACAGCCGCATCATGATCCATCAGCCCTCGGGCGGCGCCCAGGGCATGGCCGCGGATATCGAGATCCAGGCGCGCGAGATCCTGCGCATGCGCAGCCGCCTCAATTCCCTCTACGCCAAATATACCGGCCAGCCGCTCGAGGAGATCGAGAAGGCGATGGACCGCGACAAGTTCCTCGAAGCGGACGAGGCCAAGGCGTTCGGCCTCATCGACGAGGTTTTCGACACCCGCCCGGCAGCCGGCGAGGATGGCGGCACCGGTGCCGGGGACGTGACCCCGGCATAAGGCTGGTTCCCGGCGATAACCGGGGCCTCCTACCTGTCATTGCAAAAGGGCCGCCTTGCGCGGCCCTTTTCTTTTGGCGCCCCGCGCCCCCGTCACAATCGCAACAATTCTCCTGAAGTCGGAGCACCGCCGCGCAACGATCGGGCCCCAATAGGCGAGCATTGCCAACGCAACCCAAGGTTTCGTCCCATGTATCGCGTCTTAGCTTACCCGGTGCTCGCCGCCGCCCTCGTCCTCATCCTCATCGACCGCGCCGCTGCCGTCGCCGACGCGCTGCCGGCTCCCCAGCCGAACATGCTGACGATGGCCCTGATGCCTTCGCTGCTGATGATCGGCCACGCGGTCTGCGCGCTCAAGCGCGCTTGGCTCTGATCCTCCTCGCATTACACAGTGGCGTCACTAACGACGGCTCGATTCCTGCGTTCGGGACCGCCACCGCCGAGCTTTAGTGGCGGCGTCCTTTTGCCTGACGTTTTCGTCGAGGAACTCTTCGATCGTTCGCCACAAATGGACCTGCGGACCTTCACCGGTGATCCGGTGGGTCATGCCGGGATAGAGCATCACGTCGAACGGAATCTTGGACTCCTGCAGCTTGGCCATCAACGAGGTCGAATGTTCGAGCGCGACATTGTCGTCGGACATGCCGTGGATCAGCAGCAGCGGGTCTGAAATCGCGCTGACGTGGTTGATCGGGTCAGTCTTAAGATACGGACCCGTGTCGGCCCGAGGATCGCCAAGATAACGTTCCGTTGCGTGGGTGTCGTAGAGACGCCAGCTTGTTACGGGCGCGCCGGAGACGCCGGCGGCGAAAAGCCCCGGCGCAGCTTCCAGCATCTTCAGGGTCATGAATCCGCCGTACGACCACCCGTACGTCGCGATACGACGCGGATCGACGAACTTCTGGCTTTGCAGCCACTTGGCCCCGGCGATCTGGTCCTCGACTTCGACCCCGCCCAGGCGGCGCCAGATCTGATCCTCGAAAGCTTTTCCGCGATTTGCCGAGCCGCGATTGTCGATCTGGAAGAATATCCACCCGCGGTCGACGAGATACTGTGGAAGGGCGCCCATCCAGGCGCGACGAACCTGCTGGGCGGTCGGCCCGCCGTAATGCTGGAAGAACACCGGGTACTTTCTGCCGGGAACCAGCGGAGGCGTGATCATCTCCCAGTAAAGTTCACTGCCGTCTGCCGCCTTGATCGTGCCGAAGCGGGTTGGGCGATGGCTGTTGAGATAAGACGCATAGGGGTGGCGCGCTGACAACTCATTCCGCTCGACCCACAGAAGGCGCTTTCCTGAATTATCGGCAAGGTAGGTTTGCGGCGGCTGGTCAGGATTGGAGCGGGTAACGATCATCCGTTGGCCCGTGCGGTCCATCACGGCGGCGTTCCACCAGCCTTGTTCCGTCAGGCGAGTGACTTGGGTGGGATTGTCATAGTCGAGCGAATAGATTTGCCGCTCAAGCGGCGTTTCGCGGTTTCCCGAAAAATAGAGGCGGTGCTGCCGTTCATCGACGGCGAGCAGTTCGGCGACCTCCCACGGACCTGTTGTCAGCTGCGTCCAAGTGCCGCCGCGCCAGCGGTAGAGATGGCCGTGACCATCACGCTCCGACCACCAGATCAGGCTCCCGTCATTGAGCGGACGAAAGGCGTCGGAAAGGTTGACCCAACTGCGGGGCTTGGCCTGCTCGCTGAAGACAAGCTGGCTGGCGCCGGTGCGCGGATCGACGCGCAGCATGTCCAGACGGGTCTGAAGACGGTCCTGCCGCTGCACGTAGAGAGCGGACGCATCGGGCGCCCAGTCGACGCGGGAGAGGTAGGATTCGGGGCCGACGGCGATGTCTGCCTTCACCGGGTTTGATCCGTCTGGCCCCACCAACCAAAGTTGCACTTCGGCATTGGCTGTGCCGGCCACCGGGTAACGCTGGTCGAACGAACTCGCGCCGCCAGCGCCGATGGCCGTCCGAGTGACAATCTGAAGCGGAGCGTCGTCGGTGCGCTGGACGGCAATCCGGCTGTCGTCGGGTGCCCACCAAGTGCCGCGGTAGCGACCCATTTCCTCTTGAGCGACGAACTCCGCAGTCCCCCAGGTGACGGTGCCGCCGCCATCACTCGTGACCGCACGCTCCTTGCCGCTAGCCAGATCGAGCACGTGAAGATTGCGATCGCGGACGAACGACACATAGCGGCCGCGACTCGACACGTTCGCTTCCATCTCGGTTTCGGCGGTGTTCGTTAGACGACGTGTCGTACCGGTCACCGACGCGAAATACAGGTCCCCGCTCAGTGGCACTAAGATGGATTGGCTGTCCGGCGCCCAATCGAAATCGGCAATGCCTTGCACGTTGCCGATGCGCAGTCGTTCACGACGCATTTTCTCCGCTTCGGACAAGGCGGCCGGAGCGCCGAGCTTGGTGGAGTCCACAAGCATTCGCTCAGCGCCTGTCGTCGTGTCGATCGCCCACAGGTCGAACCGGTCGCGTTCGTCTGGACGGTTTCTGAGCAGCGCCAGGATTCTTCCGTCGGGGGATAGGCGGGGAAGGCGCGGTGCCGGGCCGTCGAGCGATGGACTTTGGAACACCCGGTCAAGAGTGAGATCTTTGGCCGTTGCAGGCGCGGCTATGGCGAGGGCTGCAACGAGGTATGCGGTACGCAAGAACACTTTCGAATCGCCTTTCTTTGTTTCTCAGCAAAACCGTGTTGATGCGCATGGGCAAGCCGAGAAGTAGCGATTAGCTTGTCGACATGACTCGCATCCTGTTCGCTTTGATCGCTGCCGTGACCCTGATGGCGCAGACTGCGCCACCATCTGACATCTACATCAAGGCTGGCCGCCTCATAGACGGGCGAAACCCGCCAAGAAGCAATGTCGTCATCCGCGTGCGCGGCGCTGACATCGCGGAGGTTGGGTCAAGCGTGCCGATCCCGGCGGGGGCAACGGTCATCGATCTCTCCCGTGAAACGGTGCTTCCGGGGCTGATCGACGCGCACACCCACATCGCGCTGCACGCCGGGGACTCCGACGCCCAGACATTGCGTGAAACGCCCGAGTACCGCGCCATCTATGCGAGCGCCAATGCGGCGAAGACTCTTGCCGGAGGAGTCACGACGATCCGCGACCTCGGCAATGAGGGCTCCGGTTTCGCCGACATCGCATTGCGTGAGGCGATCGAGAAGGGAATCGTACCCGGCCCGCGGATCGTCGCAGCAATCAGGCCAGTTACAGCAACCGGAGCCTACGGGCTGGTCGGCTATTCTCCCTACGTCACGTTGCCGCCGCTGTCGCAAAGCGCGGATGGGCCGACCGAAGTGCGCAAGGCGATCCGCACCCTGATTTTCCAGGGAGCTGACGTCATCAAGGTCTACATGGAATCCTTTGAGAAGCGCGAGCTTCGCAAAGACATTCTGACCGGCTCGATGAACTACTCACGGGAGGAACTCGCCGCCATCGTCGAGGAGGCGCACCGCGCGCATGTGAAGGTCGCAGCTCACACCTATAGCGATGAAGCGGCACGACTTGCGATCGATGTCGGCGTCGATTCCATTGAACACGGGCTCTATCTTACCGAGCCGACGTTCCAGCTGATGGCGAAACGCGGCATCTACTACGTGCCAACGCTGCTGGTGTACGAGCTTTGGCGCGACAACAAGATCTTCGCGCCGGTACCGGCCAGTCGCCGTGAACAGATCGGCAATACCGTTCGGGAGCATGTCGCGACGTTTCGCCGTGCCCTCCGCACGCCCGTGAAGATCGTCTTTGGGAGCGACACGTTCGAGTTGCCCGGCACGAATGCAGAGGAGCTGGAGCTGCTCGTCCGGTACGGGATGACGCCGGAACAGGCGCTGCGTGCCGGAACCACGACGGCCGCTGAACTGCTGGGGCTTGAGAAAGAGATTGGCTCGATCGAGCCCGGTAAGAGCGCGGACATTATCGCGGTGCACGGCGATCCAATGCAGGACATCCGATCACTGCGGAATATCGCGTTCGTGATGAGAGCGGGCAAGGTGTTCACCCGCGCCCCATAAGTTCGTCGCGCGCTTACGAGGCGTCGACTTGAGCGGCTTATTTGGTTTTTTTCGCGCCGCCGGAGCCGCTCCCGCCCTTGCCGCCGCCGCCACGGCCGCCGCGCGCGCCTTCGTCGCCGCCCTTCTTCGCTATGCCGCCCGAATTACCGCCTGCCGATTTCTGCGCCATGTTGGTCCTCCTGAAGCGACAGCGCAGCGGCGTCCGCCAAGTTCCTACGGCTGTTTCCGTTCCCTACTTGTTCCGCGAGAACAAATAGGATACATGACTTCTCCACAGGCGGTGCTCGGCCGTCGATGATTGCAGCTTGAACGGAGGCAGGGGACATGGCAGCGCAGCTCAAGGTCATCGGTAACGGATTGGAATCGGGCACAGTGGCAACTTCAGGCACGGACCGGCAAAAGGCGCTCGAAGCCGCGCTGGCGCAGATCGACCGCGCTTTCGGCAAGGGCTCGGCGATGAAGCTCGGCAGCCGTGAGAAGATCGAGATCGAGACGGTTTCGACCGGAAGCCTCGGGCTCGACATTGCGCTTGGCGTCGGCGGTTTGCCGCGCGGCCGCATCATCGAAATTTACGGGCCCGAGAGCTCGGGCAAGACCACGCTTGCGCTGCACGCGATCGCCGAAGCGCAGAAGACCGGCGGCACCGCTGCCTTTGTCGATGCGGAGCATGCGCTCGATCCCGTCTATGCCAAGAAGCTGGGCGTGAACATCGACGAGCTGATCGTGTCGCAGCCGGACACGGGCGAACAAGCGCTCGAGATCGTCGACACGCTGGTGCGCTCGAACGCCATCGACGTGCTGGTGATCGACTCCGTCGCTGCCTTGGTCCCGCGCGCGGAGATCGAGGGCGAGATGGGCGACAGTCACGTCGGGCTCCAGGCGCGCCTAATGAGCCAGGCGCTGCGCAAATTGACCGGCTCGATCAGCCGCTCACGCTGCACCGTCATCTTCATCAACCAGGTGCGCATGAAGATCGGCGTCATGTACGGCAATCCGGAAACGACGACCGGCGGCAATGCGCTGAAATTCTACGCGTCCGTTCGCCTCGACATCCGCCGGACCGGCCAGATCAAGGACCGCGACGATATCGTCGGCAACGCGACGCGCGTGAAGGTCGTCAAGAACAAGGTGGCGCCGCCGTTCAAGCAGGTCGAATTCGACATCATGTACGGCGAAGGCGTCAGCAAGATGGGCGAGATCCTCGACCTGGGCGCCAAGGCCGGCCTGATCGAAAAGTCGGGCAGCTGGTTCAGCTACGATAGCATCCGCATCGGCCAGGGCCGCGAGAATGCCAAGCAGTATCTCAAGGAAAACCCTGACGTGGCTCAGCGCATCGAGAACGCCATTCGCGGCAAGACCGAGGAAGTCGGCGAGGCGCTGATGGTCGGGCCCGGGGCCGAGGACGACCTCGCCGAATAGGGTTGCGGTTAGGCCGCTTCGGTCGCGATCGGCTGTTCGCTGTCCACACGGATCCGCGCGAACAGCTGCTTCGGCTCAGTCGCGGCGATGATCAGGAAAGCGACGATCGAGCAGGCGGCGACGCCGAGCAGGAATGGCACCACGGTGCCGTCGAACTGCTGGCCGATCAGGAAGCCGATGAAGGCGGCGCCGAGCGTCCCGACCACGCCTTGGACGGACGAAGCGGTGCCCGCGATTGGCGCCATATGCTCCATCGCCAGGGTTCCGAGGTTCGACGAGGTCAGCGCGAAGCAGCACATGGTCAGCGCCTGCATGACGATGAACAAAGTGAGGCTTTCGTAGCCGCTTAGCCCGAGTACGGCGTGGACGACCGTGACGACCACCAGGGCAGCGGCCGCGAGATGCCCGACCCGGCGCAGGCCGCAGCGGCCGACGATCCGCGAATTGGTCCAGGACGCCACCGCCATCGGCGCTGCGATCGCGGCGAAGACGACACCGATCAGCTGCGGCTTCTTGAACACGTCGAAGACGATCTGCTGGATCGACGAGATATAAGCGACAAGGCAGGCGAAGGTGACGGTCAGCGCCAGCGTGTAGCCGCGCGAAAGCGGCTCGCGCATCGTCTCGACCGCCGCACCGCCGATCTCACGCCAGTTCAGGGACCGGCGATATTCCGGATGCAGGGTCTCCGGCAGCCGCCACGACGACCAGACGAACATGATCAGCGCATAAGCGCCAAGGACGTAGAAGATCGCTCGCCACGACGCGAAGAGGAGGATCGCCTGGCCGAAATTGGGGGCAAGCACCGGGACCAGCATGAAGACCATGAAGACGAGGCTCATGACCCGCGCCATCGCTTCGGCCTCGAACAGGTCGCGGACCATCGCCACCACGAGGACGCGGGTCACCGCGGCGGAGGCGCCCATCGCAACGCGTCCGGCGATCAGCATTGGAAAGCTCGACGCGAAGCCGCAGAGCAGAGCGAAGATCGCATAGAGCGTCACGCCCGCGGCAAGGATCGGCTTGCGGCCGAAGCGGTCGGCAAGCGGCCCCCAGATCAGCTGGGTCGAGCCGAAGCCGGCCATGTAGGCGACGACCACCAGCTGTCGCTCATTCGCGTCAAGGACGCGAAGCGAACGGCCGATGTCGGGCAAGGCCGGGATCATCGCGTCGATTGCGAAGGCGTTAAGCGCCATCAGCCCCGCGAGCAGCGCGGTCATCTCGCGCGTGCCGGGACGCTTCACGCCGTCGTTGAAAGCCGATTCGAACATGGGAGCGCGCCTGCTGGCCGATTGCGCCAAGCCGTGCAACAGTGTCTCAGCCGCTGATCCACGAGGATGGAATGATCCGACGCCGACATTTTCTGCAGGGAACAGGCGCGCTCGCCGCTGCCGCCGCATTGGCGGGAAGCCATGCGCTTGCCGCCGTACGAGATTCGCTCAAGCCCATCAAGCTCCCGCCGCCGATCTCCGCTGCCGAGCGCCTCGAGCGCATCGCCCGTGCTCGCGCGCTGATGCAACAGGCGGGAATCGGCGCCGTGGTGGTCGAAGCCGGTCCCAGCCTCGAATATCTCACGGGTGTCCAATGGTGGCGGTCGGAACGGCTCACCGCCGCGGTGATCCCGGTTAGCGGCGACCCGATCATCGTCACGCCGTTCTTCGAGCGGCCTTCGGTGGCCGAAAGCCTCGGCATCCCGGCAGAGATCCGCACCTGGAACGAGGACGAAGAGCCGCTGAAGCTCGTCGCCGATTTCCTGCGGGAGCGCGGGGCCGCAAGGTCGCCGATCGGGTTCGAGGAGACCAACCGCTTCTTCATCGCGGATCGCCTGCTGCAGCAGCTCCCGGGCGTCCGCATCGTCAGCGCCAATCCGGTCGTTCGCGCGCTGAGGATGATCAAGACGCCGCACGAGATCGCCCTGATGCAAGCCGCCAACGACATCACTCAGCGGGCGATGCGGCACGCCTGGCGCGGCGCCAGGGCGGGCATGACGCCGCGCGACTTCGGCAAGCTGGTCGATACGGCGACCGTTGCGCTCGGTGGCAGCCCGGAGTTCGCACTGGTGCTGATCGGGGAAGCCAGCGCTTACCCGCACGGCAGCGGCAAGCCGCAGGTGCTGAAGCGCGGCGACGTCGTGCTGATGGACTGCGGCTGTTCCGTCCACGGCTATGAGTCGGACATTTCCCGCACCTTTGCCTTCGGCGCGCCGACCGCAGAACAGCGCAAGGTGTTCGACCAGGTCCGCCGCGGCCAGCAGATCGCGTTCGCAGCGGCACGGATCGGCGTTCCCGCCGGCGCTGTCGACGAGGCCGTGCGCCGTGCTTACGAAAGCTGGGGCTATGGGCCCGGCTACAAGCTGCCCGGGCTGTCGCACCGCACGGGCCACGGCATCGGCATGGAGGGCCATGAGCCGGTCAACCTCGTTCGCGGCGAGAAGACGCCGCTGGCGGCGGGGATGTGCTTCTCGAACGAGCCGGGCATTTACATTCCCGGCAAGTTCGGCGTGCGCCTCGAGGATTGCTTCTACATGACGGCGGCGGGGCCGAAGTTCTTCTCCCAGCCGCCAAGCAGCATCGAACAGCCGTTCGGATGAGTGAAGCCAAGCTTGCTGCGCCCGACTGGGCAAGGGCGAACGGCGACATCTGGGGACGGCGTTGGCGGGATACGGACCGCGGGCTCGGCGGCCTTTCGAAGCCACTGGTGGACGCGATTGTCGCGTGCGCGCCGGACAGGGACTTCGACGCATTCGAGGTCGGCTGCGGCCCCGGCACCACCACGCTCGATGTCGCCGACGCATGTCCGCGAGCGAGCGTCGTCGCCTGCGACATTTCGCCGAGCCTCGCCGCCATCGCCCGCGATCGCTCAGGCGGCAGAAGCAACATCCGCGTGGTCATAGGCGACGCCGCGGAGCGCGCTTCCGACGAGGCGCCGTTCGACCTCGTCTTCTCCCGCCACGGCGTCATGTTCTTCGCCGACCCGGTCGGCGCGTTCTCCGCGCTGCGCGCCGCCTCGAACAGCGGTGCAGCGCTTGTTTTTTCCTGTTTTCGCGACTGGTCGCTGAACCCTTGGGCTGTAGAGGTCGCTGACGCAGTGGCGGGGACAAAGGTGCCGGCGCCTGGTCGCGAGCCGAGCGGCTTCGCCTTCGCTGATCCGGCTTATGCTCGAGAGCTGCTCGAAGCGGCCGGCTGGGAGCCGCATGAGCCCCAGCCGATCGACTTCACTTATGTTGCGGCGGACGGCGGGAACGCCGTCGCGGACGCGCTGGACTTCTTCAGCGAAATCGGACCGGCCGCGCGCCTTATGGCGGCGATGGACGAGAAAGACCGCCGCGGGGCGACCGAGCGCATGCGCTCGGTGCTGGAGCGGCATTGCGCGGCGGGAGCAGTCAGCTTTCCCGCCGCAGCCTGGATCTGGACGGCGACCGCGCCTTAAAAACGCTCCGCGCCGGGCGGCGGTGCCGGTCGGTGAGCAGGGGCGGGCAGCGGGTCGATTTCCGCCGTCTCCGGCGGGTCGAGCTGGCCTTCCCACCGGGCGACGACGGTCGAAGCGACAGCGTTGCCGACCACGTTCGTGGCTGAACGCCCCATGTCGAGGAAGTGGTCGACGGCGAGGATCAGCAGCAGCCCGGCTTCCGGGATCTTGAACATGCCGAGCGTCGCCGCGATCACGACAAGGCTCGCGCGCGGAACGCCAGCCATCCCCTTCGACGTCACCATCATCACCAGCAGCATGGTGATTTCCTGGCCGATGGTGAGGTCGATGCCATAGGCCTGCGCGATGAAGATCGTCGCGAAGGTCATGTACATCATCGAGCCGTCGAGGTTGAACGAATAGCCCAGCGGCAGGACGAAGCTGGCGATCCGCGGCGGGACTCCGAAGCGATCGAGCGCCTCGAGGGTGCGCGGATAGGCCGCTTCGCTCGATGCCGTCGAAAAGGCGAGAACGATCGGATCGCGGATGTAGCGGACCAGGTGCCGCGTACGGCCGCCGATCAGCACGAAAGCGGCGCCGATCAGCAGGCACCAGAGGACCGCCAGGCCGAGGTAGAAGCTGCCGACGAACTTGCCGAAGGTGAGGATGATTTCCGGGCCCCGCTCGGCGATCGAGCTGGCGACCGCGGTGAACACCGCGAATGGGGCGAAGCGCATCACATAGTCGGTGACTTGGAGCATTACCTTGACCAGGCTCTCGACGCCGCGAACGATCGGCCGGCCGGGCTCGCCGATGGCGGTCAGCGCGATACCGAAGAAGAGCGAAAAGACGACGATCGGCAGGATCTCATTGCCACTCATCGCCTCGAAGATCGACGCCGGCACCAAATGGGTGACGAAGTCCTTGAGGTTGAACGCGGCGGTTTCAACGCCGCTCGCTGCGCTCACTGGCGGAAGCGGAAGGTTGAGCCCGACGCCAGGCTGCAGCGTGTTCACCAGGATCAGGCCGAGCGTCAGCGAAACGATCGTGGCAAGGATGAACCAGGCCATGGCCCGAATGCCGACCCGCCCGAGCGCTGCGACATCCCCCATATGGGCGATGCCGGCGACCAGGGTCGAAAAGACCAGCGGCGCGATGATCATCTTGATCAGCCGCAGGAACAAAGCGGTGACGATGCTGAGATAGCCCGCGATCGACTTCAGCCGCTCCGCAGACTCCGGCGTCCCATCATCGATGCCATAGTTGATCGCCCAGCCGGCGATCACGCCCAGCACCAAAGCGAACAGGATGTACCTGGTCAGTTTCTTCGCCAAATCCGCTCTCCTCCGCGGCAACTCATTGCGGGTGAGCAGCGGGAGCGCAATCCATTCCTTCACCTCGCGGCTGGTTCCGCCTAGGCGGGCTCCATGAGCTTCTGGGACAATCTCGACGCGCGCTACAGCGTCATCCTCTGCGATATCTGGGGCGTCGTGCACGACGGCGTGCAGCTCTATCCGAACGCTTCGGAGCGCTTGCGCGAGTGGCGCGGGCAGGGGCGGTGCGTCGTGCTGCTGACGAATGCACCGCGGACGGCCGAGGCAGTACGTGAGCAGTTGCAGCGCATCGGGCTCCCCGAAGATTGCTGGGACGCAATCTCGACCAGCGGCGAAGCCGGCATCACCGCTCTAAAGGCACTCGGGCGCCCGGTCGGCTTTATCGGCACGGCATCGGACCGCGCGGTGCTCGAGGGCAGGGGGGTGGCCATCGCCGCAGACGATCAGTTCACGGACGTCGGCTGCACGGGCCTTCGTGAAGGACAGCTCGACCCTCGAAGCTACGGCGACGAGCTGCGGCAGCTCGCCTCGCGGTCCGTGCGCCTGCATTGCCTGAACCCCGATCGCGTCGTCGTCCGCGGCGGGGTGCGCGAGGCTTGCGCCGGCGCTCTGGCCGACATTTACGAAGCGCTCGGCGGGGAGGTGACCTGGTACGGCAAGCCGTTCCCGGCGATCTATGCCCATGCGCTGAGCCGCGCCGGCAATCCACCGCGCGAGCAAGTGCTGGCAGTCGGCGACAGCCTGCAGACAGACATACTCGGCGCCGCCAAGGCAGGGCTCGCCGCGGTCTTCGTCGCCGGCGGCATTCATGCCGGCGAGAAGTTTCCGGACGACTTCGCGGCCGAGCACCAACTTGGCGACTGGCGCCCGGTGGCGGTCGTCGACGGGCTCGCCTAAGCGGGTTCCGGCACCCGCTGCTGCACCACCTTCTCGGCGAGCGGGCCATTCAGCTCGGCCAGATGGTCGAACTCGGCTTCATAGGTCGCCAGGCCCTGGCTCTGGGAGCGAAGCTCCGCCTCGAGGCCCGACAGCTCGGCTTCCGGGATCAGCGCCTCGACGCGGTCCCAACCGGTCCAACCGTCGCGCGGCGCCATGCCGAGCATCTGTCCGCGCCGGCCGGCAACCGCCGACGTGATGCGGCTGGTGGCGCTGGACGGGCAGACGACCGTCAGCTTGTGCATCGGCTCGAGCAGGTGCGGCTGCGCGGCGGCAAGCGCTTCCTGCATGGCGATCCGTCCCGCCAGGCGAAACGCCAGTTCCGAGCTGTCGACGCTATGATAGCTGCCGTCGACGAGCGCCACGTGGCAATCGACCACTTCGAAGCCGAGCGGCCCCTTGGCCATCGCCTCGCGAACACCATCCTCGACCGCCGGAATCCACTGCTTCGGCACCGAGCCGCCATGGATCCGCTCTTCGAATATGAAGCCGGAGCCGCGCGGCAGCGGCTTCACTTCGATGATGACGTCGCCGAACTGGCCGTGGCCGCCCGACTGCTTCTTGTGGCGCCCCTTCTGAGTCACCGACCTGCGGATCGATTCGCGGTAGCCGATCGCCGGCGGATGGCTCTTCACCTCCACCCCGAAGCGCCGCTTCAGCCGCGCAATCACCGTGTTGAGATGTTCGTCGTTGATTCCGCGGAGGCGGATTTCGTGATTGGCCTCGTCATGTTCGACGATCAGGGCGCCATCTTCTTCGCTTAGTCGATGTAGCGCGCCGGACAGCTTCACGTCGTCCTTGCGGTCGGCCGGCTCGATCGCGAATGCGCAATTGCGCGCCGGATATTCGACCTCCACCAAGGGCGGCAGCTCGCCTGTCGAGAGCCATTGGCCGGCGGTTACATTGTCGACTTTCGCGACGGCGACGACGTCGCCGCTGCGCGCTGCTGCCATTTTGCTGGTCTTTTCGCCCTGCACCTTGAACAGCGATCCGGCGCGGGCGTGGCCCTCGACGGTCTTGAGGTCGGTGCCTTCGGATATGCTTCCGCCCAGCACTCGCGCCATCGCCAGGCGGCCGATCGAACCGTGAACGACCTTGAACACGTACATGGACGGGGAGGCGACCGAGAGGCGGCTGGCGGCGCGTTCCGGCGACGGCGCTTCGTGGCGCATGGCCTTGAGCAGGCGGCGCACCCCCCACGAGCTGTTCGCCGAGCCGAACAGCACCGAGACGCCGAGGCTTTCGCCGGTCTCGCGCGCCAGATCCTGGAGCACTTTTTCGCGCAGCGGCTGTTCGTCCATCAGCAGTTGTTCGAGCAGTTCGTCGTCATGATCGGCGAGTTGCTCGAGCATGTGGGTACGCTCGCGGACCTCGTCGTCCTTCAGGTCCGCGGGAATGTCGATCCGCTCGGACTCCTGTCCCGGCCGGTATTTGAATGCATATTCGAGCGCGAGGTCGATGAACCCACCGACTTTCTCGCCGTCCCAGATCGGAATCTGACGCGCGATCAGAGGCGACACGCTCATCGGCTGCAGCGCCGTCAGCAAGTCGTGAATGCGGCCATGTGCCTGGTCAATGCGGTTGACGAAGACGAGGTGCGGAATGCCGAGTTCGTCGAGGGCGCGGAGCGCCGGCGCGGCAAGCGGCGCTCGGGCAGGGTCGGGATCGACGACGACGATCGCGACATCCGCGACCGCCAGCGCTCTCGCCCCGTCGGCGGCAAAGCCGACGGATCCCGGACAGTCCAGGATCGCGAAGGACTCACCGAGATAATCGAAGTGGTAGAGGTTGAGTTCGGTCGAGCCGCCGCGCTGCCGGCTCTCGGGGCTGAAATCGCCGATGCTGGAGCCGTTGGCCGTCGACCCTAGACGGTCGGCGGCGCCGGCTGCGAACAGCATGGCCTCGGCAAGGCTGGTCTTTCCTGCGCCGGCGGGTCCCACCAGCGCGATAACTCGGGTGCCTTTTGCTTCTCCAGCCTTGGTGTCGACCATGTTGCAAGCCTCCTTCGTCCGGGTCACGGGCGCGCGAGTCGCTTGCTTGGGGCGCTCGAGCGCCGAATGTCGAAGCTTCCACCGTCCGCCTGTTTCCGCGCGGTTGCAAGAGCCGTTAGCGCGGCCGGCGGCGGGCTGGCGGGAACGCCTGTCGCTTCAGCTGGTTAGGCGGACGTGGCAGACGCGGCAGTTCAGCATTCGGCGGCGACGGACAGCAATTCGGCAAAGGGCCGGGATGCCGACTCGCCGGCGCAGATCCCGGCGCGGGGCTGGAAAGAGGTTGCGGTCCGCACCTGGAAGCAATCGTCCGAGGACAATGTCGGCTTGGTTGCCGCGGGGGTGGCTTTCTACAGCTTCCTAGCGCTCGTGCCGCTGCTCGGCGCCATCGTGCTCACCTATGGCATCGTTGCCGATCCGCAGACGGTCGTCGCCCACGTCACATCCTTGTCGAGCGTCGTGCCGGAGGACGCCGCCAAGCTGATCGGCGACCAGCTGATGAGCATTGTCGAGACATCCGGCGGCAAGAAAGGCTTTGGCCTGCTGCTCGCCATCGGGGTCGCGTTGTTCGGCGCGCGCAACGCAGCGGGATCGCTCGTGACTGCGCTGAACATCGCCTACGAGGAGAAAGAGACCCGCGGCTTCGTTCGGGTGAACCTTCTGGCCCTCGCGATTACCGCGGGTGCGGTGGTGGTCGCAGTCATCGCGATGTTCGCCATTACGGCCCTCGGCTATCTCGAAAAGCTTATCCCCGGCGCTCCGGACGCCGTCCTCGTCGCCGGTAAGCTTTTGACCTACGTGCTGTTGCTCCTTGGTGCGGCAGCAGCAGCGGCGACTCTCTACCGCTACGGTCCGAACCGCCAGAAAGCGCAGTGGAAGTGGATCACGCCCGGGACGCTGTTCGCGGCGCTCACCTGGGTGCTGCTGACGTTCGGCTTTGGCTTCTACGTTTCGCACTTCGGCAATTACAACAAGACCTATGGCTCGCTGGCGACGGTCGTCATCCTCAACACCTGGATTTACCTGTCCGCTTACGTCTTCCTGTTCGGCGCCGAACTCAATTCGGAGCTGGAGCACCAGACGGCGAAGGACACGACTGCCGGCCCGCCCGATCCCCTCGGTCGGCGCCAAGCATGGTCTGCCGACCACGTCGCTTCGGGCGACGATGACGAAAGCGGAAGCGGCAGAGATGCGGGGCCGCATCAGGATGAGACGAGTGTTTCTCCGCCACGAGACCACGATCAGCCCCAGCGCACTTCCGAACCGGCGACCGGCACGGATGCCGGTCCGACCCAGTCGTCGAAGGGCGAAGTGATTGCCGGCGTTGCCGTCGCGGCAGCCGCGGTGGGCTGGTCGATGCTGAAGCGGAAGGACTAGCTGCGCGTTGGCGCCGGCATGACCGAGCACAAGACCATCGATCCGCGGGGGCATATGGCGACCTCGCCATGGCAGATGCCGCTGCAGGCGTGGAAGGATATCGCCGCGCGGACCTATACGCGCACCTGGGATGACAATGTCGGCCTGGTCGCGGCCGGTGTCGCATTCTACGGCTTCTTCGCGCTGCTTTCGCTCCTAGCGCTGATCGTTTTGGCTTACGGCATTGTCGCCGATCCGCTGACCGTCGTTCAACATATGCGGCGGCTGATCGGGATCCTGCCGGCGGACGTGGTCGTGCTGGTCGGCGACCAATTGCTGACCTCGGTACATGCATCGCAGGAAGCGCGGGGCTTCGGCATTGGTCTTGCGATCCTCGGTGCGCTCTACGGCGGCACCAACGGCGCGGCTTCGATCCTGACCGCGCTCAACATCGCTTATGAAGAAAAGGAGAAGCGGAGCCTCGCCCGTTTCTACCTTATCGCGATCGGCATGACTGTAACGGCGCTATGCCTCGCGCTGGCAGCGATTGCGGCAGGCGCCGCCGTTGCCTTCCTGCAGGCGAAGCTGCCGCAAGCGTCCAGCGTGATGGTCTTCGCAGGCAAGCTGGTGGGCTATGCGGTGCTGATCCTCGTGGCGTCGGCAATCGCGGCCATTCTCTACCGCTTCGGCCCCTCGCGCGAGCGGGCGCGCTGGACGTGGATCACGCCCGGCTCGCTGTTCGCCGCAGTCACCTGGCTGCTACTGACCCTTGCCTTCACCTTCTACGTCAGCCGCCTGACCAGCTACAGCGCCACCTACGGCTCGCTCGGCGCCGTCGCCGCGCTGCTGACCTGGTTATATGTGTCAGCCTACGCCTTCTGCTTCGGAGCCGAGCTCAACAGCGAGATCGAACACCAGACGGCGCATGACAGCACAACCGGCGAACCACAGCCGATGGGCGAGCGTGGCGCCTGGGCCGCGGACAATCTCGCGACCAGCGACGAGGTCGAGGATCGGCCCGAAGAGGCGCGGGAAGGGGAGAAGCTGACCGCCGCCGCGCCGGAGATCGCCGACAAGGACGACTAGGTTCACAGGGGGATCGCGGTGCTGTCCTTCAGCCGCGACAACAGAGTGATCGTATTCGCCTCATGAACACCGGTGGCCTGGCTCAGATGCTCCAGGAAAAAGCGTTCATAGTCACGGATGTTACGGGCGATCACGTGCAACACCAGGTCGACGTTCCCGAGCACCAAGAAGCAGCCGATCACCTGGTCGTGCTTCACGATTTCGGACACGAACAGGTTGATGTCGGCGCGGGCGGTGGCGTTGAGCTTCACGAGCACGAAGAGCTCGAGGTCCCAGCCGAGCTTCTCACGATCGAGGATGGCGACCTCGCGGTCGATATAGCCTTCGCTCCGCAGGCGCTGGATGCGGCGCCAGGCCGGCGCATGGGACAGGCCGACCGCTTCGGCCAATTGCGTTACAGGACGCGACGCATCCTTCTGCAGCTCGCCGAGGATCTTGCAATCGAATTCATCAAGACTTTGCTCCACCTGCGTGCTCCTGCGCATAATCTATGCTGAAGATGCGGTGAATTGTTGGAGATCGCAAGGAAATTACGCGGCCGTTCTGGTATACCCTACTCAACAAGTCGAGATTGGAGATGAAGATGCAACAGAAGCTCATGCAGGCGTTCGGGTCGCTGATCGTCACCGCCGGCCTGTTCACGGGCGTCGTCAGCGTGATGGCTGCCCAGATCTAAAAGTTTCAAAGTTCGGCGGGCCGGTAACCTCCCCTCCCAACCCACCGGCCCGCTATGCCCAAGAAGCGGCTCCTGCCACCCGGCAGGGGCCGCTTTTTTGTTTTCGGACCGACGGCAGCCTAGGCTGCGGGAAGGAGACGGCGCTCCCCGGCGAGGCGGAGCAGCGCGCCCTGCAGCTTCTCGAACGCGCGGACCTCAATCTGCCGGATACGCTCGCGGCTCACGCCATAGACCTGGCTCAGCTCCTCGAGCGTCTTCGGCTCGTCCGCGAGACGGCGTTCCATCAGGATATGCTTTTCGCGATCGTTGAGGCTTTCGAGCGCGCTGACCAGCAGGTCGTGGCGCACTTGCGTTTCCTCGTCTTCTGCAATCAGCTCGTCCTGCAGCGGACCGCTGTCGACCAGGAAATCCTGCCACTGCCCTTCAGCGCCTTCGTCGCCCTTCAGCGGGGCGTTGAGCGACGTATCGCCGCCCATGCCCATGCGGCGGTTCATCGAGACGACCTCTTCCTCGGTGACGCCGAGATCGGTCGCGATCTTGGTCACGTCGGCGGGCTTGAGGTCGCCTTCCTCGAACGCGTCGATCTGGTTCTTCATCCGGCGAAGGTTGAAGAACAATTTCTTCTGCGCCGCGGTGGTGCCCATCTTCACGAGCGACCAGCTGCGCAGGATGAATTCCTGGATTGAGGCCCTGATCCACCACATGGCGTAGGTCGCGAGGCGGAAGCCGCGATCCGGCTCGAACTTCTTCACGCCCTGCATCAGGCCGATATTGCCTTCGCTGATCAGCTCGCTGACCGGCAGGCCGTAGCCGCGATAGCCCATGGCGATCTTGGCCACGAGCCGAAGGTGCGAGTTCACCAGCTTCGCCGCAGCCTCGGTGTCGTTATGCTCGCGCCAGCGCTTGGCGAGCATAAATTCCTCCTCAGGGCTGAGGATCGGGAATTTCTTGATTTCGCTCAGATAGCGGTTGAGCCCGGCCTCCCCACCGGACGAGGGGAGCGAGACGATCCCTTTTTTGTCGGCCATAAATGCTCGTCTTTCTCCCTTTGCGGGCGCGATAGCGCCTTTCAATCCTATACACCAAGTGCGTTGAACAGTTCCTGCATGTCCGGCGGCATGGGACTTTGAAACGACAGCCTGTGCTTCGTAACCGGATGAATGAAGCCGAGCTCCGCCGCGTGCAGCGCTTGCCGGTGAAAATTCAGTTCGTTCAGCAGCTTGCCGTGGCTCTTTCCGGAACGGCCGTAGACCGGGTCGCCGAGCAGCGGGTGACCAATCGACGCCATGTGGACGCGGACCTGGTGAGTGCGCCCGGTCTCGAGCCGGCACTCGACCAGGGCTGAATCCCGTAACGGCTGAAGCCGCCGCCAGTGAGTCACGGCGCGCTTGCCGCGGCCTTCGTCGGCGATTGCAATCTTCTTCCGGTTGGCTGCCGATCGGGCCAGCGGCGCGTCGACTGTGCCTTCCGCAACCCTCGGCACGCCATTGACGATCGCCAGGTAGCGGCGGTCGATCGAATGAGCGGCGAACTGCTTCGCCAAGCCTTCGTGCGCGACATCGGTCTTGGCAACGACCAGCAGCCCGGACGTATGCTTGTCGATCCGGTGGACGATGCCCGGCCGGGCAACGCCGCCGATCCCCGACAACTGCCCGCGGCAATGGTGGAGAAGGGCATTGACCAGGGTGCCGTCGGAATTTCCCGCTGCTGGATGCACCACCAGCCCCGCAGGCTTGTCGACGACCAGGAGATGCTCGTCCTCGAATGCGATCGCCAGCGGAATATCCTGCGCCTTGTTGTGCGCTTCGCGCGGCTCGGGCACTTCCAGGCGGAAAGCCTCGTCGCCTTTAACCTTCGTGGCCGGGTCTCGAACGGCGGTCGCTCCCGCAAGGAGGGCGCCGTCGCGGATCAGCGCCTTCAGCCGTTCGCGCGAAAGCGTCGGCACGGCCGCCGCCACCGCGCGATCGAGCCGCCACCCGGCATGAGCGGGCTCGAGGCGCACGTCGATCGTCTGAATTCCCCCCATCCGAGCAGGGAATATGGGAATCGGTACGGCTCCGTTCAACTCGCGAAAACTTGCGCTTCGTTAAACTCTAGCTCATCAGGCCCGCGATGAATGCGGTCGATCTCGCCAGCCTGCTTTGCTCGCGGCTCTGCCACGATTTGATGTCGCCGGTCGGCGCGCTCAACAACGGCATCGAGCTGCTAGCCGACGAGACGGATCCCGACATGCGCGAGAAGTGCCTCGAGCTTCTTGCCGACAGCGCCCGCGCGACCGCCAACAAACTCAAGTTCTTCCGTCTGGCGTTCGGCGCCGGCGGCGGCTTCGCCGACGAGATCGACGCCCGCGAAGCGCAGCAGGTGCTCGAAGGCCTGTTCGGGGCTGAGGGCAAGGTGCAGGTGGGCTGGGCGGTCGAGGAGCAGAGGCTGCCCAAAGGCGCGATCAAGCTGCTGCTCAACCTCGCACTGCTGGCCGGCGATGCCCTGGTTCGCGGCGGCCGCCTAGATGTCGGCGCCGAGCGGACGGACGACGCGATCGAAATCGCGGTGCGTGGCGAAGGTCCGCGCATCCTCCTCGACCCGGCTCTGCGCGAAACGCTCGCCACAGGCGGGCAGGGGACCATCGAACCCCGTGCCGCCGGTGCCTGGCTCGCCCACAGCCTCGCAGCCGAAGGCGGCGGAACGATCCGCCTCAGCGATCCCTCGAGCGAAGTGCTCCTGATCGGCGCGACCCTGCCGAGCGCCTGAGCGCAATTTCAGGGATAACGCCGCGTTAACTCCTCGGCGGCATAAGCCTCTCCACGCAGCGCTGGGGGGCTTACCCGTCGATGGACGATTTGATTGCCGATTTCGTCGCGGAATGTCGCGAAATGCTCGAAGCCCTCGGCGGGGAGATCGTCGCCTGGGAGGCCGAGCCCGACGACCGCGCCCGTCTCGATAGCATCTTCCGCTTCGTTCATACCGTGAAGGGCAATTGCGGCTTTTTCGAATTTCCCCGACTTGAAGCACTAAGCCATGCCGCCGAGGACGCGTTGGCCGATGTCCGCGCCGGCCGCCGCCAAGCCGATGGCCACCTGGTCAGCGCGGTCCTCGCAATCATCGACCGAATTGGCGAAATGATCGCTGCGATCGACGCCGGCGAAGACATGCCGGCAGGCGACGATAGCGCGCTCATCGATGCCCTTGCACCCGGCGCCGAAAGCGTCGCGGCTCCGGTGGCCGTCGCCGCTGCTGAAGGGCAGGCGAAGGCAACCTCGGCCCCACGCACCATCCGCCTTTCCGTCGAGCTTCTCGATCGTGTGATGAGCACCGTCTCCGACATGGTGCTGGCACGCAACGAGCTAGCCCGCCGCCTGCGTGAAGCGCCGACCGACGTCGCCGTCGATGGCGCCTTCGAGCGCCTGTCCGCGATCATCGCCGACATGCGCGATGCGATCACGCGCACCCGCATGCAGCGGATCGAGAATTTGTTCGTCGGCCTTCCGCGCATGGTCCGCGACCTGTCGGCCGAACTCGGCAAGCAGGTGCTGGTCGACATCGAAGGCGGCGACGTCGAGCTGGATCGCGAGATGATCGAGATGATCCGCGATCCGCTGACGCACATCATCCGCAATGCGGTCGACCATGGCATCGAAAAGCCTGCCGACCGGCTGAAGGCCGGCAAGCGCGAAATCGGTATCCTCTCGGTCGTGGCGCGTCAGTCGGGCAACCAGATCCTGATCGACATTCAGGACGACGGCCGCGGCATCGATGGCAAGAAACTGGTCGAGAAAGCCATCGCGGCCGCCATCATCGAGAAAGCCGACGCGGCGCAGCTTTCCCCGCGCGAACAGCTCGCCCTCATCTTCGAGGCAGGCCTCTCGACCGCCCAGCAGGTGACGCAGATTTCCGGCCGCGGTGTCGGCATGGACGTCGTCCGCTCGAACATCGAGCGGATCGGCGGCGTCGTCGAGGTCGACAGCCGGTTGGGCGAGGGCACGCGCATGACCCTGCGGGTGCCGTTGACCCTGACCATTATCCCCGCGCTGACACTGTCGATTGCCGGCCAGCATTTTGCCATTCCGCGCTCGGCCATCGAGGAGATCGTCCGCGCCAATGGCGAGAGCGTTACGCTCGAGCACCTTGGCGGTGCAGGCGTTGCGACGATCCGCGGCCGCCGCGTGCCCGAAGTGTCGCTTGCCGACATCCTCGGCATTCCGAGCGGTATCGACGACAAGGACCGCACGTTGATCGTGCTGCGCCCGGCAGGCGGCGATGTCTACGCGCTCGCCGTAGACCGCATCCACGACCACGAAGAGCTGGTGGTGAAGCCCGCCGCGCCCGCCGTCATGGCCACAGGCCTTTATGCCGGCACGACCCTTGCCGATGACGGCAGCCCGATCCTGCTGTTCGATCCCGCCGGGCTCGCACAGGTCGGCGGCATCAAGCTCGAAGTGCAGGAGCGCGCCGCTCGCATCGCCGAAGGCCCTTCCGCCGCCGCGGTGAAATCGACGGCGGTGCTGCTCTTCCGCGGCCTCGACGGCGGCCGCCGCGCACTGCGCCTCGCCGTTGTCGACCGAATCGAGGAAGTGGCGGTCAGCGCCGTCAATTCGGCTGCCGGACAGCTGCGCGTCCAGGTCGGCGATGCAATCCTTCCATTAGCCGGTGCCAATGGCGCCGAGCTCACCGGCGACAAGGTGCGCCTGTTCCGCCTCAACGACGGCGCACATGAGATGGGCTATGCTTTCGCCGAGGTCGTCGACTTTGCGACGATCGACAATGACATCATCCATGCGGAACGTCCGGGCGAGGTCAGCGGCGTTTCGCTGATCAATGGCGAGCCGGCGGAGATCGTCGATGCGCACTGGCTGTTCGCCAATCATGTCGGCGCCGCCGCGCGCGCATCGGAAACGCTCGTCTGCCGGCTGCCGAGCGACGATCCCTGGATGCAGAACATGCTGCGGCCGATCGTCGAGGCCGCCGGCTACATCGTCGTCGGCGACGACCATGATGGCGACACCGACCTGGTGATCGCCAGCGACGGCGAGGCCGTTGATGCAGCCAATGCAATCTATCTGCGCAGCGAGCCGGAGCCCAAGAACAAGAAGGACGGCAGCATCTATCGCTATGACCGCGCCGGGCTGCTGATGGCGCTCAAGACTGCCGGAGCGGGGAGCGGAAAATGACGAAGCGCGGGAGGGGCAAATGAACGAACTGCTGCTGGTCGTGACCATCGCCGGCGAGCGCGTCGCGCTGCCTGCCGCCGCCGTCGAATCCGTGGTCGAGCTGGACACCTTGATCCCCGTGCCGCGGGCGGCGCCGCACGTCGCGGGCTTGTCGGCTCTTCGCAGCCGCGTGCTGACGGTGATCGACTGCAAGCGCTCGCTGGAGCTTGGGATGAGCGATTGCTCGGACGGAATCCGCGAAGCTGCCGTCGTCGAATTCGACGGCCATCATTATGCGTTGATCGTCGACCTCGTCGAAGATGTGGTCGAAGCGCTCAGCGACCCGGCGCCGGTGCGCGCCGCGATGGGGGCCGGCTGGGGGCGCGCGTCTCTCGGTATGGTCGATACCGAAAGCGGTCCGCTGCTGCTCGTCGATGTCGCGGCCTTGATCGCCGGGGCTCCGGAAGCGAAGGCGGCTTAAGGTCTTCGTTACCCTTCATGTTTAGTGAGTGCGATACGTCGAAAGCGGGATGCGAGCGAATGAAGAGCTGTTTGATCGTCGATGACTCCAAGGTGATCCGCAAGGTCGCGCGGCACATTCTCGAAACCCTCGAGTTCGAGGTCGAGGAAGCGGGCGACGGCCAGGAAGCGCTCACCCGCTGCGAATCGAAAATGCCGGACGTCGTCCTGCTCGACTGGAACATGCCGGTGATGAGCGGGATGGAGTTCCTGCGCCTGTTGCGTCAGCGTGGCCACAGCGACCAGCCGAAGGTCGTTTTCTGCACGACCGAGAACGACATGGCGCACATTCGTGCGGCGCTCGAAGCGGGCGCGGACGAATATGTGATGAAGCCGTTCGATCGCGAGACGCTTCACATCAAGCTTCAGCTCGTCGGCGTCGCTTAAGGCCCGCGTCGGTGGAGCGGGCGCTCGCCAGATCGCGGGACCGCCATGCGGATCCGGCCGCTAGTCGCCGCCGCATCCGGTTGATGATCGTCGACGATTCGACGGTCGCCCGGGCGGTGCTTTCGCGAATGATCGAAAGCGATCCCGCCTTCGAAATCATCGCTGTCGCCGGAACCGCCGAAGACGCCATCGTTGCGCTTGGCGAATGCCGCGTAGACGTCGTCATCCTCGACCTCGAAATGCCCGGCGCGGGCGGGCTGAAGTCGATCCCGCGCATCATCGCCGCGGCCGCCGGCGCCAAGGTCATGATTGTGTCCTCGTTGGCCGAAGACGGCGCGGAGCAAACGGTGGCCGCGCTCGCGCTTGGCGCTGCCGACACCATGCCCAAGCCGGGCACCGGACGGTTCAACGGGCGGTTCTCCGAGATCCTCGTCGCCAAGCTGAAGGCGCTCGGCTACGCCTCGAAAACGGTATCCAGCGCCAGCTACGCGCCGCAGCCGAGCGGCCCGACTCCCGTCCTCCGGCCGATGCCGAGCGACCCGATCGATGTCCTGGCGCTCGGCGCGTCCACGGGCGGAATCCACGCGCTTGGGGTCCTGTTCGCGGCGCTCCCGCGGCGGATCGGCGTGCCGATTCTCGTCACCCAGCATCTGCCGATGCCGTTCATGCCGGTGTTCGCACGCCAGCTCGGCGCCATTTCCGGCCGCCGTGCCGTCGTTGCCGAAGACGGCATGCCGCTGGTGGCCGACCAGGTCCTGCTTGCACCCGGCGATGGGCATTTGACGCTCGAGCCCTCCAAGACTGGGGCGCTGGTCCGGCTCACCCACGGGCGCAGCAGCAGCGGCTGCATGCCCTCGCTGGACCCGATGTTCGCTTCCGCGGGGGCGATCTACGGTTCCGGCGCTCTCGGCGTCGTCCTTACCGGCATGGGCCGTGACGGCGTCGAGGGCGCCGCAACTCTGGTCTCATGCGGCGGCTCGATCATCGCCCAGGATCAGGCAAGCTGCGCCGTATGGGGAATGCCGCGGGCGGTAATGGAGGCGGGCCTCGCCAGTGCGGTGCTGCCGCCAGAGAAAATCGCCCGGAGGATCACCTCCCGGACTGAGGAAGAGCTGCCGTGCAAATAAGCGACAGCTCGATCCGGATCCTTGCCGGCCTGCTCGAAGGACGGACCGGCCAGCAACTGACGATGAGCCGCCGCTGGCGCATCGAAACCGCGCTTTCGTCTCTGCTGCGAGAGCGCGGCATCGCTTCGCTCGACGAGCTCATCACCATCCTCGTGATGGGGAAGGAGCCGAGCCTGTCGCAAATGGTGGTGGAAGCCTTGCTCAACAACGAAACCTATTTCTTCCGCGACCGCGCGCCGTTCGACGTACTCCAGCGCCACGCCTTGCCCGAACTGATGCGGCGCCGCGCCGCCTCGAAGCGGCTTCGCATCTGGTCGGCCGGCTGCTCAACCGGGCAGGAGACCTATTCGCTGGCGATGCTGTTCGCCGAGGAAGCGGACAAGTGGCGCGGCTGGACGATCGACATCCTCGGCACTGACGTGTCCACCGAATGCGTGGAGCGCGCGCGCCGCGGCACGTACAGCCAGTTCGAAGTGCAGCGCGGCCTCGGCATCAACCAGATGATCAAATGGTTCGAGGAATGCGATGGCGGCTGGCGCGCGGTCGAGGCGCTTCGGCGTCCGCTGCGCTTCCAGGTACACAACATCCTTGAACCGCCGCCGCACCCCGGCGGGTTCGACATTGTCCTGTGCCGCAATGTGCTGCTCTACCTCAGCGCCGAAAAGAAGACGCTGAGCTTCGACCGGATCGCAAGCGCCATGGCTGAGGATGGCTGGCTGATGCTCGGGGCCGGCGAGACGGTGATCGGGCAGACCAACAAGCTTGGCGCCGACATTGAAGCGCGCGGTTTGTACCGCCTGACCGGCGACGGCAGTCGCATCGAAAAACGGCAGACGGAGCGCCGGGCGGCAGCAGGCGGGGCTTGACCCAACAGCCATGACTGTGCGCCATAAGCGCGCATGGACATGGACTTCATCGACCGGCCGTCGCCGAACTTTGACGAGCGCCAGCTACCGGTCTCGATGATCGTCCTTCATTATACCGGAATGCCGGACTGCGAAGGCGCGCTGTCGCGGCTCTGCTCGCCCGAAGCCAAGGTCTCGGCGCATTATTGCGTCGACGAGGACGGGACGGTTTACCGCCTGGTCGACGAAGACAAGCGCGCCTGGCACGCCGGCAAGTCGCGCTGGCGAGGCATCAGCGACGTCAACTCGGCAAGCATCGGGATCGAGATCGTCAATCCCGGTCATGAGTTCGGCTATCGGCAATTTCCCGACGAGCAGATCGCGTCGGTCATCCCGCTAGTCGCCGACATCAAGGAGCGACACGGGATCGGCCGCGGCAATGTCGTCGGTCATTCAGACATCGCGCCAGCGCGCAAGGAGGACCCGGGCGAACTTTTCCCTTGGTGGGAACTCGCCAAGCGCCGCCTGGCTCTGCCGAGCCCGTCGCGCGAGCTGATCGACCCTTACTGGACCGACGCGGGATTCCTGCTGGCGCTCGAGCGGTTCGGCTATGACGTCACCGACCCGCAGAAGGCGGTGATCGCCTTCCAGCGCCGCTTTCGTCCCGACATGATCGACGGGATCATCGACGGCGAATGCCGCGCCAAGCTTCTCGCGCTGTTGCTGCCGCGCCCGCAATAAGGCGGCGCAAGAAAATGGCCCGTCCGCACTTGGCGGACGAGCCTTAATCGCTTCAACGCTCAGAGTTTAGCGGCAGCGCACCCGGCTGCGGTCGACATGGCGGCCGAGAAGGGCGCCCGCTGCCGCGCCCAGGATGGTCCCGGTCGCGCGCTCGCCGCGCGTACCGATGGCGCGCCCGACAAGAGCACCGCCGGCAGCGCCGACGATCAATCCGGTGGTGCCGTTAGAGCGCTTGCACCGCAGCCGGCCCTGTGAATCGGTCCAGATCTTGCCTTGATACGCGCTGTGGTGGCGGCCGTGCGCGGCCGCCGCGGTCGGAAGCGCCGGAACGCTGAGCGACGTTGCCGCTAGTGCCAGCATGAATGTGCGCATCTTCTAATCTCCCTCTTTGTGGCTGTGGGAAAGGCTGGCGCGGCACTGCTGAACGCCAGACAACGAACCGCACCCGATCACCGCGTATGAGCAGTGTTTACGGTCAACCGAGTCCCGTCGCCGACCGGCTGAGGGCGCAGGTAAGCAGCAGCTTAACGGTGCTGCAGAAGTCCGCTCCCCGACGCCTGACTCGCGTGCAGAGCCCGCTCCGCCTATATCGCCGCTCGCCAGAGGGCTGGGCGGCCGCGGCCTGCGATAAGCAGGGCGAGGAAAGTCCGGGCTCCATGGAACCACGGTGCCGGGTAACACCCGGCGATCTTCGCTCCGGCGGGGATCAGGGACAGTGCCACAGAAAGCAGACCGCCGCTCTTCGGCGCGGTAATGTCGAAAGGGTGCGGCAAGAGCGCACCGCGGGACCGGCAACGGAACCGGCACGGTAAACCCCACCGGGAGCAAGACCGAATAGGGGCGGCATATGGGCCTGGTTCCGGCCCGTCGCCCGGGTTGGTTGCTTGAGCCCCGACGTAAGTCGGGGCCTAGAGGAATGGCCGCACATCCGCGCAAGCGGAGGACAGAACCCGGCTTACAGGCCCTCTGGCATTTTCTTTCGAGGCGCGGCTCGCAACTGCCGCAATCGCTGGCTAGTTGGAGTGTTATGGCTCGGCAGAAGAGATCCGACGACTGGGGCTTCCCGCGGTGGCGGAGCTATGCGGACAAGGGCCGCTCGGCGGCGAAGATTCGGCTGTGCGACCGCGAAGGCTGCAGCAATGTCGGCGATCGGCCGGCGCCTAAGGCGCCGAACAGCCCCGAACGCTGGTATTTCTGCGAAGCCCATGCCGCCGAGTACAACAAGAACTGGAATTACTTCGCCGGCCTGAGCCCCGAAGAAGCCGCGCGCCGCGCCGCCGATGAGGAGCAGGGCAACGCCGGTTTCCGCCAGTCGGCGCAGTGGAAGTGGGCCGGTCCCGGGGACGGCAGCCGCAGCCGCGACGAGATGCGCGCGCTCGAGGCGCTCGAGCTCGACAGCGACGCTGACTTTGCGGCCGTGAAGGCGGCTCACCGTCGCCTGGTGAAGGAAACGCATCCCGACGCCAATCCCGGCGACGATGAAGCGGCAAAGCGCTTCACTCAGGTGCAGGCCGCTTACGACGTGCTGAAGAAGGCGGAGGAACGCCGGCTGGCACTTGGAGATGCCGCGGACGCTTGAACGCCGCGCCGCACCGACCATCTCGGATCAATGGTCACTCTTTCCATCCTTGATCTCGCTCCCGTCACCGAAGGAAGTGACGTTTCCCAGGCACTTCGCCAATCAGCTGAGCTCGCGCAGGCGGGGGAGCGGCTAGGCTACAAACGCTATTGGATGGCCGAACACCATTCGATGCCCGGTATCGCCAGCGCAGCGACGGCCGTGGCGCTCGCCTATGTCGGCGCGCAAACGTCGAGCATTCGGATCGGCGCAGGAGGCATCATGCTTCCGAACCACGCGCCGCTCATCGTTGCCGAGCAATTCGGTACGCTCGAAGCGCTCTATCCGGGGCGCGTGGATCTCGGTCTCGGACGCGCACCCGGCACGGACCAGGCCGCGGCCTATGCGATGCGGCGCAACCTGCAGGGCGACGCTAACCAGTTCCCGAACGACGTCGTCGAACTGATGAACTATTTCAAAGGCGCCAACGGGCGGGTTCGCGCCGTTCCGGGCGAAGGGATGGACATCCCTGTCTATATCCTTGGCTCCAGCCTGTTCGGCGCGCAGCTCGCGGCCATGCTCGGCTTGCCTTACGCCTTCGCGTCGCACTTCGCGCCGGCAATGATGATGGAGGCGATCCGCGTCTATCGCGAGCGCTTCGAACCATCGGCACAGCTCGATCGCCCCTACGTGATGCTCGGCTTCAACTGCTTCGCCGCCGACAGCCATGAAGAGGCCGAACTGCTCGCCACGTCGGTCCAGCAGGCGTTCGTTGCCCTGCGCACCGGCCAGCCGGGCAAGCTGCCGCCGCCGAAAGCCAATTACCTGGACGAGCTCGGGTCCCACGCCCGGTCGGTGCTCGACGACGTGCTTTCCTGTTCGGCGATCGGCACTGTCGAAGAAGTCGGCGCGAAAGTGCGCAGCTTCGTCGAACAGACCGGCGCAGATGAGCTGATCGTCACTGCGCAGATCTACGATCCCGCGGCGCGAATTCGCTCCTACGAACTGTTGATGGAAGCGCTAGGCCAGCACGCAGTTGGAGCGGCCCGCGAGCCGGCCAATTCGTAGAAGAACAGTAGCGCTGCTTAACGGGCGTCCGCGAAGCTCGCGTTCAACTCCTTGCCTGCGTTCTTTGCGAGCGGGCTGCCGTGCTTGTGCGGCGTGTGACCCGTGTCGCGCTCATATTCATGGTCTATAGCGGCGATCAGCTCATCCGCTTTCGCGCCGCCGACCGCACGCAGGATGGCGTCGAGCTTAAGCTCGGTGCGGTCGTCATTCTCCTTCGACGATGGCGAGCCGACGTAAAGGAAATAGGCAAGCCCGCCGACCTGCCACAGCAACTGCAGGAACTCGGACTGCCAGTTTTCGAACGTGTCGCGCAGCATCTCGTGCATGTAGCTCGCTGTGTCGGGCGCCTGGCCGTGCGCCTGCGCCTCGTCTGCAAAGGCGGTCCAGCCGAAGTACCAGTGCAGCAGAAGCGAGCCGAGAAAGAAACCGAGGGTGATCCAGCCATAAGCATAACGGCGGAACATGCGCATACTCCAGGGTCATTGACGTTGCGCAATGAAACGCCGGAGCAGGAGAATAGATGCTGTTCGCTTATCCGGCCGCGGCGTAGCGCTCCGCAGTCCGCTTCACGAGCGCGATCATGTTCGGCACGCCCTGCGTGCGGTTCGCGCTCAAGTGCTTCGACAGATCGAACGGGGCGAGGCTCTGCGCGACGTCCATGCCGGCCACTTCGACGGCCGGTTTGTCCTGCACCGCTGCAAGCACCAGCGCGACGATTCCCTTGGTGATCGCCGCATTGCTGTCGGCCAGGAAGTGGAGCTTGCCGCTGTCGCTGGTCGGATAGACCCAGACCGACGCCGAGCATCCGGGCACCTTGCTGGCGTCCGTCTTCAACGCGCTCGGCATCGGCTCTAGCTGTCGCCCGAGGTCGATCAGTAGCCGGTAGCGGTCCTCGGCGTCGACCAGCTCATATTCGTCCAGGATGTCGCTAAGCGGGGGCAGTCCGGGCATGTCCGGCGCCCTAGCTGCCTATCGGTCGCGGAGCGACTCGATTTCCTTGGCGAGGCTGTTTTCCTTCTCGACGGTGATCCGCTCGAGCACTTTCAGCCGCTCTTTCAGTTCCTTGACTTCCTCGCGCAGCCGCAGCGTTTCGCCGCTGTCTTGCTCGCCGACATGGCGCTCCCAGCGGTTCCGGATGCCCATGCGATGCTTGATGAGCGTGAAGCCGAAAATCATCAGCATCAGGACGAGAACGAATTCGAACGGGTTCATGCCTGCTATTCCCCTGCGGAGATGCGCGGCTGGGCGCGCAATGCGTCGATCTGCGCAGCCGTCTGCGCGCCCGCATCAGTGACGATCTGCTCGAGCACGCGCACGCGCTGCTCAAGCTCCGTGCTCCGCGAGGCATATTGAGCGGCTTTCTCCGCCGCCATCCCCGCTTCGACCTCGAGTTTCTTCTCGCGTAGCCGGAAATAGCGGCTGGCGATGTACATCAGCACGATCGCGGGAAAGATCACCGCGATCAGCACCGACAAAGTCTCCCCCGGACCCATCATTCCTTGTCTCCCTTTTCGATCGCCAGCGCTTCTATCTCGCGCGCCAGGGATCGGTTCTCCGTCGTCACATAGCTTTCGATGTCGGCAAGCCGGCGGTCGATGTCGCGCATCCGCGAGCGGATGTCGCGCGCCGCGCGGGCAGGGGATGCGCGCACGCCCTGCCAGAACTGCTGCTCCTCATTGTCGCGGGTTTCGAGCGCCGTCGGCTTGGTCGGCGCGATCCACCCGGCGATGAAGTAGAAGGGCAGGACGGACCCGCCGCTCATGAACACCGCGGCAAGGAAGCAGATGCGGACCAGGGCGATGTCAAAGCCGGTGTAATCGGCGATGCCGGCGCACACGCCCATGACCTTGCCATTGCGCTTGTCGCGATAGAATCGCGTTCGGCTTGCGGGTTGGCCACGATAGTAGGACTCCGGACGATAATTGTCCGGCAGGTCCTCGCGATATTCCTGCGGCTGGTTCGACCGGAATTCCGGCTGTTGCCGCTGCGTCGTCCGGTAGCGATCGTAAGCCATCTTACTCCCCGTCGGTCAGCAGGCGGCGCGTGTCCTCGCGGCCCGGAACGCATTGCTGGCGCCACTGCGGATTTTCGGCCGTCATGATGCGCTCGATGGTGCACAGGCGGTCGTCCAGGCGGCGGGCAGCGTCGTGAAGCTCGTCCAGCAGCTTCTCGTCACCGGTGGTCAGCGTCGCCGCGGTCTTCCACTTGGTGATGTAGTGGAACACCAGCCACGGCAGGCCGATGAACAGCATTCCGCATACGAGAATCGGGATTAGGATTTCGTCCATTGCTTACTTCCCCTTGGCCCGGAGCGCGGCCTTCATGGCTTCTAGCTCCTTGTCGACCGACTCCGCGGCCTGCAGTTCTGCGATTTCTTCTTCGAGGCTCTTCGGCCCGGTCATCCCGAGCGCATCGGCGCGGCCTTCGGCGAAGTCCGCGCGCCGTTCGAGCACTTCGAACTTGGAGAATGCGTCCTCGGTGCGGTTGCCGTTGAGCAGCTCGCGGGCACGGGCTCGGGTCACCGCGCTTTCGAACCGCGCCGCGATCGCATTCTGCCGCGCCCGCGCTTCGCGAAGCTTGGCCTGCAGCTTGGCGATGTCCGCCTCATAGCCCTTGAGCGTATCTTCGATCACCTTGATCTCTTCGCGCAGGCCCGTCGCCATGTCGCTGGCCTTCTGGCGCTCGATCAGCGCCGCCTTGGCCAGGTCCTCGCGGTCCTTGCTCAGCGCGAGTTCGGCCTTTTCGGTCCAGTTGTTCTGAAGTTCGTCGAGCCGCGACAGTGCACGTCGCATTTCCTTGTTGTCCGCGATGCACCGCGCCGCAGAAGCGCGGACCTCGACCAGGGTCTCCTCCATCTCAAGGATCACCATCCGGATCATCTTCGCCGGGTCCTCCGACCGGTCGAGCATCTCGGTGATGTTCGCCGCGAAGATGTCCCGCGTTCGGGAAAAGATACTCATTCCAGCACTCCGCATCCGTAACTTAGGCGCCTAAACCTGCTTCTCACTATACAAGACCCGTGCCACTTCTGTGGAAAAGCCACAGTTCCGCGAAAAGCGCCAATTTTGCGCCGGAAAACAAGTGAAAATCCTTGCCAAATCGTGGGATTTGGCACCAACGTTCGGTGTGGAGCGGGCAGATCAATTCATCGGGCAGAGCCTTGCCTTTCTCGACGCGGTCGAGAGGGCGAGCCGTGCCGCGCCGCTCAACCGACCGGTGCTGGTCATCGGCGAACGCGGCACGGGCAAGGAACTGATCGCCGAACGCCTTCACCATCTCTCCTCGCGTTGGGCCGCGCCGCTGATCGTCATGAACTGCGCCGCGCTTCCTGAAAACCTCATCGAGGCCGAACTGTTCGGCCATGAGGCGGGGAGCTTCACCGGCGCGCAGAAGACTCGCCACGGACGCTTCGAAGAGGCCGATGGCGGCACCTTGTTCCTCGACGAGCTCGGCACTTTGTCCATGGCAGCGCAGGACCGTCTCCTGCGCGCAGTCGAATATGGCGAGATCACCCGTATCGGTGCGTCGAAACCCGTGAGCGTCGATGTCCGCATCGTCGCCGCGACCAACGAGAACCTTCCGGCCCAGGTCGACAAGGGCAAGTTCCGCGCCGACCTTCTCGACCGCCTGTCGTTCGAAGTGATCACCCTTCCGCCGCTGCGCGCCAGGCAGGGCGACGTCCCGCTGCTCGCGACACATTTCGGTCGGCGGATGAGCGTCGAGCTCGAATGGCCGAACTGGCCCGGCTTCACATCGCGGGCGATGGCGGCGCTGGAAGCCTATCCGTGGCCCGGCAACGTTCGCGAGCTTCGCAACGTGGTCGAACGCGCGGTCTACCGGCACGAGGACGCCGAGCGGCCGATCGACGAGATCAATTTTAACCCGTTTCACTCGCCATGGGCGCCGACCGCGACCGGCGGCGGTGGGAGCATGGCGGTCGAATCGTTCGCCGCCGCGCCAGATGAGGCCGTCGAGTCCCAGATGGCGATGCCCATCGCGACGCCTGCCGCGGATCCGGTGGCGACGGACGATTTCAGGGGTGCCGTGGCCGCTTATGAGCGCCGGCTGCTTGAGGATGCGCTGCAGCGCAATCGTTTCAACCAGCGGGCGACGGCGACCGCGCTCGGCCTGAGCTACGACCAGCTCCGTCACGCGCTCAAGCGTCACAAGCTGCAGGACAGCGCCGGCTGATGAGGCGCGCCTGAGCCGGTCGGCAGCGCGCCGCGCGGTCACCGCCGTGCTGCTGCTCGCGATCGCTGTCCTCGCCGTCGGCTTCCACAACGCGACTGCCGATCCGCTGGTGAGGCGAATCACGGTGGTCGCCGCTGACTATCCGAAAGGCGCGCCGCCGCTCCGGGTCGTCCTCTTCTCTGACCTTCACGTCCACGGCCCCGACATGCCGCCGCGGCGTGCGGCAAAGCTCGTCACGCAAATCAATGTCTTGCGCCCGGACATTGTGATTGCGACCGGAGACTTCGTCGGCGCTAACTGGATCGGCCGCCGCTACGATGCGGCAGCCGCGGTCGCTCCGCTCAGCGCAGTGAAGGCAACGCACGGCACCTATGCCGTGCTCGGCAACAATGATCACCAGGCGGGCGCAGCAGGCGTCGCGCAGGCGCTGCGGAAAGCGGGCGTGCGCGTGCTCGTGAACGAAGCAGTTCAGCTTGGGCCGATCGGGTTGGCCGGGATAGACGGGCGCCTGTTCAAGAACGGGGGCGAATGGCAGGCGCGGCGGCAGAAGGTTTACGCCGGGCTCGCCGCCACATCAGGCGCCAAATTGCTGGTCGCGCACCGGCCGGACGAATTCGCCTGGTCGCCGCCATGGATCGACCTGGTGCTCGCTGGGCATACCCATTGCGGCCAAATCGTCCTGCCGCTCGTCGGTGCGATCGAGACCGGCTCCGACTTCGGCGAACGCTATCGATGCGGCGCGATCAGGGAGCGGGACAATCTGATGATCGTCACGGCCGGGCTAGGAACCAGCCGCCTGCCGTTGCGCTTCGGCGCGCCCCCCGACATCTGGCTAGTGGAGCTGCGAGGCGCTCAGTCGCAGATGGTCGGGGTCGAAGGGCCGGCAGCTTCCGAATAGCAATCGCCCGCAGCGGCATCGGCCCGCGTGTCGTTGCGCATGCCCACGAACAAGGCAGCGCTTGCGGCGGCGATAACCACGAAAGCCATGATCTTCGTACGCATCGATTCAACTCCGGCTGCGACCCCCCTGGACCGCTGCATCGCAGGCTATCATTCAAGGTTGGGTTAAAGAAGCGAAGCCGAGGCCATTCACGTCTTTCGAACCCCATTCTCCTGTCGAATAGTCGGCATTGTTGCCGAGCGGACACGGCCATTCCGCCGATCCCGGGATTGGGGTATGGTGCCGGAATGCGCCGCGCACCTTTCCTCCTGTCTTTGTCGCTCGCCGCCTGCTCCGTTCCGCAGCCGGCGTCCGCACCCCGCGAATTGGTCGAGCTCGTCGGTCGGGTTGCCGGGCAACCCCGAAGCTGCTTGCCGATCAGCCAGACCGACGGTCCGCGCCGGTCGGCGACCGATCGGCAGACGCTGATCAGCGGCAGCGGCAAGACTGTGTGGGCGAACGATCTGGGGCCGTCCTGCAGCATCGGCCGTGACGACATCCTGGTCTTCAACCCGACCGGATCCTCTTATTGCCGCGGCGACATCGTACGGTCGCTGGATGGGAACAGCCGCATTCCTGGCCCAACCTGCGTGCTCGGCGATTTCGTCCCCTTCACGCGCCCTTAGCGGGGGAACATTTCCAGCCCGTCGGGTGACGCAAAGCCGTCGAGCGGCACGTCCCATTCGTCGCTCGGGATTGCGTCGGAAAGGCGCTGCATCGCCCAGCCGACGCCGATCAGCCGCGCACCATTGGTCTTCAAGCGGATCAGCGCCCGGTCGTAATGGCCTTTTCCGCGGCCAAGCCGCGTCCCGCGCGCATCGATAGCGACCAGCGGCACCAGTACGAGGTCCGGCTCGACGACCGGCGAGCTGCGCTTCGGCTGCATGATTCCGAACGGCCCGGGCTCGAGGGCGTCCGCGGCACGAAATTTGAACGGCTTGGAAGGGTGGTCAAAGGCGGGAAAGCCGACGACTCGGCCCACCGCCCGCGCTTCCTCGATCGCCAGTTGGGGCGAAATCTCGCTGCCGAGCGGCGCGTAGCCGCCGACGACCTTGGCTCCGGCGCATAGCGATGTGAGATGTTCGGCCAGCCGCTGTTCGAGTTGCGCGCGTTCGCCGTCAGCGAGCGTCTTGGCGAACGCCTTGCGCGCCTCAAGCGCTGCGCGGCGGAGCATATCCTTCGCCGAAGGCTCGAAGTCGGGCCGCGGCTCGATGCCGGGCGGGAAGGGGGGTGACGGGACCACCATGGCCGTTTGCCCTAAAATCCTCTGACGCCCAAACGTCAGGTGGGCACCGTGTGATCCAGACCAGGGTCCGAGCAGGGACAGCTCCCAATAGGATTGAATAGCCTCAGGGATTTTCCAAAGGCGCGCACCGGGTAGTGCCCGTCACGGCTTACTTAGGGATTCGCCGCCTCATTCTCAAGCTGCGCGGCAAGCGATTCGAGCCGGACGGCGAGCCGTTCGGCGCGTTCGGCGAGCATCGGGTCGGGGCCCGACGGCAGCGCCGCGGCAGCGGCCTCGGGTCCCTTGTCGATCAGCTGGTCGGCCAGCAGCAGCGACGCGAACAGGAATTGCCGCGCCTCGCTGAGCGTGCCCAAGCCGGCGAGCGCTTCGCGGCTTTTGCCGTCGACGAGGCGCGCCGCGGAGCGCAGATTCTCTTCCTCGCCCTCGCGGCACGCGACCTGATAGGTGCGCCCGGCGATCGTCAGGTCGACCATCGCCGCCATCTAGGCCGCCGCCTCGCGGATCAGCTCGTCCAGTTCCTCGACAACTTCGCGGACCTTGGCCCGGAGCTCTTCGTCGCGCGCAGGGGCGGGCGGCGGGCGATTGGCAAGGGCACGCTGAATGCGTTCCACTGCTCGCTCGGCCCGCTCAAGGGCCGCGGAAATGCCGCCGTCGTCCATGGATCATGGCGACTACGCAAAGTGCCGCGGAGCCGCAAGCATTGACGCTGAACGGCTCACCGGACAAAGGGCGCAGGTCGGCCCGGTTCCCCGGGCATGAACCCATTCCCGCACGCGGAGCCTTGATGCAGCCCTCCGACCGCAGTCTCGCCAATGCCATCCGCGCCCTTGCGATGGACGCCGTCGAAACTGCCAACAGCGGCCATCCCGGAATGCCGATGGGCATGGCCGATGCCGCCACGGCCTTGTTCACCCGGCACCTGAAGTTCGACGCCGCCGATCCAAACTGGCCCGACCGGGACCGCTTCATCCTGTCCGCTGGTCATGGCTCGATGCTGATCTACGCGCTACTCTACCTCACCGGGTACGAGCGACCCACGATGGAAGACATCAAGCGCTTCCGCCAGTTGGGCAGCCCGACGGCCGGGCACCCGGAGAATTTCGAGCTGCCCGGCGTCGAGGTCACGACTGGCCCGCTCGGCCAGGGTCTCGCGATGGCGGTCGGCATGGCGATGGCGGAGCGCCACCTCAACGCCATCTACGGCGACGACCTCGTCGACCACCGCACCTTCGTCATCGCCGGCGACGGCGACCTGATGGAAGGCGTCAATCATGAGGCGGCGGGGCTTGCCGGCAACCTCCAGCTTGGCCGCCTGATCGTCCTGTGGGACGACAATGAAATCACCATCGACGGCTCGACCGAACTGTCGCGCAACGAGGATGTGGTCGCCCGGCACGAAGCGATGGGCTGGCACACCTGCGCCTGCGACGGGCTCGACGCCGACGACGTGAGCCGCGCGATTGAGGAGGCGCTCGCTGATCCCCGCCCGAGCCTGATCCGCTGCAAGACCATCATCGGTTACGGCGCCCCGAACAAGCAAGGCACGTCGGCGACGCACGGCGCCGCGCTCGGCAAGGACGAAGTCGAGGCAGCGCGCGCAGGCCTCGGCCTTGCGCCGGAAGAGTTCACCGTGCCGGACGACGTGCTGACGGCATGGCGCGCGGCAGGCAAGCGCGGCTCCATCGACCATGCGCTATGGAAGGAGCGGCTCGAAGCCAGCGACCGCAAGCTCGACTTCGAACGGCGCCTCAACGGCAAGGTCCATGACGGCTGGCTCCGGCCCTATGTCCAGAAGCTGATCGCTGATCTGAAGCCGGTCGCCACCCGCAAGGCATCCGAAATGGCGCTGGAGGCGATCAACAGCGCCATTCCGGAAACCATCGGCGGCTCGGCCGACCTTACCGGATCGAACAACACCAAGACCAAGAACCAGCAGCCGCTGACTGCCGACAATTACGCCGGCCGCTACGTTTACTACGGCATCCGCGAGTTCGGCATGGCCGCGGCGATGAACGGCATGGCGCTTCACGGCGGCGTCATTCCTTACGGCGGGACCTTCCTGGTCTTCACCGATTATTGCCGCCCGGCGATCCGCCTTTCGGCGCTGCAGCGTGCACGAGTCATTTACGTGATGACGCACGACAGCATCGGGCTCGGCGAAGACGGCCCGACCCACCAGCCGATCGAGCATCTCCAGAGCCTGCGCGCGATGCCGGGCCTCGAGGTGTACCGGCCGGCCGACGCGATCGAGACCGCCGAATGCTGGGCGCTCGCGCTCCAGAGCGACGGCCCTTCGGTGCTTGCGCTCAGCCGCCAGAACCTCCGCCCGGTCCGCACCGAAGCTTCAGACGAGAACCTCAGCGGCCGCGGTGCCTACCGGCTCAAGAAGGCTGAAGGCTCGCGCAAGGTCATCTTCATCGCCACGGGTTCGGAGGTGGAGATCGCGCTCGACGCAGCAGCGAAGCTTGAAGGGCAGGGCATCGGTGCCGATGTCGTCTCCATGCCGAGCATGGAGCGCTTCGACGCCCAGCCGTGGGACTATCGCGAGGACATCCTGCCCGACGTCAGCAACCGGGAGATCCTCCGCGTGTCGATCGAGGCCGGCAGCACCTTCGGCTGGGAACGCTACACCGGCCTCCATGGGCTGCGCATCGGCATCGACCGCTTCGGCGTCTCCGCTCCCGCGCCGGACGCCTATGACTATTTCGGAATCACCCCTGACAAGGTCGCCGCTCGCGTGACCGACTTCATGAAAAAACGAGGAATCCAATGACGAGAGTTGCAATCAACGGCTTCGGCCGCATCGGCCGCCTGGTCGCCCGCGCCATCCTCGAGCGTCCGGACTGTGGGCTCGAGTTGGTCAGCGTCAACGATCTCGCAGAAGCCAAGGCTAACGCCTGGCTGTTCAAGAACGACAGCGTCCACGGGAAATTCCCGGGTGAGGTCACGACCGACGGCAGCGACATCGTCGTTGACGGCAAGCGCATCCATGTGACCAAGGAACGCGATCCCGCCAACCTGCCGCATGGTGAGAACAACATCGACATCGTGCTTGAATGCACGGGCTTTTTCACCGACCGGGAAAGCGCTCAGAAGCATATCGATGCCGGCGCCAAGAAGGTGTTGATCTCCGCTCCGGCGAAGGGCGTCGACCTGACCGTCGTCTACGGCGTCAACGACGACAAGCTGCAGGCCGATCACAAGATCGTCTCCAACGCTTCGTGCACGACCAATTGCCTGGCGCCGGTCGCCAAGGTGCTGAACGACGCGATCGGGATCGAGCGCGGGCTGATGACGACCGTTCACGCCTACACCAACGACCAGAAGATCCTCGACCAGATCCACTCGGACCTGCGCCGCGCTCGCGCCGCCGCCATGTCGATCATCCCGACGACGACGGGCGCCGCTCGCGCCGTCGGCGAAGTGCTTCCGGAACTGAAGGGCAAGCTCGACGGCTCCGCGATCCGCGTTCCGGTGCCGGACGTCAGCCTCGTCGACCTGACCTTCACGCCCAAGCGCGACACCACCCGCGACGAGGTCAATCAAATCCTCAAGGACGCGTCGGAAAGCGGCCGCCTCGCCGGCATCCTCGACTATACCGATGAGCCGGTCGTCTCGATCGACCTCATGCACACGCCGGCAAGCTCGACCGTCGACAGCCTCGAAACGGCGGTGCTCGAAGGCAAGCTGGTCCGTGTCGTCAGCTGGTACGACAATGAATGGGGCTTTTCGAACCGCATGGTCGATACCGCCCACAAGATGGGCCAGCTCGGCTAAGGTGAGCGCCGCCTTCAAGACTCTCGACGACTTGCCGGAGGACCTGACCGGCAAGAAAGTGCTGGTCCGGGTCGACCTCAACGTGCCGATGGAGGGCGCGCGGGTCACGGACGATACCCGGCTGCGGGCGATGCTGCCGACGGTGCTGGAGCTGAGCGACCGCGGAGCCATCGTCCTATTGCTCGCCCATTTCGGTCGGCCGAAGGGCGAAGTCCGGCCAGACATGTCGACGGCGCAGCTGGTGATGCCGGTGCACCGCCTTGCCGGCCGTTCCGTGCGGTTCGTGGAAGATTGCCAGGGGCCGGAAGCGCAGCGGGCGATCTCGACCATGCTGCCTGGCAATATCGGCATCCTCGAAAATACCCGCTTCCATGTCGGCGAGGAAAAGAACGACCCGGATCTCGCCAAGGGAATGGCGGCGCTCGGGGATTATTATGTCGACGACGCCTTCTCGGCCGCGCATCGCGCCCATGCGTCGACCGAGGGGATCACTCACCATCTCCCGAGCTTCGCGGGCCGGGCGATGGAAGCCGAGCTGAAGGCGCTGGAGCGCGCGCTCGGCAACCCCGAGCGGCCGGTCGCGGCCGGCGTCGGCGGCGCCAAGGTTTCGACCAAGCTCGCCGTGCTCGGGCACCTGGTTGGCAAGGTCGATCACCTGATCATCGGCGGCGGCATGGCCAACACCTTCCTCGCGGCGCGGGGCGTCGATGTCGGCAAGTCGCTGTGCGAGCACGACCTTACCGGCGAGGCTAACGCGATCTTCGACAAGGCCGACCAGGCGGGCTGCACCATCCACCTGCCGTACGATGTCGTGGTCGCCAAGGAATTCGCGCCCAACCCCCCGAGCGTCCGCACCTGCAACGTCCACGAGGTCGCGGCGGACGAGATGATCCTCGACGTCGGCCCTGCAGCGGTCGAAGCGCTCGCCGACGTGCTGAAGAATTGTCGCACGCTCGTTTGGAACGGCCCGCTTGGCGCGTTCGAGACGCCGCCGTTCGACGAAGCGACAATTGCCCTCGCAAAGACGGCGGCAGCGCTGACCCGCGACGGCTCGCTGGTTTCGGTCGCCGGCGGCGGTGACACGGTCGCCGCGCTGAACCATGCCGGCGTCGCGCAAGATTTCACCTTCGTCTCCACCGCCGGTGGAGCGTTTCTCGAATGGATGGAGGGCCGCGTGCTTCCCGGCGTCGCCGCTCTCGAACGACAGGGGTAGATAATGAACGAAGCTCAAATGACCGCAAAGATGGAACAGGGCGACGGCTTCATCGCCGCGCTCGACCAGTCGGGCGGCTCCACGCCGAAGGCGCTCAAGGGCTATGGGATCGAAGATGGCGCTTGGTCGAACGATGAGGAGATGTTCGGCCTGATCCACCAGATGCGCGAGCGGATCATCAGCGCCCCTTGCTTCGGGTCCGGCAAGGTCATCGGCGCGATCCTCTTCGAACGCACCATGGATGGACAGATCGGCGGCAAGCCCACGCCCCAGGCGCTGATCGAGCAGGGCGTCGTCCCCTTCATCAAGATCGACAAGGGCCTCGAAGAGGAAAGCAATGGCGTCCAGTTGATGAAGGACATGCCGGACCTCGACGCCTTGCTCGAGCGCGCCAAAGCGCTCGGCGTATTCGGGACGAAGGAGCGTTCGGTCATCAACGTCGCCAATCCCGAGGGGATCGCCGCCATTGTTCGGCAGCAGTTCGATGTCGCCCGCCAGGTGCTCGCCCACGGCATGATGCCGATCATCGAGCCGGAGGTGAACATCAAGAGCCCGTCGCGCGACCAGGCCGACCGCATCCTGCTTGAAGAGCTCACCAACGCGCTCGACGCTCTCCACGAAGGCGAACGCGTGATGCTGAAGCTCTCGATCCCGGCGCAGGCCGGTCTGTTCCAGCCGCTCGTCGAGCATCCGAACGTGCTGCGCGTCGTCGCCTTGTCAGGCGGCTTCAGCCGCGAGGAGGCTTGCCGCGAGCTCGCGCGGAACCCGGGCATGATCGCCAGCTTCAGCCGCGCGCTCCTTTCGGACCTCCGCCACCAGCAGAGCGACGAGGAGTTCAACAGCACGCTCGGCACCGCGATCGACGAGATCTACGACGCCTCGACCGCGCGGGTGCCCGCCTGACCTTGGACGAAGCCGAATACGACCCGCTCGACTTTCCGCCTCCGCAGCGGAGCGAGCCGGCGAAGCTGTACCTGATCAGCCCGCAGGAGGTCGGAGGCACATTTTCCGACCGCCTGCGCGCCGCGCTGGAGCCCGGAATTGCCGCCGCCTTCCAGCTGCGGGTCAAGGATGTGGACGAGCACAGCCTCGCTCGCCTTGCCGAGCCGTTGCAGCGCATCTGCGCCGATGCGGACGTCGCCTTCATCGTCAATGACAGCGTCAGCCTGGCCAAGCGGCTGGGCGCCGACGGCGTTCACCTCGGTCAGACTGACGGCGACATTCGCGAAGCGCGCACCGCACTCGGCCCTTCGGCGCAGATCGGCCGCACCTGCCACGACAGCCGCCACCTGGCGATGGAGGCGGGTGAAGCGGGTGCCGACTATGTCGCGTTCGGCGCTTTCTATCCGACAACGACGAAGCCCTCCGATTACCGGCCGGACCCATCGATCCTCAGCTGGTGGGCAAGCCTGTTCGAGATTCCCTGTGTCGCGATCGGCGGCATCACCGCCGACAATGCGAGGCCGCTCGTCGAAGCTGGCGCCGACTTCCTCGCCGTGTGCCAGGCAGTGTGGGGTGCTGATGACCTCGCCGCCGCGGTCAGGGCCTTTTCGGAGCCTCTGGCCGTCTAATCGGTTCTCGCTTCAGAAGGAGCGAGATCATGGCTGACGAAAAGCAGGCGATGCCTGCCGATGGAAGCGACGGCACCGGTAGGGACGTGGCGCAAGACAAGGATCCGGCGACCGCCGGTCGCCCGGACATGCAGTCCAATGGCGGTCAATCAGGTGGCGGCGCTTACCCGAACCCGCACAGCAGCGGTGGTGACGACGAAGACGACACCGGCTTTCACGGCGGGCAGTCCACTGCCGGCTATTATGGAAAAGGCCAGTTGGGCTCGAAGGATGTCGGCGAAAGCCACAACGCAGTCACCGACGAAGACTAACGGCAGATCGGCGATTCGCTGAAATCCGCGAGGAGGTCGGCGACATCCTCGTAGACGGCGACCGGCTCTTCGGCCCGAAGCTCCTGTTCCGGGAACTTGCCCGACAGCAGGGCGACCGTGTCGACGCCGGACCTACGCGCGGCGATGATGTCGTACGGCGTGTCCCCGACGACCAAGGCGTCGCCCGGCGCGACCTCCGCCTTGGTCACCGCGGCTTCGAATATGTCGGGGCAGGGCTTGGAATGCTCGACATCGTCTTTGCTGGTCGCGCCATCGATGATGTCGCCGGCGTCGAGCAGGCGAACGTAGTGGTCGAGTTCGTCGCCGGACGCCGAGCTGGCGAGCAGGACCTTCATCCCCGCATCCTTCGACTTCACCAGCAGGTCGCGTGCGCCGGGGAAGGGGGTGACCTGGCCGATGTACCGTTCCTTGTAGATCGTAGAATGAGCGTCCTTCAGCCGCTCCTGCACGTCGTCGGGAGCGTCGGGCACCAGGCTGGGAATGAAATTGTCCGCGCCCTTGCCGATATGGTGGTGAATGGTCGCGCGGTCGAAGTGGTACCCTTCTCCGGCGAAGGCTTCGCACCAGGCGGCGACATGGGCGTCGTTGCTGTCGACGAGCGTCCCGTCGATATCGAAGAGGATGGCTTGCTTGGGCATGGCCGCTGAACGCGACCGCCGGTCAGCGGTTCATTTGCCCGACCATACTTTTAAGCGTCTGCGCGTCGTGGATGGCGTGGCCATGGATGTCGTTGTTGAAATAGCACCATGAGGTGCGGCCCTGCCGCGCCTGGTCGACCAGCCAGTCGGTCCAGCCGAGCAGCCCTTCGTCCGAATAGCGGCCCCAATATTTTCCTTCGCCGCCGTGGAAGCGGACATAGGCGATCGGTCCTACGGCAATGCGCTCGCTGGTCGAGCCCGGCATGTCGTGGACGCAGAAGCTCGCGCCGTAGCGGTCGAGAAGCTCGTAGGTCCCCGGCACGTACCAACTCGTGTTCCGGAACTCGAAGACGTTGGTCACGTCCTTGGGCACGATCTTCAGGAAGCTTTCGAGCCGCTCGAGATTGAGGTTCATCTTCGGCGGCAGCTGGTACAGCATCGGCCCGAGCCGGTCGCCGAGATGGCGCACCGCGTCCATCATCCGCTCCAGCGGCTCCTCGCAATCCTTGAGCTTTTTGGCCTGCGTGAGGAAGCGGTTCGCCTTGACCGTGTAGCAGAAGCCCGGCGGCGCCTGCTTGCGCCATTTGTCGAACGTCTCCGGCTTCGGAAGCATGTAGAAGCTGTTGTTGATCTCGACCGTGTCGAACTCCTGCGCATAGCGGTCGAACCAGCGGGTCTGCGGCAAGCCCTTGGGGTAAAGGATGTCGCGCCAGTGCTTGTACACCCAGCCCGAGCAGCCGATGCGGATGTCGCCGCGGGATACGATTGTTCGGTCCATCGTTGCACCTCAACAACGTTGACTGGAGAGGGTTGCGAACACCGATGGGGAAAGTCGGGGCGACGGCGCTGTTCACTGCGGTCCTCACCGCCGTCATCACCAGCGCCTTCTGGATCTGGTTCTATAATTTCGTGCCGAACGGCGAGCCGAACGGGCGGGTTGCGCCGGCCGGGGAGGTCAAAACCGTTAATCCCGCGAACGGCGGACCTGTGGCGATTGCCGAAAGCGTCGAGGTCGGGCCGGCGGGTCTCGCGATCCCCGTGGCGGGCATCAAGGCGGGACAACTGACCGACACCTTCACCCAGGCCCGTGCCGGCGGCGCACGCCGTCATGACGCCATCGATATCATGGCAGCCGAAGGAACGCCGGTCATTGCTGCCGCCGACGGTACCGTCGAAAAGCTGTTCAACAGCGCGCAAGGCGGCATCACCGCTTATGTTCGGTCGCCCGACAGGCGCTGGACCTATTATTACGCGCACCTGCAAAGCTATGCTCCGGGGCTCAAGGAGGGAGGGCAGGTTCGCCGCGGCCAGCCGCTCGGCCGCGTCGGCCATACCGGCAACGCCAATCCTGCGGGTCCCCACCTCCATTTCGCAATCAACCAAATGCAGCCGAGCGAACGCTGGTGGAATGGCACGCCCGTCAATCCATACCCGCTGCTTGCCGGTAAGAAGGCCAGCGGCTAGAGCGCGCCGGCTCTTTTACAAACTCATCACACGAGACCGGCATGAAAATCAGCGGCGTGGACATCCGTCCCGGCAACATCATCGAATATGAAGGCGGCATCTGGCGCGCGGTGAAGATCCAGCACACCCAGCCGGGCAAGGGCGGCGCCTACATGCAGGTTGAGATGAAGAACCTCATCGACGGCCGCAAGACCAACGTCCGCTTCCGCTCCGCCGAGACCGTCGAGCGTGTCCGCCTCGACACCAAGGACTTCCAGTTCCTGTTCAAGGACGGCGACATGCTGACCTTCATGGACAAGGACAATTACGAGCAGATCAGCCTTCCCGCCGACCTCCTCGGCGAAGCCGGCGACTTCCTTCAGGACGGCATGGACGTGGTGATGGAGCTCTACAACGAGAAGCCGATCAGCGTTCAGCTGCCCGATACGATCGAAGCGACGATCGTCGAGGCCGACGCGGTGGTGAAGGGCCAGACGGCAAGCTCCAGCTACAAGCCGGCAGTGCTCGACAATGGCGTCCGCGTCATGGTCCCGCCGCACGTCAGCAGCGGAACGAGGATCGTGGTCGACGTTTACGAGCGCACCTACGTCCGTCGCGCCGACTGACCGGTAACCCTGCGCTCCCCCTGAGCTTGTCGAAGGGTGAGCGCTCGCATTTCGACAAGCTCAATGTGAGCGCGAGGTAGTTCTTTGGTTTCGCATTCCGGCCTGATCACCGTCATGGACCGCGCCGCCCGCAAGGCGGCGCCGCGGCTGCGCCGCGACTTCGGCGAAGTCGCGCAGCTGCAGGTCAGCCGCAAGGGTCCGGCCGACTTCGTCTCAATGGCCGACAAGCGCGCCGAACAGACGATCGTTGAAGAGCTCCGCTACGCGCGGCCCGACTGGGGCATGCTGCTCGAGGAAGGCGGCGAGGTCGAAGGCAACCCCGCGAAGCCGCGCTGGATCGTCGATCCGCTGGATGGGACCAGCAACTTCCTTCACGGAATCCCGCACTTCTCCATCTCTATCGCGGTCGAGGAGAAGCGTCCGGACGGACGCGCCGAAATCACGCATGCGCTCGTCTACCAGCCGCTGACCGACGAAAGCTTCTGGGCCGAAAAGGGCAGGGGCGCCTGGCTTCACGACGCGCGGCTGCGGGTCTCCGCCCGCCGCGACCTTGCCGACTGCCTGATCGGCACCGGCATTCCGTTCCTGGGCCGCGGCGATGCCGCCAAATGGGCGAAGATCTATGCTGCTGTCGGTCCGCAAGTCGCCGGCATCCGCCGCTTCGGTTCGGCAGCGCTCGACCTCGCCTGGGTCGCTGCAGGCCGGATGGACGGCTTCTGGGAAGAAAACCTCGACATCTGGGACGCGGCCGCGGGCGTGCTCCTGGTCAAGGAAGCCGGCGGCTTCGTCACCGACTATCGCGGCTCCGACCGCTCGTTCGAGCGCGCGGAATATGTCGCCGGCTCAGCGGCGATCCATTCCAAGCTCCAAAAGCTCGTCGCGGGCGCCCTGCGCTAGGCGCGCGGGCGGACGCTGACCTGCGCAAAGGAGGCCGGCTCCGATCCGAGCTCCTCGGCGATGATGTCGAGAAGCCGCGCCCGGACGAGCTGGCGGTTGCCTGAATCCACGGCCGCCTTGCAGCAGCCCGCCTTCGCCGGCGGTCGAGATGATCTTGTCCTGGCAGAAGGACCAGGCGGCTGCATCGCCGAAATTGCCGACGCTCGTCCCGCCGATCTCCGCGCCATGCGCTTGGGCGCAGTCTTCAATCACCTTGATGTCGCGACCGGCGACAGCGTCGACGATGCCGGGCACATCAGCCGGCCACCCCGCGAGGTGGACCGGAATCACGGCGCGGGTGCGGTCGGTCAGGACCGCGGCGACGGACTGCGGCGTGATGTTGCCGCTGTCCGGGTCGACGTCGGCGAACACGGGTGTCGCTCCGGCCAGCCGCACGCACGACACCGAAGCGACGAACGAGCGGGGCGAGACGATGACCTCGTCACCGGGGCCGATGCCGAACGCGCGCAGTGCCAAGTCCAATGCCACCGAGCCGTTCGCGAGCGCGATCGCGCGGCCGCCGCCGAACCGCTCCTCAAACGCCTGTTCGAAGGCGAAGACCTCTGGCCCGGTCCACTGGTTGACCTTGCCCGACTGGAGCATGGCGACCACGGACGCGATCTCGTCCTCGGCATAGAAGGGCCAGCGCTCGTCAGGCCTCGGCGACAGGTCAGGCCGAGCTTCTTCCGCTTCGCTGAGCGGGAATGATGCTGCTGGTGCCGAATTTTCCATCCGGTTCGAACCTAAGCAGGATTGCCCTCTGTGCGGAAGAGCCGGGATGGTTCCGGCGCTTCCTGACGAAAAGGCCGTCTACACCCATAAGGAGACGGTTGCGAGGCGTGGGCTCGTGGCCTAAAGCGCCGCCAAGTTTCCCGCCTACCCACCTTTGGAGTTCCCGCTTGGCAAGCGTCGCCGCCGGCTACCTGCCGATCCTGCTGTTCCTGATGATCGCGCTTGGTCTGTCAGTCGCCTTCGTGGTGCTGCCAATGATCGTCGCGCGGTTCACCGGTGCGCACCGTCCGGACCCCCAGAAGCTCAGCGAATATGAATGCGGCTTCCCCGCGTTCGAGGACGCTCGGGCCGAGTTCGACGTGCGCTTCTACCTCGTCGCGATCCTCTTCATCGTCTTCGACCTCGAAGCGGCGTTCCTCTTCCCCTGGGCGGTCAGCCTCGACTTCACGCAGTGGAGTGGCTGGACCGGGATGATCGTCTTCCTGGCCGAGCTGGGACTTGGCCTTGCATATGCGTGGAAGAAGGGAGCGCTCGAATGGGAGTGATGCTCCGCGGTCCCGAGGACCGGATGCCGACCGAGGAAGAACTCGCGCGGCTCGCCGGGCTCGTGCCGGGCGATGTGGATCGCCAGCAGCTCGAAGTGCTTCAGCAGTCGCTGAACGAAAAGGGCTTCATGGTCACGACCGCGGAGGACCTGTTCACCTGGGCCCGGACGGGCTCGCTATGGTGGATGACCTTCGGGCTCGCCTGCTGCGCGGTCGAGATGATCCATGTGAACATGCCGCGCTATGACCTTGAAAGATTTGGCGTCGCGCCGCGCGCTTCGCCCCGCCAGTCGGACGTGATGATCGTCGCCGGCACCTTGTGCAACAAGATGGCTCCGGCGCTCCGCCGCGTCTACGACCAGATGAGCGAGCCGCGCTACGTCATCTCCATGGGCAGCTGCGCCAATGGCGGCGGCTATTACCATTACAGCTATTCGGTGGTGCGCGGCTGCGACCGCATCGTGCCCGTCGACATCTATGTTCCCGGCTGTCCGCCCACCGCTGAGGCGCTTCTCTATGGCGTGATGCAGCTTCAGCGGAAGATCCGCCGCGAAGGGACCATCGAGCGCTAATGGCCACCAGGCTTGCTCCGCACGTGCCGACCATGGCGCCGAACGACGGCGTCATCGAGGCTGCGCGCGCCGCGCTGGGGGACATCATCCTCGAGGCGACGGACGCCGTCGGCGAAGTGACGCTGACCGTAAGACGCGAGAGCGTCGTCGAGGCGTGCCGGCTCCTCCGCGACACGCCGGGCCTCGAATATCAGCAGCTGATGGACATCGCCGGCGCCGATTACCCCGAGCGCGCGGAGCGGTTCGACGTCAATTACCACTTGCTCTCGCTGACGAAGAACCGCCGCATCCGCGTCAAGGTCATGACGGACGAGCAGACGCCGGTGCCGAGCATCGTCGAGCTGTGGCCGGTGGTCGGCTGGTTCGAGCGCGAGGCGTTCGACATGTACGGCATCTATTTCGACGGCAATGCCGACCTTCGCCGGATCCTCACCGATTATGGTTTCGAGGGCTTCCCCTTCCGCAAGGACTTCCCGCTGACCGGCCATGTCGAGATGCGCTATTCGGAAGCCGAGAAGCGCGTCGTGTACGAGCCGGTGGCGCTGCCGCAGGATTTCCGCACCTTCGACTTCCTGATGCCCTGGCAAGGCCCGGAATATAAGCTGCCGGGCGACGAAAAGGCTGAGCCGCAGGCGGCAGGCGCGCCGACGCCTGCGCCGGCGACGGGGGAACCGCCGAAGGTGCAGGCCAAGTCGCCTGAAGCGAAGGGCGACCGTGCGAAGCCCTACGCGACCGACAATGAGGACGTCGCCCAGAAGGGTGCCGCCGAAGCGCAGGCGGAAGCCCGCAAGTCGTCCAAGGCCAAGGCAGAGAAAGAAGTGCTGAAGCGGGAAGCGGGGCCGGAGCCGAAGCCCAAGTCCGCCGGACGTCCGCGTAAGGGCGGAGGACCGGCATGAGCGACGTGCGCAGCGACATGATCGACGAGGAAACGCGCGAAAAGAATATCCGCAAGGTTGAGGTTAGCGTCGGAGCCGGCGGCGAGGGGAGCGACCTGTCGGAAGGCGGCGGCGGCGACCACGGCGCCGGCAACTACACCATCAACTTCGGGCCGCAGCATCCGGCGGCGCACGGCGTCCTTCGTCTGATCCTCGAGCTTGACGGCGAGGTCGTCGAGCGCGTCGACCCGCATATCGGCCTGCTTCACCGCGGCACCGAAAAGTTCTGCGAGTACAAGACCTACACGCAAGCGATCCCCTATTTCGACCGGCTCGATTATTGCTCGCCGATGTGCATGGAGCACACGTTCGTGCTGGCCATCGAAAAGCTGCTCGGGCTCGAGGTGCCGATCCGCGCTCAGTACATCCGCACGATGATGGCGGAGCTGACACGCATCAAGAACCACATGCTGAACCTTGGCAGCCACATCATGGACGTCGGCGCAATGACGCCGAACCTGTGGCTGTTCGAGATCCGCGAAGACCTGATGCAGATCTACGAGCATGTGTCCGGCGCCCGGATGCACGCGAATTATTTCCGCGTCGGCGGAGTCCGCGAGGACATTCCGCCCGCCGTGCTCAACAAGATCGGTGAGTTCCTCGACAATCGCATGCAGATTTTCGAGGACGCGATCAGCCTCGTTGCCGACAACCGCATCTTCAAGCAGCGCAACGTCGACATCGGCGTCGTCAGCAAGGAAGATGCGATCGCCTGGGGCTTCTCCGGCCCCATGATCCGCGCGTCCGGCATTCCGTGGGACCTGCGCAAGTCGCAGCCCTACGAGGTCTACGAACGCATGGACTTCGAAGTGCCGGTCGGCACCAACGGCGACTGCTACGACCGCTTCATGGTCCGCGTCGAAGAAGTCCGGCAGAGCTGGAAGATCGCGCGGCAGTGCCTCAACGAAATGCCGGAAGGGCCGATCGGCGCCGACAGCAAGGTCTTCCCGCCGAGCCGCGGGTCGATGAAGACGTCGATGGAAGCGCTGATCCACCACTTCAAGCTCTACACGGAAGGCTTCCACGTGCCCGCAGGCGAGGTTTACGTCGCGACGGAAACGCCAAAGGGCGAGCTCGGCGTCTACCTGGTGTCCGACGGCACCAATAAGCCCTATCGCTGCAAGATCCGCCCGACCGGCTTCAGCCACCTTCAGGCGATGGACTTCATGATGAAGGGCCACATGCTCGCGGACGTCACCGCGGTGCTCTCCGCGATCGACGTCGTGTTCGGGGAGGTGGACCGGTGATCGATCGTCTCGTCGACCGCGTCGATGCCATTGCGCTCCGCTATCGCAAGGTGCTGTCCATCCTTGGCGGCATTTGGCTCGTCATCTCGTGGGCTTCAAATGCGCGCTTCATCAGCTTGCCGGAAATTCCGCTGGTGACAGGGACCAGTGGAATGGTCGCGAGCACGATCTTTGCAGCACTGTGGTGGAGTTGGCTCAATCCCCGGGTCCAGCAGCGGCGCTCGGCGCGAGAGGCCCAGGCCACGACGGAGATCAGCAAGGCAGAGGTGGCGCACTGATGGCCGGTCAGGCAGGCATTCTCGACAGCCCCGAGCAGCGCGCCGAATGGGAAGGGTTCGCCTGGACCTCGGCCAATGCGAAGCTCGCGCGCGAAATCATGGGCCGCTACCCGGAAGGCCGTCAGGTCTCGGCGGTGATCCCGCTGCTCGACCTCGCCCAGCGGCAGGTCGGCGAGCAGACGAACACCCAAGGCTGGCTCCCGATCCCGGTGATGGAGTTCGTCGCGAAGGAACTCGGCACCAGCTATATGCGCGTGCTCGAGGTCGCGACCTTCTACACAATGTTCAACCTGGCGCCCGTGGGCCGCTACCATGTGCAGGTATGCGGCACGACGCCGTGCATGCTCCGCGGCTCCGACGACGTGCTCCAGGCCTGCTACAAGCGCGGGCTGAAGAAGGGTTACACGACCGAGGACGGGCTGTTCACTTTGACGGAGGTCGAGTGCCTCGGCGCCTGCGCCAACGCGCCGATGGTCCAGATCAACGACGATAATTTCGAGGACCTGACCGAAGAGAGCATGGGTGCGGTCCTCGACGGGCTCGCCGCCGGCAAGTCGCCGAAGGCGGGCCCGCAGGTCGATCGCCAGACCAGCTGCCCCGAAGGCGGCCCGACGACGCTCAAGAAAATGGCCGAGCGCAATTACGATTATCGCAGCCAGTGGACGGCAACCGCCGAGGAGGGCGCGCAGTGAAGGACATCGCCAAGATCGTCATTGCGATCCTGCTCGTCATCCTCGCGTGGAAGATCGTGAAGGGCGTCTTCAGCATCGTCATCACGCTCGCGGCCGTCGGCCTGCTCGTGTGGGGCGGCATGAAGCTGCTCGGCAACAACGACAGCAAGCGGATCCGCTGATGGGCTATATCGGACCGCTCAGCGACAAGGATCGCATCTTCACCAACGTCTACGGCTTCCAGGAGCCGTGGCTGAAGGCGGCGCGCGCCCGCGGTGACTGGGACGACACCGCCAAGCTGATGCAGGTCGGCCAGGACGCGATCATCGACGAGGTGAAGGCGTCGGGGCTTCGCGGCCGCGGCGGGGCCGGCTTCCCGACCGGCATGAAGTGGGGTTTCATGCCCAAGGAGCCGAAGCCGGGCAAACCAAACTTCCTGGTCATCAACGCGGACGAATCCGAGCCCGGGTCGTGCAAGGACCGGGAGATCATCCGCCACGATCCGCACAAGCTGATCGAAGGCGCGCTGATCGCCGGCTTCGCGATGCGCGCACGTGCCGGCTACATCTACATCCGCGGCGAATTCATCCAGGAATCCCGTGTCTTGGAGCGTGCCGTTGCCGAGGCATATGAGGCCGGGCTGCTGGGCAAGAATGCCGCCGGTTCGGGCTATGACTTCGACCTCTTCGTGCACCGCGGCGCGGGCGCCTACATCTGCGGCGAAGAAACGGCGATGCTCGAAAGCCTCGAAGGCAAGCAGGGCAAGCCGCGCCTGAAGCCGCCGTTCCCGGCCGGCGCCGGCCTCTACGGCTGCCCGACGACGGTCAACAATGTCGAAAGCATCGCGGTCGTTCCGACGATCCTCCGCCGCGGCGCCGCCTGGTTCGCCGGCTTCGGCCGCGAGAAGAACGAAGGCACCAAGCTGTTCCAGCTTTCGGGCCACATCAACACACCCTGCGTCGTCGAAGAGAGCATGAGCATCAGCTTCCGTGAGCTGATCGACCGCCACGGCGGCGGGATCCGCGGCGGCTGGGACAATCTCCTGTGCGTCATCCCCGGCGGATCGTCGGTGCCGCTGGTGCCGGCGCACGAGATCATCGACGCACCGATGGACTTCGACGGGCTGAAGGCGCTCGGTTCCGGCCTCGGCACCGCGGCGGTGATCGTAATGGACAAGTCCACGGACGTCGTCCGCGCGATCAGCCGCATCAGTTACTTCTACAAGCACGAGAGCTGCGGCCAGTGCACGCCTTGCCGCGAGGGCACCGGCTGGATGTGGCGGATGATGGAGCGGCTTCGCATGGGCGAAGCGACCGTCGACATGATCGACAAGCTCTATGACGTCACGAAGGAGATTGAAGGCCACACCATCTGCGCGCTCGGCGATGCCGCGGCGTGGCCGATCCAGGGCCTGATCAAGCATTTCCGTCCCGAGCTCGAGCGCCGCATCGCCGAGCGCACCGGCCGCGACATGCTGGAGGCGGCGGAATGAGCCTGCCCCTGATCGCCGGGATCTTCGTCGTGATCGTCATCGCCCTGATCGCGGCATCGCAGCGCCGCGGCCCCCGCGTGACGCAGATTACGCGCACTCGCGAGAGCGACGAGGACGACAAGAATGCCTAAGGTTACCGTCGACGGCGAAGAGATCGAGGTCCCGCAGGGCGCGACCGTGCTGCAGGCGTGCGAGCTTGCCGGCAAGGAGATCCCGCGCTTCTGCTACCATGAGCGCCTCTCGATCGCCGGCAATTGCCGCATGTGCCTGGTCGAAGTCGCGCCGGGTCCGCCCAAGCCGCAGGCGAGCTGCGCGCTTCCGGCTGCCGACGGCCAGACCATCCGCACCGACACGCCGATGGTGAAGAAGGCGCGCGAAGGGGTGATGGAGTTCCTGCTCATCAATCACCCGCTCGACTGCCCGATTTGCGACCAGGGCGGCGAATGCGACCTGCAGGACCAGGCGATGGCCTATGGCCGCAGCTTCTCGCGTTTCGACGAGAACAAGCGCGCGATCGACGACAAATATATGGGTCCGATCATCCGGACCTCGATGACGCGCTGCATTCAGTGCACGCGCTGCATCCGCTTTTCCTCCGAAGTCGCGGGCACGCCCGAAGTCGGCATGCTCTACCGCGGCGAGGACAGCCAGATCACGTCCTACCTCGAGCAGACGGTCACCACCGAACTCGCCGGCAACCTCGCCGACGTTTGCCCGGTCGGCGCGCTGCTGCAGAAGCCGCAGACGTTCGAAATGCGGCCTTGGGAGCTGCGCAAGGTGCCCGGCATCGACGTCATGGACGCGGTGGGTTCGAACATCCGCCTCGACGTTCGCCAGCGCCAGGTGATGCGCATCCTGCCGCGCATCAATGAGGACGTGAACGAGGAGTGGATCAGCGACAAGACGCGCCACCATGTCGACGCGCTCGTCCGCAACCGCCTCGACCGCCCGTGGGTGCGTGAAAAGGGCAAGCTGCGCCAGGCAAGCTGGTCCGACGCGCTGCAAATCTTCGCCAAGCGGCTGAAGAAAGCCGGCCCGAAGGTCGCGGCGATCGCCGGCGACCTGCTCGACGCGGAGACCATGTACGCGGCGAAAAAGCTGCTTCAGGGCCTCGGTTCGAACCTGATCGAAGGCCGCCAGACCGGCCTCACCTACGACACCAGCAGCCTTCCGGCGGTGGCGTTCAACTCGACCATTGCGGGCATCGAGACCGCCGATGTCGTGCTCCTGGTCGGCTCGAACATCCGCTGGGAAGCGCCGCTCATCGCCACCCGCGTTCGCAAGGTCGCACGCAAGGGCGGCAAGGTGTTCGCGATCGGGCCCGAAGTCGATCTCGCCATCGATGTCGAATGGCTGGGGGACGACCTCGGCCTGCTCGGCAACCTGCCCGAAGCGGTCACGCAGGCGTTCGCGAATGCGGAGCGTCCAGCCGTGATCGTCGGCCCCGGCGCACTTGCAGCCGGCGGCCTCGGCGCGGCGCTCGGCCTCGTCGGTCCGCTCGGGCTGATGAAGGACGGCTGGAACGGCTTCAACGTCGTCCACACCTCCGCCTCGCGCATGGCCGGCCTGATCCTTGGCTTCGCCCAGAAGGGCGGCCTTGCCGACATCGAAGCGGGCGCGCCGGAAGTCGCGATCCTGCTCGGCGCCGACGAAATGCCCGCCGACCGGCTCGGCGGCGCATTCAAGGTCTATATCGGCCATCACGGCGACGCCGGCGCGCGTCAGGCCGACCTGGTGCTGCCCGGCGCAACTTATGCCGAAAAGCACGGCACTTACGTCAATACCGAAGGCCGGGTGCAGCGCGGCGAGAAGGCAGCTTTCCCGCCAGGCGAAGCCCGCGAAGATTGGGCGATCCTGCGTGCCGTTTCGGAACTCGCGGGTGCGACCTTGCCGTTCGACAGCTTCGGGCAACTTCGCGAGCAGATGTTCGCTGAGTATCCGCAGCTCGCGCGCGAGGGCCTGATCGATCTTCAGTGGTCGGCGCCGAAGCTTCCCGCGACGGCGAGCGGCTCGATCCGCTACCCGATCGCCGACTTCTTCATGACCAACGCCATCTGCCGCGCCAGCCCGACCATGGAGCGCTGCTCGGAAGAACTGGTCCAGGGCGTCGCCTTCAAGGAGGCGGCCGAGTGACCGACTTCTTCGTCAACCATGGCATGCAATATGGCTGGGCCTGGTTCCTGGCGACGGTGATCGGCATCCTGCTGATCGCGCTTCCGCTGATGCTCGGCGTGGCGATGATCATCTATGCCGACCGCAAGATCTGGGCTGCCATCGCGCTGCGCCGGGGTCCGAACGTCGTCGGTCCCTGGGGCCTGCTGCAAAGCTTCGCGGACGGCCTGAAGGTCTTCCTCAAGGAAACGATCGTCCCGACCAGCGCGAATAAGGGCCTGTTCCTGATCGCGCCGATCGTCACCTTTACCACCGCGCTGATCGTCTGGGCGGTGGTGCCGTTCGACGCCGGCGTGGTGCTCGCAGACGTCAATGTTGGCTTGCTCTACATCCTCGCCGCAAGCTCGCTTGGTGTGTACGGCGTGATCGTCGCCGGTTGGGCGTCCAACTCGAAATATCCCTTCTTCTCCGCCCTTCGCGCCGCCGCGCAGATGGTCAGCTACGAAGTCTCGATCGGCTTTGTCCTCATCACCGTCGTGCTGTGGGCCGGCACCTTCAACATGTCGGCCATCGTCCTTCAGCAGACGGGCCACGTCCTCGGCATCTTCAACGGCTTCGGCTTCAATCCCTTGCTGTTCCCGATGGCGGTGGTGTTCCTGATCAGCTCGATGGCGGAAACCTTCCGCACACCGTTCGACCTGGTCGAAGCGGAAAGCGAACTCGTCGCCGGGCACCAAACCGAATATTCGTCGATGAGCTTCGCGCTCTTCTGGCTCGGCGAATATGGCAACGTCATCCTGATGTGCGCGCTCAATGCGACGCTCTTCTGGGGCGGGTGGCTGCCGCCGCTCAACATCGACCTCATTCCTTGGTTCGATATCCCCGGCATCGTCTGGCTGTTCGGCAAGATGATGTTCTTCTTCTTCGTCTTCAGCTGGGTGAAGGCGACGGTGCCGCGCTATCGCTACGACCAGCTGATGCGGCTCGGCTGGAAGATCTTCCTGCCGCTGTCGATCATCTTCGTCATTCTCGTCTCGGGATATTTGATGCTCACCCGCTACGGAGGGCCGGTCGCATGATGCACTGGCTCAAGTCCTTCACGCTTTGGGAGCTGCTGCGCGGCCACGCGCTGACGCTGAAGTACTTCTTCAAGCCCAAGGCGACCATCAATTACCCGTACGAAAAGGCGCCGCAGAGCCCGCGCTTCCGCGGCGAGCATGCGCTTCGCCGCTATCCGAACGGCGAAGAGCGCTGCATCGCCTGCAAGCTGTGCGAGGCGGTATGCCCGGCGCTGGCGATCACGATCGAGGCCGAACCGCGCGAGGACGGCAGCCGCCGCACCACGCGCTACGACATCGACATGGTCAAATGCATCTATTGCGGGCTGTGCCAGGAAGCCTGCCCGGTAGACGCCATCGTCGAAGGGCCGAACCTCGAATTCGCGACCGAGACGCGTGAGGAACTGCTCTACGACAAGGCCAAATTGCTCGCTAACGGCGACAGGTGGGAACAGGCGATTGCCGCCAACCTTGCCGCCGATGCGCCCTACCGATAAGCGCGCCGCAACAGGGTCCCCGACTTGATCGCAACGATAGCCTTTTACCTGTTCGCGACGCTCACCATCGTTCCGGCGATTGCGGTGATCTTCGCGCGCAACCCGGTCCACAGCGTGCTGTGGCTGATCCTCGCTTTCTTCAATGCGGCGGGGCTGATGCTGCTCGTCGGCGCCGAGTTCATCGCGATGCTGCTGGTGATCGTCTATGTCGGCGCGGTCGCGGTGCTGTTCCTGTTCGTCGTCATGATGCTCGACGTCGATTTCGCGAGCCTTCGCAGCGGCTTCACGCGAAACCTGCCGTTCGGGCTCATCATCGCCTTCGTGCTGCTTGCCGAGATCGTCGTTGCCGTCTTCGCGCACCGCGCCGGACCTGCGTCAGTCGCGCACGAAATTCCAAGGACCAGGGTGCCGAATATCGAAGCAGTTGGACAGCTGCTGTACAGTCGCTACTTGCTGGCGTTCGAGCTTGCGGGACTGATCCTCCTCGTCGCGATGGTCGGTGCGATCGTGCTGACGCATCGCAGCCGCGGCGATACGCGCACGCCCAATGCATCGCGCCAGCTGCGCCGCCGGCCCGGCGACGCGATCAAGAACATGGATCCGGGCTTCGGTGAGGGGATGAAGCTGTGATCGGCCTCGGTCATTATCTCGCCGTCGCCGCGATCCTCTTCACGATCGGCGTGCTCGGCATCTTCCTCAACCGCCGCAACGTCATTCTGATGCTGATGGCGATCGAGCTGATCCTGCTCGCGGTGAACATCAATCTCGTCGCTTTTTCGGCCTATCTCGGCGACCTGACTGGCCAGGTGCTGGCGATGTTCGTCCTGACCGTGGCGGCCGCCGAAGCGGCGATCGGGCTTGCCATCCTCGTCATCTTCTTCCGCCGCCGCGGCTCCATCGCGGTCGACCAAGCCAACCGGATGCGCGGATAAATGCACCCATTGATTCTCATCGTATTCCTGCCGCTGGTTGCCGCGATCATCGCCGGCCTGTTCGGCCGCTGGATCGGCAGGACGGCCGCCAAGGTGGTGACCACCGGCGCTTTGTTCGCCGCCGCTGCGCTCAGCTGGCCGATATTCCTCTCTTATGTTGGCGGCGACGCGCAAGCGACGGTCGTGCCGGTGCTCGACTGGATCCGCTCGGGCTCGCTGCGCGTCGATTGGGCGCTTCGCCTCGACAGCCTCACGGCCGTGATGCTCGTCGTGGTGACGAGCGTCTCGAGCCTCGTCCACCTCTACAGCTGGGGCTATATGGAGGACGACCCGAGCCAGTCTCGCTTCTTCTCCTATCTGTCGCTGTTCACCTTCGCGATGCTGATGCTCGTGACCGCGAACAACCTGGTCCAGATGTTCTTCGGCTGGGAAGGGGTCGGTCTCGCTTCCTACCTGCTGATCGGCTTCTGGTACTACAAGCCGTCGGCCAATGCCGCCGCGCTCAAGGCGTTCGTCGTCAACCGCGTCGGCGACTTCGGCTTCAGCCTTGGCATATTCGGCACCTTCCTGGTGTTCGGCACCGTCTCGATCCCCGAAATCCTCGCGGCAGCGCCGGGGATGGCAGGCTCGACGATCGGCTTTGCGGGTCTGCGCGCCGACACGATGACCGTGCTCTGCCTGCTGCTGTTCATCGGCGCGATGGGCAAGTCGGCGCAGCTTGGCCTCCACACCTGGCTTCCGGACGCGATGGAAGGCCCGACGCCCGTCAGCGCCCTCATCCATGCGGCGACGATGGTCACCGCCGGCGTGTTCATGGTCTGCCGCCTTTCGCCGATGTTCGAACAGTCGGAAACCGCGCTCACCGTCGTCACCTGGATCGGCGCCGCGACCTGCATCTTCGCGGCGACGGTCGGCTGCGCGCAGAACGACATCAAGCGGGTGATCGCTTATTCGACCTGTTCGCAGCTCGGCTACATGTTCTTCGCCGCCGGCGTCGGCGCCTATGGCGCGGCGATGTTCCACTTGTTCACGCATGCCTTCTTCAAGGCTTTGCTGTTCCTCGGCGCAGGCAGCGTCATTCACGCGATGCACCGCGAACAGGACATGCGTTACTATGGCGCGCTCCGTAAGGAGATCCCGATCACCTTCTGGGTGATGGTCATCGGCACGCTGGCGATCACCGGCGTCGGCATCATGGCCTTGGGCGCGTTCCCAGGCCTCGGCTTTGCCGGCTTCTGGTCGAAGGATTCCATCCTCGAGGCCGCGTGGGCCAGCGGTTCGGTCGCCGGCACCATGGCCTTCTGGATCGGCTCCTTCGCCGCGCTGCTGACCAGCTTCTACAGCTGGCGCCTGATCTTCCTGACCTTCTTCGGCAAGGCCCGGTGGGCGGCGTCCGAGCACATCCAGCATGCCGTTCACGGCGATCATCACGACCACCCGTCCGACGAACATGGCGACAGCAGCCACAGCGCCCACGCGGCGCCCGCGACGGGCACTGCCGGCTATCACCCGCACGAAAGCCCGCTGTCGATGCTGGTGCCGCTTGCCGTTCTCTCGCTCGGCGCGCTGCTCGCTGGCCAGCTGTTCCACGGCATCTTCCTCGAAGCGGACCATGCGCCGGAGTTCTGGCACGGCGCGCTCGCGTTCGACGAGCATCTCGCCCACGCAATGCATGAGGTACCGCTGCTGGTGAAGCTCAGCGCGACCATCGCCATGCTGATCGGCCTTGCCATCGCCTACAACAATTACATCCGGCGCCCGGGCGCGGCCGAAGGGTTCGTTCGGACCTTCCCGTTCATCCACCGCTTCGTGTCGAACAAATGGTATTTCGACGAGCTCTACGACCGCATCTTCGTGCGTCCGTCGCTGTGGCTCGGCCGCCTCTTCTGGCACCGCGGTGACGAAAAGACGATCGACCGCTTCGGCCCGCACGGCGCGGCTTATGCGGTCGGCTTCGGTAACCGCATCACCGCGCGCTTCCAGTCCGGCTATCTCTATTCCTACGCCCTCGTCATGCTGCTCGGCCTGATCGGGGCGGCGAGTTGGGCGATCTGGTGGGCTCGATGAACACTCTGCCCTTGCTCACCATCATGATCGCCGTCCCGCTGATCGCGGGCGCAATCGCGCTGTTCCTCAACCGCGAGGGGGCGCGCTGGACGGCGCTGATCGCCACCCTGATCGACTTCGCGCTCGGCCTTTACATGTGGTCGGCTTACGACCCCGACGGCGCCCAGTGGCAGTTCGTCGAAAAGCTGCCGATCGGCGGCGGGATCAGCTGGGCGCTCGGGATCGACGGCATCGCGATGGTGCTGATCATGCTCAGCGTGTTCCTGATGCCGATCTGCATCGGCGCCAGCTGGCGCGCGATCGAACGCCGGGTTCCCGAATACATGGCGGCCTTCCTGCTGATGGAGGCGCTGATGATCGGCGTCTTCGCGGCGCAGGACCTGTTCCTCTTCTACGTCTTCTTCGAGGGTGGCCTGATCCCGATGTATCTGATCATCGGCATCTGGGGCGGCGCCGAGCGCATCAAGGCTAGCTACAAATTCTTCCTCTACACCCTGCTCGGCTCGGTGCTGATGCTGATCGCCATGCTCTACATGGCGCTCACCGCGGGCACGACGTCGATCCCCGAGCTGATGGCGTACAACTTCCCGGTCGACGTGCAGAAGTGGCTGTTCCTGGCCTTCTTCGCCAGCTTCGCGGTGAAGATGCCGATGTGGCCGGTCCACACCTGGTTGCCCGACGCCCACGTCCAGGCGCCGACCGCCGGCTCGGTGATCCTGGCCGGCGTGCTTCTGAAGATGGGCGGCTACGGCTTCATCCGCTTCTCGCTGCCGATGTTCCCCAACGGCTCGGCCGAGTTCATTCCGTTGGTCTTCGTCCTGTCCGGCATCGCGGTGGTCTACACCAGCCTCGTCGCCCTCGTGCAGCGCGACATGAAGAAGCTCATCGCTTATTCGTCCGTCGCCCACATGGCCTTCGTAACGTTCGGCCTGTTCGCGATGAACCGCCAGGGTCTCGAAGGCGCGATGATCGTGATGCTCAGCCACGGCCTGGTGTCGGGCGCGCTCTTCCTGTGCGTCGGCGTCGTCTACGACCGCATGCACACGCGTGAGATCGACCGCTACGGCGGCGTCGCCAACAACATGCCCGGCTATGCCTTGCTGTTCCTGGTCTTCACCATGGCGAGCGTCGGTCTTCCCGGCACCAGCGGCTTCGTCGGCGAATTCCTGGCGCTGATCGGCACCTATCAGGCGTCGAGCTGGGCGGCGATCGTCGCCACCACGGGCATCATCCTCGGCGCGGCCTACATGCTTCTCCTCTACTGGCGCATCGCCTTCGGCGTCGCACGCACGAACGAAGCGGCGGCGATGAAGGATCTCGATATGCGCGAATGGTGGCTTCTCGCCCCAATCGCCGCGGCGGTCTTCTGGATGGGCATCTACCCGGAAAGCTTCCTGCGCCCGATCCGCGCCGACGTCGGCCGCGTCCTTGAGCGGCTCGAGGCCGTAGCGCCGCCGGGCGACGCGAAACTGACACTCGGCAAGGGCGCGCAGCATGGCGCCGGAGAGGAACATCATATGGAGGCGGGCCACTAATGGAGCGCTTCGCCCCGATCCTTCCCGAGATCATCCTGACCATCGGCGGCATCGTCCTGATGATGATGGCGGCGTTTACCGGCCGCCGCGGCTCGACGCTGATCAGCTGGCTCGCCGTCGCGCTGCTCATCGGCGCTACCGTGGCGCTGATCGGCGCGCCCTCGCACGCCGGGCCCGTGTTCGACGGCCTCGTAACCGCCGATCTGTTCGCCAGCTTCGGCAAGGCGATCATGTTCCCCGCGGCCGCGATCGCCATCATTGCCGCCCATGGCTGGTTCGACCGCCACGCCGAACATGCGTCGGAATATGCCGTGCTGATCATCTTCAGCACCGTCGGCATGAGCGTGATGGTCTCGGCGACCAGCCTCGTCACGCTCTATGTCGGCCTCGAGCTGCAGAGCCTCGCCGGCTACGTCCTCGCCTCCTATCGCCGCCGCGACGAGCGTTCGGCCGAAGCGGGCCTCAAATATTTCGTGCTCGGCGCGCTTGCGAGCGGCATCCTGCTCTACGGCATTTCGCTGCTCTACGGCTTCACCGGCACGACGAACTTCAACGGCATCGCCGCCGCGTTCGAGCGTGGCGCGCCGACGCTCGGCATGCTGTTCGGCCTCGTCTTCGTACTCGCCGGCCTTGCCTTCAAGGCGAGCGTCGTACCGTTCCACATGTGGACTCCGGACGTCTACGAAGGTGCGCCGACGCCGGTCACCGCCTTCTTCGCCTCGGCGCCAAAGGTCGCGGCGATCCTTCTCGCCGTCCGCGTCTGCATCGAGGCGCTTGGCCCGGCGACCGACGCATGGCGGCAGATCGTGATCTTCGCCTCGCTCGCGTCGATCTTCCTCGGGGCGGTCGCCGCTTACGGGCAGACCAACATCAAGCGCCTGCTCGCTTATTCCTCGATCAACAATGTCGGCTTCGCGCTGGTCGGCCTCGCCGCCGCTGGCCCGGCGGGCACCTCGTCGGTGCTGTTCTACATGGCCATCTATGTCGTGATGACGCTCGGCGCCTTCCTCTGCGTACTGTGGATGCGCGACGCGGAAGGGCGTCCGGTCGAGGACATCGCCAGCTTGTCCGGCCTATCGCAGACGCGGCCTGGCCTTGCCGCCGCCTTCGCCATCTTCATGTTCAGCCTTGCCGGCATCCCGCCCTTGTTCGGCTTCTGGCCTAAGCTGCTGGTGTTCACCGCCGCGGTCCAGGCCGGCTATATCGCGCTCGCGGTCGCGGCGATCCTCGGTACCGTCATCGGCGCTTATTATTACCTGCGCATCGTCAAGGTGATGTATTTCGACGATCCCGCCGAGCCCTACGCCCGGGTCCGTGAGCCGGTGCAGGGCGCGCTGATCCTGATTGCCGCCATCGCCGTCTCGCCGCTCGGATACCTGCTGATCGGCCCGCTGAGCGCCATCACCGACCGCGCTGCCGGATCCCTGTTCTGAGCCGCATTCGCATCGTCGAGCGCACCGGCTCGACCAACGAGGACTTGCTGGCAGACCTAAGCGCCGCCGAAGGCGATTGGCTCCTCGCGCGCGAACAGGAAGCGGGCAGGGGCCGTCAGGGCCGCGACTGGGTCTCTCCGCCCGGCAACTTCTACGGCAGCACCTTGGTCGAACTCCGGCCCCGCGATCCCGCGCCGCAGACGCTCTCGCTCGTCGCCGGCCTGGCCGTTATCGAAGCAATCGACCTGGCGCTCCCCGGCGAGCCGCTGATGCTCAAATGGCCGAACGACGTTTTGCTGCTCGGCCGCAAGCTCGTCGGAATCCTGCTGGAGCGCAGCGCCGACCGGGTCGTCGTCGGCATAGGCGTCAACCTCGCGACCGCGCCGATCCTTGCCGACCGGGAATGCGCTTCCCTGTCGGGCCGCATCGCGCCGGAAGCGTTCGCGCCCTTGCTCGCCGGAAGCTTCGACCGGCTGCTGGGTCTGTGGCGCACGGCGGCCCCGGCACTGCTCGCCCAAGCCTGGCAAGCGCGCGCCCACCCGCTCGGCACCCGGCTCACCGTCCACGCCAGCCCGACCGAGACTATCAGCGGCCGCTTCGACGGGCTCGAACCAGACGGCGCACTTCGCCTCCGCCTCGACAATGGCGCGCTGGAGATTGTCCGCGCCGGGGACGTCGAGTTGTGAACAGCCGGCAGCACCGGTAGGAGCGCGGCCATGCTGCTCGCCATCGACGCCGGCAATACCAACCTCGTCTTCGCGCTGGTCGACGCGGGCGAGATCAAGACGCGCTGGCGCATCGCGACGGACCCCCGCCGGACGGCGGACGAATATGCGGTCTGGCTCCACCAGCTGCTGGAGCTCGAGGGTTATTCGAAGTCCGACGTGACGGCAGTGATGATCGGCACGGTGGTGCCGCGCGCGCTCCACAACCTACAGGTGCTCGCGAACAAATATTTCCACGCCGAGGCGCTTGTCGCGGGGCAGGGGAAAGCCGCCTGGCCGATCGAGCTGGATGTCGATGAGCCGCAGAATGTCGGCGCCGACCGCGCCCTCAACGCCATCGCCGCCCATGCGAAATATCCCGGCGACCTGATCGTGATCGATTTCGGCACGGCGACGACCTTCGACGTGGTCGGCCCAGAGGGCGCCTATCGCGGCGGCATTATCGCGCCGGGCATCAACCTGTCGCTGGACGCCTTGGTCAGCGCTGCTGCCAAGCTGCCGCGCATCGCGATTGAAGCGCCGGCCCAGACCAGGTCGGTGATCGGGCGGACGACTCAAAGCCAGATGCAGATCGGCATCTACTGGGGCTATGTCGCGATGCTCGAAGGCCTGACGCAGCGGATCAGGGACGAACTCGCGCGTCCGGCGACCGTGGTCGCGACCGGCGGCCTGGCCGCCTTGTTCAACGAGCACACGCAAGTGTTCGACGCGATTGAACCCGATTTGACGATCCAGGGTTTGAGCCTGATGCACGACATGGTGACCAGCGACCAATGACCCCCGGAGAAGAACTCCTGTTCCTCGCGCTCGGCGGCTCGGGCGAGATCGGCATGAACGTCAATCTCTACGGGTGCCGGGGCCAGTGGATCATGATCGATCTCGGTCTGACCTTCGCCGGTCCGGATCATCCCGGGATCGACCTCATCCTCCCCGACCTCGAATTCATCGAGGACCGGCAGGACAGCCTTGCCGGTATCGTCCTCACCCACGGGCACGAAGACCATATCGGCGCGCTGCCGTACCTCGCGGACGAGCTCAAGGCGCCGCTTTACGCGACGCCGTTCACTGCCGGGCTGATCGCCGGAAAGCTCGAGGAAGAAGGGCTCACCGGCCGGGTGAAGCTCAACACGGTCGAACGCGGCGGCACGATCGAGGTCGGGCCGTTCCGCATCACCTTCGTAGCGCTGTCCCACTCGATCCCGGAGGGCAACGGCCTGCTGATCGAAACGCCGTTCGGGAACATCTTCCACACGGGCGACTGGAAGATCGACGAGGCGCCGGTGCTCGGAAGCGAGGCCGATACCGATCTGCTGACGGAGATCGGCGACCGTGGCGTTCTCGCATTGGTGTGCGATTCCACCAACGTCTTTCAGAACGCGCCGTCGGGATCGGAAGAAAGTGTGCGACCGGGCCTGCTGGAGCAGGTGCGCAAGGCCAAGGGCCGCGTGCTGGTGACGACCTTCGCCTCCAACGCCGCGCGATTAGAGACGATCGGCAGGGTCGCGGAGGAGGCGGGCCGGAAGGTTTGCGTCGCCGGCCGCTCGCTCGACCGTATCCTCCGCGTCGCGCAATCGACCGGCTACCTCCGCGATTTCCCGCCGCCGATCAGCTTCGATGAAGCGATGCGCCTGCCGAAGAGCGAAGTCCTGGTCATCGCGACCGGCGGGCAGGGGGAGCCGCGCGCCGCGCTCGGCCGCATCGCGTCGGGCAACCACGATCTGAAGCTCGGCAGGGACGATACGGTGATCTTCTCGTCGCGGATCATCCCCGGGAACGAGGTGGCGATCGGTCGGATCATGAACCAGCTGTCCGACCTCGGCGTGAACATCGTCACCGAGCGCCAGGCCCATGTCCACGTGTCCGGGCACCCGGGCCGCCCCGAGCTGGAACAGATGTACGACTGGGTTCGCCCGAACATCGTCATCCCGGTCCACGGTGAAGCGCGCCACCTCAACGAACATTCGCGTGTCGCGCTCGCCCATGGCGTTCCGCACACCGTCGTTCAGAAGAATGGCGATGTCGTTCGCCTCGCGCCGGGCGAGCCGAAGAAGATCGACGAAGTGCGGGTCGGCCAATTGGTGCTCGACGGCGACGTGATCCTCCCGGCGGAAGGCGCGACCGTCAACGAGCGGCGCAAGATCGGCTTTGGCGGCTTGATCGCGGTTGCCCTGCCGGTCGGTCGTAACGGCCAGCTTGCCGGAAAGCCGATGATTCGCCCGTTCGGAGTCCCGGTCGAGGAGGATCGCGACGACTTCATCGCTGATGCGGCGGACGCCGCGACGCGGGCATGGAGCCCCGGTTCGGACGAGGACAAGGTCCGCGAAGCCGTCCGCCTGGCCGTCCGCCGCTGCGCGACCTTGTGGACCGGCAAGAAGCCGATGGTCGAGGTGATGCTGCTTCAAGTCGCGGCATGAAGCTCACCTCGATCCTTGCCATCTACCTGCTGTTCTTCGCGGCAAGCGCGTTCCTGCTGCTGCCGTTCGGGGTGCGGACGACGGAGGAGGTCGGGGCGGAAAGGGTGCCGGGCCAGGCCGACAGCGCGCCGCACCATTTCGACGCCAAGCGCCACTTCCTCAAGGCAGCCTTGCTCGCGCTGGTCTTCTTCGCGTTATATTATGCGAACTGGAACTTTGGCTGGATCACCGCCGAGGACCTCGACTTCTACAATTAGGCGACGCTTCAGCGGCGCTTGTCGATCGCCTGCGCCAGAGCGGCGTACAGCTTGCCCATGTCCGACGACATCAGTGTAACCGCGATCATCCCGCCATCGCGCTCGGCGAGCACGCGCCGAAGCATGGCTTCGAAATCGTGGACGTAGCGGTTGACCGACCGCTGGAACTCGATGTCGCTCTCGTAATGCGCACGGATGGCGCGGCTTTCGCTGCCCCCGATCAGGCGCACTGCGCGGTTCGTGAAGACCCCGCGATTGCCCTTGAGGTAGGAATCCCACGCTTTGTCGTCGATCTCGTCGGACAGGATCTTGCCGACATCGATCGCCGCCGAGTTCATCGAATCCATCAATAGCGAGACGCGCCGCGCGAAGGCTTCGCTGTCCTTCTCGCGCTGCTCCTTCTTCGTCTCCTCCACATGCGCCTCTAGCGCCGCCGCGCTCTGGCCGAGCGTCAGCATCTGCTGGGTCAAACGGTCCGATGCGCTGCGGGCGGACTCGACCGCGCGCGCTGCCACCGTTTCGACTTCCGCCAGGCGATCCTCGATGCTTTCGCGGATGACGCGTTCCAGCGCCGCGCGGGTCTCCTCCGAAAGCTTGCCTGCGCTCGCCGGAATGACTGATTCAATCGCTTCGCGCGCCCGCTCGGCGGCATGGGCAGCGGCTTCCTTGACCTGGACCAGGGCGCTGACCAGCGACGGTCCGGTTTCCGCCGCCAGGATCCCAGCTTCGGCGCGGGCTTCGATGATGGCGGAGGCGAGCTCTTCCAGTCGCGCCGTCGACGTCCCGACGCCGTCGTCTACCTGGCTGAGCAGGGCGGCAAGCGCGTCCTGATGCTCGACGATACCCTGGCCCGTGCGGGCGATCCGTTCGTCCACCTCCACAGCGGCATCGCGCAGCCAGCCGATCTCCGGCCGCATTGCGCCCGCCGCCTGCAACAGCCGGTCGGCGCCGCCCTGCGCTTCGCCGATGGCGCTGCCCAGATTGTCGCGGATCTCGTCGGTCAGCCGGTCCACAGTCTCGCGCAGCGACGCAGTGCGCTCGGCTACCGCGCCGATCGCCTGGTCCTGGCTGCTTGCCTGGCCGGCCAGCGTGTCGAGCTCGGTGCGCGCGCGTGTCAGTGATTCAAGGAAGCGGTTGGCGCGTTCGTCGCCATGGCTCGCAAGTTCGCTGAACTTTTCGTCGATGAGCGCCAGCCCGCGCTCGATCTCGGCGATCATCTGCTGCGAGGCCTGATCCTGTTCGGCGACGCGGCTGGACAGCATTTCGAGCGAGGTGTTGGCGCGGGCGAGGTTGGACGCGAGCGACTCCGATGCTTCGGTGCCGGCCCGGCCGATCCCGGCCGAGGCCTGCTGGACCAGCGACGCAACAGCACTCGCCTGCACGTCGATCCCCGCCCTGACTTCGTCCAGCGTCGCGGCGGTCCGATCGAGCAAGGTGTCGAGCGTACTGGCCATGACGGCTTCCGCTTCGCCGACCCGTTCGCCGGCGCTCGCCCCGGCCGTCTCGATCTCGGACAGGCGGACGGCCAGGCGGTCCGTGGCTTCGGAAATCATCTGCTCCGCATCCCGCGTGCGTGCCGACAGCTGGTCCACCTGCTCGCCGAAAGCCGCCGTCTTCTCGGCCGAATCGCTGGCCACGGACCGCAGCTGCTCGGACAGGCGGCGCGTCGTCTCTTCGGCGCGCGGCAGGTCTTCGAGCAGGACGCCGATGTCATTGCGCGCCGATTCGGCGGCGCGGTCGAGTGCGTCGCCGTGACGCTTCAGCCGCTCGCTGCTGGTGTCGAACTGCTGGGTAATGCCGCCGAGCTTGCCCGTCGCATCGTCGCCGAGCTGCATCAGGTGCTGCGCCATCATGGTCAGATCGGCGCGGCTATCGTTGATGCGTTGTGAAAGAACCGCGAGCAGCGCCTCCAGCGAGCGCGCCTCCGAGCGCATCGCCACGACCGAACGGGTGAACCGCTCGGCTTCCTTGCGCCGCGTCCGCCCGAAGATCAGCCACAGCAGGCCGAGCAGCGCCAGCGGCCCGGTCGCCACCGCCAGCCATTGCGCCAGCAGCGGCGAACTGAGCGGCTGCCCGGCAAGGGTCCGTCCCGCGGACCATGCCGCATAAGCGAGCCACAGCGCCGCAAGGACGGCGAGCGCGATGCCGAGCACCTGCCGGCCGCCAGCGTTGCGGTCCTCGGCCGCTCGCGGCGCTTCGAGCCATTGCTCCTCCGCAGCCAGCGAGTCGTAAGCCTCCGCACTCGTGAGTTCGAGGGGCTCGCCTGCGTGCGGGTCCGCTTGCAGGGGTTCGGCGCGCTGTGGGGTGGGTGTCATCGCAAGAAACAGTTTACCACCTTTGAAGGGGCAAGAAAGCGATTAGAGAGGGTTTTCGACGGGGAGGGATGCGAATGGCGGTCGGCGCGCTGATCGGCGCCTATCAGGAAGACGATAGCGGGGGGCTGCGCGCGCTTCTCCCGCTGTCCGGCCGCACGCTTATCGAATATCAGGTGCGCTGCGCCGTCGCCGCCGGCGCCGCCCCCATCATCATTGTCGTCGAGCGGGTGCCGCAGGCGCTGCAGGACGCATTCGAGCGTCTCCGCCTTGACGGCGTCGGCGTAATTCCCTGCAGCGACGTTCGCGAAGCCGTCAGCCGGTTCGAAGCTGGATCGACCATCCTCCTCATCGGCGATGGCGTCGCTCCTCCCGCGGACCTCGTTGCGAGCCTTGCCGAGGAAGCGGAACCCGCCATCGCCACAGTGCCCGACGACGAAGCCCATGCCATGTTCGAGCGCATCGACGCCGAAGCCCGCTGGGCAGGGGTGGCGGTGGTCGATTCGAACCTGCTCGCCTCGACGGCGGCGATGCTCGGCGACTGGGACCTTCAATCGACCTTGTTGCGCCGGACGATCCAGGAAGGCGCGCGGCGGGTCTCGTCCGGCGAGCTCGGCGGCGATCCCTTGCTCGCCGACAGCGCCGAGGATCTCCAGGATTTCCAGCGCCGCCTGCTCGTCGGCTCCCGCGGCGCGCGCCCTGATTGGGTCAGCCGGTACCTGCTCCCGCCAATCGAGGAATTCGCGACCGAGCTACTGATGAAGCAGCGGGTCCCGCCGTTATGGCTGATGTGGGGTGCGGTCGCGCTGACTCTCGTCGCCGCTTTCTGCTTCATCAAGGGATGGCTCGGCGCCGGGCTTATCCTCCTGATCCTCGGCCTTCCGCTCGACCTCATCGCCAGCCGCCTTGCGGCGCTTCGCCTTCGCCCGCTCCCGGTGCGGCTGCTTAGCCGCCGGGCCCTATGGCCCGCCGCCGGGATCGCCCTGCTTGCGCTCGGATGGTGGGAAATGCGCGGGCTCGGGGGCTGGGGGGCACTCGTGACTGCCGCCGCAGCCGCCGCTTTCGCTGAAGCCGCGCGGCTCGAGCGCACCGGCATGCCCGACACCGAATTATGGCTGATCTCGCGCCGCAGCGCGATCGTCGCCGCTGTCCCATTCGCCCTCGCCGGGGCATGGAACAGCTATCTGATCGGCCTTCTCGCTTACGCGGCGATCTCCTTTTTCATCATCCAGCACGTGCGGCACAATTCGTCCAATTGACCGCAAGTTAACTCAAATCGGATAAACGCGGGCCGAGATGATGCCGGAAGAATGGCCGATCGCAGCGCCCGCAGCCGGGCGCAGTGCGCCTGCACGCGCCGCGGGCTGCGAGCGGCTGGACACCGTCCGCGCCGATTTCTTCCTCCCCCCGGCAGAGCGCCTGACGGAGCAGGAACGGGCGCTGATGACCGCAATGCTCCATTGCCTGATCGGCGACATCGCCGCCGACCTGCGCGCCGCGCTGCCGGTCGGCCGGGCCGGAGCCAACGATGACGAGACGTCTCTCGTGGAAGCCCTGACCCGCTCGGGCCTGCTCGACGAGCCCGAGCTGATCGCCCTCCTCCTGCGCCGCGCGGACGAGGAGCGGATCGGCTCCGCCGCCCGGGCGCGCAGCGGCCGTCGCGGTGCGCGTGCACTCCAGGCTTTGGTCAGTCATCAGGACGCAGGGGTCGCGGCCGCCGCCATGGGCTTGATCCTCGGGCAGGGCCGCAGGCGCGACCGCTTCGGCCAATGCCTGCTCGCATTCGACGACCTTCCGCCGGACCTCGCCTCCCGCCTCGCCGCCGCAGTCGCCGCCGTCATGCGGCACGATGTTGCCGTCCGCGGCAGCGCCGAAGATGCCGACGCGGAGCTCGGGTCGGCGGTGGCGCAGCTGCTGCACCGGCACGACGCCGACCGCAGCAGCGATGTGCTCACCGCCCGACTGTTGCGCGCCTTGGTCGCCGCCGACGCGCTGAGCGACGAACTCCTGGCCGCCGCGGCGCAGGAAGGCGAGGTCGCCTTCCTTGCCGGCGCCATCGGCCTTCGCGCCGAGATCGCGCCAGGAATTGCCATCGCCGAACTCCTCTCCGGCGAAGCGGGACGGCTGGCGCGACTCCTGCGATGCGCCTCATTCTCGCGCGACTTGGCTGCCGCCATTCTGGCGAGCATCGGCGACCTGCTAGGCATGGACGATCCGGCCGCCGCGATCGCCGAATTCGACAACCTCCACGCAGACGAGGTCGCCGCGGCCCGCAACTGGCTTGCCGCCTCGCCCCATTATCGCGCTGCGGTCGACGCACTGAGTGGCCGGCATGGCTAGCGTGCCTTCAGAGCCGCGTGCCGTGGTGGGCCGCCTTGATGCCGGAGGGCGCCTGGTGTCCGCCGACCCGGAGCTGGAGGCGCTGCAGCGGGAGGCCGGCTCAGGAATGGGCAAGCAGCTCGCGCTGCCGCAGGTCGCCGCTGTCGCGGATCTCGCACGGACGTTGGGCACGGCGGTTTCGCGGCCGGCCATCGCCGCCGCTGCCGACCATGATGTCGAACTCTGGGTAAGCGCCGCTCCCGACGGCGACCAGATCCTGCTGACGCTGGAAGGCTGGACGGTGCGTCCGCCGGCCGCGCCTCGGCTTGCCGCAATCCTCGGCGGCGGTGGCGATGCCACAGCCTCGCCGAGCGCCGACGAGTGGAGCGCCGACGAGGAACTGCGCATCATCGCTCTTTCCCCAGGTCTTGCCGAGCGGCTCGGCGTCGATCCGCTCGAAGCCGCAGGGGCGCCGCTCACCTGCCTCGTCCGGCTGGAGGAAGGCGAAGACGGGGACATGCCGCTCATCGCTGCCGCCGCGACCCGCCGCGGCTTCTCCGGCCAACGGGCGCGGAGCAGGCACGACCGCGGCACCGCCTTCGTCCTCAGCGGCGACGTGGTCACGGGGGCCGACGGCGCATTCGCCGGTTTTCGCGGCAAGGCTGTCGCCGAGCAGGCGGCGCATGCACCGGCGCGGCACGGGCTCGCCTTCGACGGTGAGCTGGACGAGCTGCTTCGTTCACCCGTGGACCGGATCATCGAGACGGCCGACAGGATCGCCGCCGGCGCCGATGGGCCGCTGCGCGAGGATTATGCGAGCTACGGCAACGACATTGCGTCGGCAGCCCGGCACCTGATGTCGGTGCTTCGCTCGATGAGCGAGGACCCGTCGCAGGGCCACGACGTGGTCGATCTCGCCGGCCTCAGCGCCGAAGCGGTCATCATGCTCGAATCTTCTGCGGAGGAGCGGGGCGTGACCATCGATCTCGGCCAGCCGCGGCCGCTCCGCGTGCGCGGTCAGGAGCGCGGCGTCATCCAGATCGTCGTCAACTTGATCGTCAACGCGCTTCGCCATTCGCCCGAGGGGGGCACGGTGCGGCTGAGCTTCGCCAGCACCGCCGGGACGGCCTCCGTCACCGTGAGCGACGAGGGCCCGGGCATTTCGCCCGGCGACGAGCAGCGGATCTTCGAGCGCTTCGAGCGCGGCGACGCCCAGGCGAGCGGCACGGGCCTCGGCCTCGCCATCTCCCGCCGCCTGGCTCGCTCGATGGGCGGCGACGTGACCCTCGACAGCAGCGCGGGCGAGGGCGCCCGCTTCACGCTGACCTTGCCGGCGGCCTAGCTCCGCTGGTCGACGGGGACATAGTCCCGCTGCGGCGCACCGACGTAGAGCTGCCGCGGACGGCCGATCTTCTGCGCTGGGTCGGCGATCATCTCGTTCCACTGCGCGACCCAGCCGACCGTCCGCGCCAGCGCGAACAAAGCGGTGAACATGTCGGTCGGGAAGCCGATCGCATTGAGGATCACGCCGGAATAGAAATCGACGTTCGGATAGAGCTTCTTCTCGACGAAATAATCGTCGTTGAGCGCGATATGCTCGAGCTCCTTGGCGACATCGAGCACCGGGTCGGAGATGTTGAGCTCTTTCAGCACCTCGTCGGCAGTCGCCTTCATCACCTTCGCGCGCGGGTCGAAATTCTTGTAGACGCGGTGGCCGAAGCCCATCAGCCGGAACGGATCGTCCTTGTCCTTGGCGCGGGCGATATATTCCGGGATGCGTTTCACGTCGCCGATCTCGCGCAGCATGTTCAGCGCCGCTTCGTTGGCGCCGCCATGCGCTGGGCCCCACAGGCAGGCGATGCCCGCCGCGATACAGGCGAACGGATTGGCTCCAGACGACCCCGCCAGCCGCACCGTCGACGTCGACGCATTCTGCTCATGGTCGGCGTGAAGGATGAAGATCCGCCGCATCGCCCGCTCGATGATCGGGTTGACCTCATACGGCTCGGCCGGGACGCCGAAGGTCATGCGCAGGAAGTTGCCAGTATAGGACAGGTTGTTCTGGGGGTACATGAACGGCTGCCCCAGGCTGTACTTGAACGCCATCGCCGTCAGCGTCGGCATCTTGGCGATCAGCCGGTGCGACGCGATCATCCGCTGCTCGGGATCGGTGATGTCGGTGCTGTCGTGGTAGAAGGCTGACAGCGCCCCGACCACGCCGCACATGATCGCCATCGGGTGGGCGTCGCGCCGGAACCCGCGGAAGAAGGTCGCCAGCTGCTCGTGGACCATCGTGTGGCGGCTGATGGTGTAGTTGAAGGATTCGAGCTCCGCCTTCTTCGGCAGCTCGCCGTGGATCAGCAGGTAGGCGACTTCCATGAAGGTCGACTGCTCGGCGAGCTGGTCGATCGGATAGCCGCGGTGGAGGAGGATGCCCTTTTCACCGTCGATATAGGTGATCTTGCTCTCGCAGCTCGCGGTCGAGGTGAAGCCGGGGTCGTAGGTGAACATCCCCGTGTCGCCGTACAGCTTGCGGATATCGACCACTTCCGGCCCGACGGTGCCGTCCAGGACCGGGAAATCATGATCTCCCCCCGGCGTTTTCAACGTCACGCTTTGATCGGTCATTCTGCAGGCTCCATTTGGTCGGCGATGCGGGCGAGGGCTTCGTCCCTGCCCAGCAGCGCGAGAACGTCGAAAATCCCGGGCGAGGTCGTGCGCCCGGTAAGCGCGGCGCGAAGCGGCTGGGCGAGCTTGCCGAGCTTAACGCCGCCCGCCTCCGCAACGTCGCGGATGGCTGCCTCTAACGATGCTCCGTCCCACTCCGCAAGCGCGGCAAGCTTGCCGTGTGCGGCAGCAAGCAGGCCGCGGGCGTCCGGCGTCAGCAGCGCCGCGGCGGCGTCGTCGACGCGGAGCGGCCGTTCGGTGAACAAAAAGCCTGCACTGTCCGCAAGTTGCGGCACGGTGTTCGCGCGCGTCTTGAGCTCCGGCATTGCCTTGACCAGCAGCGCGCGCTGCTCCTCACCGATGCCGAGCTTCGGCGCGATCAGGTCCGCGAGCCGCTGATCGTCGGCCTCGCGCATATAATGGCCGTTGAGGCTCTCCAGCTTCTTGAAGTCGAAGCGCGACGGCGACTTGCCGACTTGGGGCAGGTCGAACCACTCGATCGCCTGCTCGCGGCTGATGATCTCGTCGTCGCCATGCCCCCAGCCGAGGCGAAGCAGATAGTTGAACAAGGCTTCGGGCAGGATCCCGAGCTCGTCGCGATAATCGGCGACGCTCATCGCCCCATGCCGCTTGCTCAGCTTGGCGCCGTCCGGGCCGTGGATCAGCGGAATGTGGGCATAGGTCGGCTCCGGCCAGCCCATGGCGCGGATGATCGCCAGCTGGCGGAAGGCATTGTTGAGATGGTCGTCGCCGCGGATGATGTGGGTGACGCCCATGTCATGGTCGTCGACGACTACGGCCAGCATATAGGTCGGGGTCCCGTCGGAGCGCAGAAGGACGAAATCGTCGAGCTCCGCATTCTGGACCGACACCGTACCCTGGACGAGGTCGTCGATCACCGTCTCGCCCTCGCGGGGCGCCTTCAGCCGAATAACGAACGGCTTGTCGGCCTGCTCGTCCGCGGTGTCGCGCCACGGGCTTTCGATCCGGAACGGCTTGCGGTCGCGCTGCGCCGTCTCGCGCTGCGCGGCGAGCTCCTCCTGCGTCATGTAGCAGCGATAGGCGTGGCCGCGCTCGAGCAGGCGGTGGGCGACTTCCGCATGGCGCGCCCAAAATTGCGACTGATAATATTCGTGCCCGTCCCAATCGATGCCGAGCCAGCGCAGCCCGTCCAGGATCACCGCGATCGCCTCGTCCGTCGACCGCGCCTTGTCGGTATCCTCGATCCGCAGCAGCGCCTTGCCGCCGTGGTGGCGCGCGTAGAGCCATGAGAACAGGCCCGTGCGGGCGTTGCCGATGTGAAGCATTCCCGTGGGCGAGGGGGCGAAACGTGTGACGACCGGCCGCTGATCTGTGGGACGTGAACTCATGCTTGCGCTGAGGCGCGCTTTCCTCTCTTGGTTCTTCTGCAATGCAATGGACGAGCGCCCCTAACATAGGGGAAGCTGCTCTTCCACAGCGGGCTCGGGGCTATTGGAAGGCGCGGTTTTCCGCGGCTGCGGAGCGGCTGGAGACGCTCCTCGAGGCGGAGCGTACGCAGCTTCCGCCCTGGGTTGTCGTCGGCCTCGGCTGCGGCATCGCCGCCTGGTTCGCCCTCGATGCCCCCAATCAATGGCTTTCCTTCCTTCTCGTCGCTGCCGGGCTGGCGCTCGGCGGCTTTGTGCTTGGGCAGGGCCGGGCCGGTCTAGCACTCGGCTGGTTCGCCTTGGCCGCCGCGATCGGCTGCGGGCTCATCTGGGCGCGCGCAGCCTATGTCGCGCAGCCGCGGCTCGAACGCCCTGTGGTCACGAAGGTCAGCGGCACGGTCGAAGCCGTCGACCACCTTGCCGCGCGCGATAGCGTCCGGCTCACGGTGCGCCCCAACGGGAACGAACTTCCGCCGCGCATCCGTCTCTCGCTCGACGAGCACAAAGCACCAACTGGCCTTGCACGCGGGGCGGTGATCAGCGCCAAGGCGCGGCTCGCGCCGCCGCCGCCCATGGCGCTGCCCGGCACTTATGATTTCGCCCGCGATGCCTGGTTCTGGCGCATCGGCGCAGTCGGCAAGGCGCTCGGACCCGTGACGGTGCTCAAGCCGGGACAGGCGCGCGGGCTGGACGGCACCCGCGACAACCTGCGCCGGCATATCGAAAGCCGCTTGGCCGAAGGACCGGCGGGGATCGGGGTCGCCCTCGCGACCGGCGCCCAGAATGCGGTGCTGAAGGAGGATGCCGAAGCGATGCGCCGCTCGGGGCTCACACACCTGCTGTCGGTCAGCGGCTTGCATATCGCAGCGGTCGTCGGCTTTGCGATGCTGCTCAGCCTGAAGCTTCTCGCGCTTAGCGAGCGGCTGGCGCTGCGCTTCAACCTGGTGCTGGTCTCGGCGGCCGTCGCAGCCGCGGCGGGCGTCGGCTACACATTGCTGACCGGCGCGCAGGTGCCGACGGTGCGCAGCTGCGTCGCCGCCTTGCTCGTGCTGCTCGGCATTGCGCTTGGCCGTGACGCCCTCAGCCTTCGCCTGATCGCCACCGGCGCGCTGCTGGTGCTGCTGTTCCGCCCCGAGGCACTGGCCGGCGCAAGTTTTCAGATGAGCTTCGGCGCGGTCACCGCAATCGTTGCGCTCCACTCGACGAAATGGGCGCGCAATTTGCTCCAGCGCCGCGACGAGGGACCCGTCAAGCGCTTCGGCCGCGGCCTCCTCGGGCTGGTCGCGACCGGCCTGGTGGTCGAAGCTGCTCTGGCTCCGATCGCACTCTACCACTTCCACCGTTCCGGCCTTTACGGCGTCTTCGCCAACATCGTCGCCATCCCAATGACGACCTTCGTCATCATGCCGACCGAGGCGCTGGCGCTCGCTTTCGACCCTTTGGGTTGGGGTGCGCCATTCTGGTGGCTGTGCCGCCATGCGATCGAAGCGCTGCTCAGCGTCGCACATGCGGTCTCCGGGACCAGCGGCGCCGTCTTCCTCACGCCGTCGATGCCCACCTGGTCGTTTGCGCTGATGGTCGCCGGAGGGATCTGGCTGTGCTTGTGGAACACGCGTCTGCGGCTTCTCGGGATGATGCCGGTGGCGGTGGGCGCCCTTGGTGCCGCCCTTGCGCCAGCGCCCGACCTGCTGGTCACCGGCGACGGCATGCATGTGGCGGTGGTTGAAAATGGCCGCCCTTTGCTCTTGCGCGACCGCGCCGGCGACTATGTCCGCAGCCTCGTTGCCGAGGCCTCCGGCTTCGACGGCGAACCCGCGAGCCTTGACGCGCAACAGTTCAGCGCCTGCTCGCGCGACGCCTGCGTCGCGCTACTGCTCAGGGGAGGGGCGCAGTGGCGCCTGCTCGGGACCCGGTCGGCAACGCGCATCGACTGGACAACGATCACCCGCGCCTGTGCCAAGGCGGACATCGTCGTCTCATCACGCCGGCTACCTCGCGGATGCGTCGCCCGCTGGCTGAAGCTCGATTCCGCGGCGCTCCGCCATACCGGCGGGCTCGCCATCTATCTCGGGAGTGAACCGCGCGTCGATACCGTAGCGGAACGTCTCGGCGCCCACCCGTGGGCGCAGTTCAGCCGCTAGGTCTCGCTCCAGACCGCGAGTTCGCTGCCCGACGGATCGATGAAGTGGAAGCGCCGCCCGCCAGGGAAGGAGAAGATCGGCTTGGCGATGACGCCGCCCGACTTCGAGACCGCGTCGAACGCAGCTTCGAGGTCTTCGACCCGGATCACCGGCAGCGGCGCCGAAAGGGCATCCGACGGATCCCCCTGGAGGCCGACGTCGGTCGTGCCATTGGTCGTCGCCGAATAGGTCGGCCCATATTCCGCGAACTGCCAACCAAACGCCTTTGAGTAGAAGGCGCGCGTCAGCTCATGCGCGGTCGCGGTCGGCAGCTCGACATAATCGATG